>NZ_CP119676.1:369166-738333 GCF_029318635.1 Varunaivibrio sulfuroxidans | reverse complement strand
TCGATGCCGCCGATCCGGGTCTACGAGGTGGCGACGTTTTACACCATGTACAACCTGAAGCCGGTCGGTCGCCATCATATCGAGGTGTGCACCAACCTGCCGTGTTGGTTGCGCGGCTCCGACGAGGTGGTCTCGACCTGTAAGAACAAGCTCGGCATCGATGTTGGTGAAACCACCGCCGACGGCGAATTTTCCCTGGCCGAGGCGGAATGTCTGGGCGCTTGCGTCAACGCCCCGATGCTGCAGATCGGCGACGATTATTACGAGGATCTGACGCCCCAGGCGGTCGAGGACCTGCTCGACGCCCTGGCCCGGGGCGAACGTCCCAAGACGGGATCGCAAAGCGGGCGCAAAGGCTGCGAGCCCGCGACCGGCCTAACCACGCTAAAAGGGGAGGATGCTTGAATGTTGTCGGATAAGGATCGCATCTTCACCAATATCTACGGTCTGCACGACACCTCCGTGAAGGGGGCGCAATCGCGCGGCGATTGGGACGGCACGGCGAAGATCATCGCCAAGGGCCGCGACTGGATCATCGACGAAGTCAAGTCCTCGGGCCTGCGCGGGCGTGGCGGCGCCGGTTTTTCGACCGGCATGAAATGGTCGTTCATGCCCAAGGAAAGCGACGGACGGCCCCATTATCTGGTGGTCAACGCCGACGAGGGCGAGCCGGGCACCTGTAAGGATCGTGAAATTTTGCGCGCCGAACCGCACAAGCTGGTCGAAGGTGCGCTGATCGCATCCTTCGCGATCGGCGCCAAGGCTTGCTATGTCTATGTCCGCGGCGAATTTCACCGCGAGGCCGAAGCCCTACAACGCGCCATCGACGAGGCCTATGACGCCGGTCTAATCGGCAAGAACGCCTGCAAGTCGGGGTGGGATTTCGACATGTACGTCCACCTCGGTGCGGGCGCGTACATCTGCGGCGAGGAGTCGGCGCTGATCGAAAGCCTCGAAGGTAAAAAAGGGCAACCTCGCCTAAAACCGCCGTTTCCCGCGAACTGCGGCCTTTACGGTTGCCCGACGACGGTTAACAACGTCGAATCGATCGCCGTCGTGCCGGAAATTCTGCGCCGTGGCGGCGCCTGGTTCGCCGGTCTCGGTCGGGAAAAGAATACCGGCACCAAGCTGTTTTGTATCTCCGGTCACGTCAACAATCCGTGCACCGTCGAAGAGGAGATGGGCATTCCTCTGAAGACGCTCCTGGAAAAACATTGCGGCGGTGTGCGCGGCGGTTGGGACAATTTATTGGCCGTGATTCCGGGCGGCTCCAGCGTGCCTGTGTTGACCAAGGAAATTTGCGACACCGTTTTGATGGATTTCGACAGCCTGCGCGAGGTGCGCTCGGGCCTGGGGACCGCGGCGGTGATGGTGATGGACAAATCCACCGATATCGTGCGCGCGATTTCCCGTCTGTCGGCGTTTTATAAACATGAAAGCTGCGGTCAATGCACGCCGTGCCGCGAAGGTACCGGGTGGATGGCGCGGATGATGGCGCGGATGGCCGAGGGCAATGCCTCGATCGAGGAAATAGATCTGCTTGAGGAAGTCACCCGTCAAGTGGAAGGTCACACCATTTGCGCGTTGGGCGATGCGGCGGCCTGGCCGATCCAAGGTCTGATCCGTCATTTTCGCCCCGAGATCGAAAAGAAAATTGTCGCAAGCCAGGTTAAGAAAACAGGCCAGGCCGCGTAAGTTTTAAGGAGAACGCCCCGAATGCCGAAGCTCACGATTGACGGCAAGGAGATCGAGGTCGAAGCCGGGATGACGGTACTTCAGGCCTGCGAACAGGCCGGCGCCGAAGTCCCCCGGTTTTGTTATCACGAACGTCTGACGATCGCCGGAAACTGCCGGATGTGCCTGGTCGAGATGGAGCGGGCGCCCAAGCCCGTCGCCTCGTGCGCCCAGCCTGTCGGCGAGGGCATGGTGATCCGCACCAATACCGACGCGGTCAAGAAAATGCGCCAATCGGTGATGGAGTTTTTGCTCATCAACCATCCCCTCGACTGCCCGATCTGCGATCAGGGCGGGGAGTGCGACCTACAAGACCAGGCGATGGCCTACGGCGCGGATCATGGGCGCTACAACGAAGAAAAGCGCGCGGTCGAGAACAAAAATTTCGGTCCCCTGATCAACGGCACCATGACCCGGTGCATCCATTGCACCCGGTGCATCCGTTTCGCCACCGAGATCGCCGGGGTTCCCGAACTGGGGGCGACCGGACGCGGCGAACATATGGAGGTCGGCACCTATGTCGGCCGGGCGTTGTCGTCGGAACTGTCGGGCAACATGATCGATCTGTGTCCGGTGGGCGCGTTGACCAGCGCCCCTTACGCCTTTACCGCGCGTCCGTGGGAACTGAAAAAAACCGAAAGCATCGACGTGACCGACGCCGTGGGCAGCAACATCCGCATCGACGCCCGGGGTAACGAGGTGATGCGCGTCCTGCCGCGCCTGCACGAAGACGTCAACGAGGAATGGATTTCCGACAAGGCGCGTTTTTCCTATGACGGGTTGAAGCGTCAGCGCCTGGACACGCCCTATGTGCGCAAGGACGGCAAGCTGGCCCCCGCCACCTGGGACGAAGCGTTCGCCGCGATCCAAATCCGCGTCGCGGCGCTCGGCGGCGATAAAATCGCGGCGATCGCGGGCGATCAGGCCGATGTCGAGGCGATGTGCGCCCTCAAGGACCTGATGGTCAACCTGGGTTCCCCGCACATCGATTGCCGTCAGGACGGCGCCCCTCTGGACGCGGCCAATCGGGGCGGTTACCTGTTCAATTCCACCATCGCCGGGATCGACGAGGCCGACGCCGTGCTCATCGTCGGGTCGAACCCGCGCCTCGAAGCGCCGATCATCAACGCGCGCCTGCGTAAAAGATACCTTAAGGGCGGCGTCAAAATCGCCGCCGTCGGGCCCCAGGCGGACCTTACCTACCGTCACGAACATTTGGGCGACGGCCTGGGTGTCTTGCGGGACATCGCGGGCGGCGGGCATCCCTTCGCCGACGTTCTCAAGGGCGCCGCGCGGCCGATGGTGATCGTCGGGCAGGGGGCGCTGGCCCGAGCCGATGGTGCGGCGATCTTGGCTCTGTTGAGCGCCTTGGTGGAAAAACTGGGCGTCGTCAAGGACGGCTGGAACGGGTTTAACGTGTTGCACGGCGCCGCGGCCCGGGTCGGCGGCCTGGATATCGGTTTCGTGCCCGCCAAAGGGGGGCTTGCGGCCCCCGCCATCGCCGAGGCGGCGAAGAGCGGCGCGATCGAGGTGCTTTATCTACTGGGCGCCGATGAAATAGACATGAGCGATCTTGGCGATGTCTTCGTCGTTTATCAGGGCCATCACGGCGATGTCGGGGCCCATCGCGCCGACGTCATTTTGCCCGCCGCCGCCTATACCGAGAAAAACGCCACCTACGTCAACACCGAAGGGCGCGTGCAGCGCACCCTTCGCGCCGTGTTCCCGCCCGGAGAGGCGCGTGAGGATTGGGCCATCGTGCGCGCCCTGTCCGCGGTTTTGGGAAAACCCCTGCCTTACGACAATCTGGATCAGGTGCGCCGCCGGATGACCGAGGTCAATCCCGTCTTCGCGACGTTAGACGCGATCACACCGGCAAAGTGGCTTCCCTTGTCGGGCGAGGGGGAGGTTTTCTCGGATCATCCGCTGGTTTCCTGCGTCGAGAATTTCTACCGCACCGACCCGATTTCACGGGCGTCGATTACGATGGCCAAGTGCATCGACACTTTCTTAAACGAAGACGAAGAAAGGACCGGCACCCATGGTTGAGCTGTGGAACGCATATCTGTGGCCGATTTTGTGGATTTTGATCAAGATCGTGGCGATCGTTCTTCCGGTCCTGGTGGCGGTCGCCTATCTGACCTACGCCGAACGCAAGGTGATCGGTGCGATGAACCTGCGCAAGGGGCCGAACGTGGTCGGCCCGTTTGGCTTGTTGCAGCCGCTCGCCGACGGGGCCAAGCTGTTCCTCAAGGAAATGGTCATCCCCACCGGGGCCGATCGGGGGGTGTTTCTCATCGCCCCGGTCCTGACCTTCGCCCTGGCGTTGGTCGCCTGGTCGGTGATCCCCTTCGACGCCGGGATGGTGTTGGCCAATATCAATGTCGGCATCTTGTTCTTGTTCGCCATTTCCTCGCTCGGCGTGTACGGCATCTTGATGGCCGGTTGGTCGTCCAATTCCCGCTACGCCTTCATGGGCTCGATGCGCAGCGCGGCGCAGATGGTCTCCTACGAAGTATCGATGGGGTTGGTCATCATCACCGTGTTGTTGTGCGCCGGTTCGTTGAACCTGACCGACATCGTGATGGCGCAAAAGACGGTCTGGTTCGTCGTCCCGCTGTTTCCCATGGCCGTGATCTTCTTCGTCTCGACGTTGGCCGAAACCAACCGTCATCCGTTCGACCTCGCCGAGGCGGAGTCCGAACTGGTCGCTGGGTTCAACGTCGAATATTCGGGGATCAGCTTCGCCATGTTCTTCCTCGGCGAATACGCCAACATGATCTTGATGGCCGGGATGACCACGATCCTGTTCCTCGGCGGCTGGCTTGCGCCGCTTGATATCGCGCCGTTCAACTGGCTTCCCGGTCCGGTGTGGTTCGCCCTCAAGACCGCCTTCGTTTTGTTCTTTTTCCTGTGGGTTCGCGCCACCTTCCCGCGCTATCGCTACGATCAGTTGATGCGCCTGGGTTGGAAGGTCTTCCTGCCGGTGTCCCTGCTTGCCGTTGTCGTCGTGGCGGGGGTCCTGGTGACCTTCGGCCTGACCCCGATCAGTGGTTGATGAGAGGAGCGATTAAATGAGTTTCATCGACCGAAGCGTTCGCACCGCGTTTTTGTCCGAATTGGTGGCCGGAATGTGGCTGACCCTACGCTATATGTTCCGCCCGAAAGTGACGCTGAACTACCCTTATGAAAAAGGGCCGATCAGCCCGCGCTTTCGCGGCGAACATGCTCTGCGGCGCTATGCCAACGGCGAGGAACGGTGCATCGCCTGCAAGCTGTGCGAAGCGATTTGCCCGGCCCTGGCGATCACCATCGAGGCCGAGCCGCGCGCCGACGGTTCGCGGCGCACCACGCGCTACGACATCGACATGACCAAATGCAT
This sequence comes from Varunaivibrio sulfuroxidans, assembly GCF_029318635.1. NCBI lineage: Bacteria > Pseudomonadati > Pseudomonadota > Alphaproteobacteria > Rhodospirillales > Magnetovibrionaceae > Varunaivibrio > Varunaivibrio sulfuroxidans. Next base: position 733,217 of record NZ_CP119676.1, on the reverse strand, counting down.
CTATTGCGGCCTGTGTCAGGAAGCCTGCCCGGTGGACGCCATCGTCGAAGGGCCGAATTTCGAGTACGCGACCGAAACGCACGAAGAGCTTTTGTACGACAAAGACAAGCTGCTCGCCAACGGCGAGCGTTGGGAAACCGAAATCGCGGAGCGGATTGCCGCTGACGCGCCGTACCGTTGATGAGGTTGGGGAAACGATGATTATCCAAGGCTTGGCCTTTTATCTGTTCGCCATTTTGGCCGTGGCGTCGGGAGTTCTGGTGATATCGGCGAAGAATCCCGTTCATTCGGTGTTGTTCCTGATCGTGGCTTTTTTCAACGCCGCGGGATTGTTCGTGCTGTTGGGCGCGGAATTCCTGGCGATGATCCTGGTCGTGGTCTACGTCGGAGCGGTCGCCGTGCTGTTCTTATTCGTGGTGATGATGCTCGACATCAATTTCGTCGAACTGCGCCAGGGCTTTTTGAACTATTTACCGATCGGCGGGGCGGTCGGCTTGCTTTTGCTGGCCGAACTGTTGTTCATCGTCGGGGCCTGGAAGATGGCGCCCGGTGCGTTGCACGGGCTTCAAGCGATGGCCCCCCATCCCGCCGATATTCACAATACCCAGGCGCTGGGCGCGTTGCTGTACACCCATTACATCTACCTGTTCGAAGCGTCGGGCTTGATCCTGCTGGTCGCCATGATCGGGGCCATCGTTTTGACCCACCGCCGGCGCACCGGCGTGCGTAAGCAGGTCATCGCCGATCAGATCGCGCGGCGTCCCGAGGACAGCGTGGAATTGAAAAAAGTCGAGAGCGGAAGGGGCATCTGATGTTGGAAATCGGGCTTGGCCATTACCTCAGCGTGGCGGCGATTTTGTTCACGCTGGGTATTTTCGGGATTTTTCTCAACCGCAAAAACGTCATCGTCATCATGATGTCGATCGAACTGATGCTGCTTGCGGTGAACATTAATTTTGTCGCCTTTTCATCGTTCATGAACGATCTGGTCGGACAGGTTTTTTCCGTCTTTATTTTAACCGTCGCCGCCGCCGAGGCCGCCATCGGCCTGGCGATTTTGGTGGTGTACTTCCGTAATCGCGGCTCGATCGCGGTCGAAGACATCCATGCGATGAAGGGGTAGGACCATCATGATTGCTTCCATCGTTTTCCTGCCGCTTCTGGCCAGCGTGATCGCCGGGATTATCGCCTTCCTGCCGGTTTCGCCCGAGGACAAGGCGCGCAAGCACAATCTGGACCGGCTCGCCCAGTGGGTGACCTCGGCGGGCTTGCTGATCGCCATGGTGCTGGCGTGGATCACCTTCAAGGAGGTCATTTTCGGCGGCAACGCCCATGTCGTAACCCTGTTTACCTGGATCCATTCCGGTAATCTCGATTTCAGCTGGGCGCTTAAGATCGATACCCTGACGGCGGTGATGTTGATCGTGGTCACCACGATTTCGGCGATGGTGCATATTTACTCGATCGGCTACATGCATCACGACCCCGACGTGCCCCGCTTCATGAGCTATCTCAGCCTGTTTACTTTTTTCATGCTGATGCTGGTGACCAGCGACAATCTGGTGCAGCTGTTTTTCGGCTGGGAGGGCGTCGGTTTGGCGTCGTACCTTCTGATTGGGTTCTGGTATTCCAAGCCCAGCGCCAACGCCGCCGCGATCAAGGCGTTCGTCGTCAACCGGGTCGGCGACTTTGGCTTCGCCCTCGGTATCTTCGCTACTTATCAGGTCTTCGGCTCGGTCAACTTTGAAACGATCTTCGCCCATGCCCCGCAACTTGCTTCGGCGACCTTGAATGTCTTCGGCGGTCAGTTCCACGCTCTGACCGTGATCGGATTGTTGCTTCTGGTCGGCGCCATGGGCAAATCGGCTCAGTTGGGGTTGCATACCTGGTTGCCCGACGCCATGGAAGGCCCGACGCCGGTTTCCGCCTTGATCCACGCCGCGACGATGGTGACCGCCGGGGTGTTCATGCTGGCCAGGATGTCGCCGCTGCTGGAATATTCGCAAACGGCGCTGAACGTCATTACCATTGTCGGCGGATCGACCGCGATCTTTGCCGCCACCATCGGTTGCACGCAAAACGACATCAAGCGGGTGATCGCTTATTCGACCTGTTCGCAGTTGGGCTATATGTTTTTCGCCATCGGGGTTTCGGCCTATTCGGCGGCGATTTTCCACCTGATGACCCACGCCTTTTTTAAGGCCCTGTTGTTCCTGGGTGCGGGCTCGGTGATTCACGCCATGTCCGACGAACAGGACATGCGTAAGATGGGCGGCATCTGGAAGATGATTCCGGTGACTTATATCTTGATGTGGGTGGGCTCGCTGGCGCTTTCCGGCGTTCCGCCGTTCGCCGGCTATTTCTCCAAGGACGCCATCTTGGAGGCCGCCTACGCCGCTCACAGCACGGTCGGCGGATACGCTTTCTGGATGGGGATCGCGGCGGCGTTTCTGACCGCGTTCTATTCCTGGCGCTTGATTTTGATGACCTTCCACGGCGCTTCGCGCGCCGACGAGAAAGTCCTGGCGCATGTCCACGAAAGCCCGAAGGTGATGCTGATCCCCCTGATCGTCCTCGCCTTGGGGGCGCTTCTGGCGGGGTGGCTCTTTGTCGAAAGCTTCATCGGCGCCGGATCCGAGGCGTTTTGGGGTGAGGCGATTAAGATTCTCCCCATCCATCCGGCCATGGAAGGCATCCATCATGTGCCGTCCTGGGTGAAGTATCTGCCCGCCGTTGTCGGCGGGGCGGGGATCTTCGTCGCCTATGTGATGTACATGTTCATCCCCTCGCTTCCCGGGATTTTGGCCGCCGCCTTCAAGCCGATTTACACCTTCGTTTACAACAAGTGGTATTTCGACGAGCTGTACGACGCCGTGTTCGTCCGCCCCGCCTTCTTCATCGGCCGGGGACTGTGGAAAACCGGCGATCAGGCGATTATCGACGGTGTCGGTCCCAACGGGATCGCAAGCGTGAGCGAGGAAATCGCCCATCGTACGAGCTTTCTTCAATCAGGATACCTGTACCATTACGCATTCGCCATGTTGGTCGGCGTCGCGCTTATGGCGACGTGGTATCTCATCTAGCAGGTTGGGTTAAAACGCATGACGCAGTTCCCCATATTGTCCTTCGTGACCTTCGCGCCGCTGGTCGGGGTGTTCTTTATCCTGATGATCAGCGGAGACGAAGAAGTGGTCGCCCGAAACGCCAAAATGACGGCGCTTTGGGCCTCGTTCGGAACCTTTTTGCTGTCGCTGTATCTTTGGTTCGCCTTCGATCCGACCACGGCGGCGTTCCAGTTCGAAGAGCGGGTCGCCTGGATGCCTGCCTACAACATTTCCTATCACATGGGCGTCGATGGGATTTCCATGTTGTTCGTGTTGCTTTCGACCCTGTTGACGCCGATTTGCATCCTGGCGAGCTGGCGTTCGGTCAAGGAGCGGGTCAAGGAATACATGATCGCTTTCCTGGTTCTGGAAACCATGATGGTGGGCACCTTCGCCGCGCTGGATATTGTTATTTTTTATATCTTCTTCGAAGCCGTTTTGATCCCGATGTTTTTGATTATCGGCGTGTGGGGCGGCCCGCGCCGGGTTTATGCGTCGTTTAAGTTTTTTCTGTATACGCTGTTGGGCTCGGTGTTGATGCTGCTGGCTTTGCTGGCGATGTACTTTTACGCCGGAACGACGGATATTCCGACCCTGATGAAGGCGCATTTCCCCGCGGATATGCAGTTCTGGCTGTGGCTTGCGTTCTTCGCCTCGTTCGCGGTCAAGGTCCCGATGTGGCCGGTTCACACTTGGTTGCCCGACGCCCACGTCGAGGCGCCCACCGGCGGTTCGGTGATCTTGGCCGGCGTGCTGTTGAAATTCGGCGGTTATGGCTTCTTGCGCTTTTCGCTGCCGATGTTCCCCGAAGCCACCCATTTTTTCACGCCTTTGGTGTTCACCCTGTCGATTATCGCGGTGATCTATACCTCCCTGGTCGCCCTGGTCCAAAAAGACATGAAGAAGCTGATCGCTTATTCCTCGGTGGCGCACATGGGGTTCGTGACCGTCGGCACCTTTACCCTGACGACCATGGGGATCGAAGGCGCGATCTATCAGATGCTCAGCCACGGCATCGTGTCCGCCGCCCTGTTCCTGGTGGTCGGCGTGATTTACGATCGCGTGCATACCCGCGAAATTTCGGCCTACGGCGGTCTGGTGCATCGTATGCCCGCGTACGCCTTGGTGTTCATGGTGTTCATGCTGGCTTCCGTGGGGTTGCCCGGGACCAGCGGTTTCGTCGGTGAATTCCTGGTTCTCATGGGGGTGTTTCAGGTCAACAGTTGGGTCGCGGCGGCGGCGGCGACCGGGGTGATCTTGGGGGCGGCGTATATGCTGTACCTCTATCGCCGGGTCGTTTTCGGCGTCTTGGATAAAGACAAGCTTAAAAAATTGCTCGATTTGAGTCTGCGCGAAAAAATTGTCTTCGCCCCTCTGATTGTCCTGGTGCTGTGGATGGGGATCTATCCGGCGTCGTTCCTGGACGTGATGCATGTTTCCGTGGCCAATCTGATCGGTCAGGTGACCACTGCGCAGACTGGCGCGCAAACCGGAGGCTTGGCGGCGCACGCCGTCTCCATGCTCGTCGGTCAATAGTGATATTTTTGGAGGATGACGGCCCATGCCGATCGCAGAACTTCCCAATGTGATTCCCGCCCTGCCGGAGATATTCATGGCCATCGCCGCCATGGCGCTTTTGATGGTGGGGGTGTTTCACGGCGCGCCAAGGGCCGCCACGGCATCCACCAAGGCCATTTCCGGTAAATCGGGGGCGGCGAAGACCGGTCGATTGGTTTCCAATCTGGGCGTCATCGTTTTGCTGCTGACGGTGCTCTTGGTGGTGACCATATCGGGCGGACGGATGGTGACGTTCGAAAACATGTTCGTCGTCGATACCTTCGCGGTTTATTTTAAAATCCTGATCCTGATCGGTTCGGCATTTTGCTTGGTGCTTAGCCAGGATTACATGGAACGTCACGGTAGCGCGCGGTTCGAGTACGCCATCGTCATCCTTCTTGCGAGCGTGGGCATGATGATGATGGTTTCCGCTAACTCATTGATTTCTCTGTATATTGGCCTGGAGATGCAGAGCCTTAGCTTGTACATTTTGGCGGCGTTCCGTCGCGACGATTTGCGCTCTTCCGAAGCGGGGGTGAAATATTTCGTCCTCGGCGCTCTGGCGTCCGGGATGCTGCTCTACGGTGCGTCGTTGATATACGGTTTTAGCGGCGCGGTGGACTTTGCCGCGATCGCCGGGCAGATCAAACATGCCGGGACGATCGCGCCGGGGATGACGATCGGCGTCGTTTTCATTTTGGCCGGTCTGGCGTTCAAGGTTTCCGCCGTACCCTTCCATATGTGGACGCCCGACGTCTACGAAGGCGCGCCGACGCCGGTCACCGCGTTCTTTTCGATCGGCCCCAAATTGGCGGCGATCGCTTTGCTGATTCGGGTTCTGATGGATCCCTTCGGCGATCTGAGCGCACAGTGGCAGCAGATCGTGATCGTGATCGCCATCGCCTCGATGTTGCTGGGGGCGTTCGCCGCGATCAACCAGCGCAATATCAAGCGGATGATGGCCTACAGTTCGATCGGCCATGTCGGCTACGCCCTGATCGGCGTCGCCGTCGGCAACGCGTCGGGCGTTAACGGCGTGTTGGTCTATATGGCGATCTATCTGTTCATGAACGTCGGGACCTTCGCCTGCATTTTGACCATGCGCCGGGGCGATCGGATGGTGGAGAACATTTACGATCTGGCGGGCCTATCGCGGACCAATCCGTTCGTCGCCGCGGCGATGGCCGTGTTCATGTTTTCCATGGCTGGAATTCCACCGCTCGCAGGGTTTTTCGGTAAGCTGTATATCTTCCTGTCCGCGATCGAGGCCCACCTCTACGCATTGGCCGTGATCGGCGTGCTGGCCAGTGTCGTGTCGGCGTTCTTCTATATTCGGATCGTTAAGATCATGTATTTTGATGCGCCGGGCGAGCCTTTGGAAACCGAAATCGGTCGAGGCGTCAAGTGGGTGATTTTGATCTCGATGGTGGCGATTTTGGTGTTTTTCATCTATCCGTCGGCTCTATTAAACGTCGCTTCGGTCGCGTCGCGGGCCTTGTTCTAAGTGCTTTTGAGCGCTCCCCTCCGGCGTGGGGTCGGGGGGGACGCCCCTCCCGGGCAGATCCGATGACCGACGCACCCGTTTTTCCTGATTTTTTTCGCGTGTTGGCGTTTGACGATATCGACAGCACCAATGCCGAGGCGCGGCGTCGCGCCGAGGCCGGCGACCGCGGACCATTGGCGATATGGGCGCGCCGCCAGTCGGCGGGGCGGGGCCGGCGGGGGCGACATTGGATGTCGCCCGAGGGCAATCTTCATGCCTCTTTTCTCATCAGTCCTGATCGCTCCCCGGAATGTTTGCGCCCCCCCATTCGGGCTGAAAGCGCCATGCAGATCGGTTTCGTCGCCTCTCTTGCGATCGCCGACGCGATGCGCCACGCCTTGCCACGAAGCGCTTTCGTGACCTGTAAATGGCCCAATGACGTGCTTATTGAGGGACGGAAGGCCGCGGGAATTCTTGTTGAATCGGCACTGAATACGAACGGTGATCTGGACTGGATGATTATCGGTATGGGGGTCAACGTCGCTCACTGCCCGGGACCGGAGGATGTGGATTATCCCGTCACCTCGATGGCCCGCGAAGGGGGGCATGGTCTGGATAGTGAAACGATCCTAAAATCTGTCGCACAACGTTTTCTCACCCACATGGCGACATGGCGGACCTTGGGGTTCGGCCCCGTGCGTCGTGCTTGGCTGGCGCATGGTGCGGGTCTGGGAAAGCCCATTCGGGTGCGCCTTGGCGTGGAAACCCTCGAAGGAATTTTCGAAACCCTGGATGAAGATGGCGCCCTGGTCTTGAACATGGCGGGCGGGCGGCGGCGCATCGTCGCCGGGGAAGTCTTCCCGGCGGATCGACCGGTAGAAATCTCCTGACTCCATGGCGGTATTGGGGACGCCAGAAAACCGCCATCCCGTTATATTGTATTGTATTTTTTCTCTATTATGGTTCCCTTGAGATTCGCGTCTTCGGATGGTGAATGAAGGCGAGGACGGCGAGGAGATGCGCATCGGCGGGGAGAATACGGCATTTATTTAGCTTCGCCGCCTTCGTGCTCTAGCGGTGTCCCCCCAAGACGTGCTAGGAGGAGCCATGCTGTTAACTATCGATTCAGGCAACACCGACACGGTCTTCGCGGTCTTTGATTCGGGCGGCGATTTGAAGGGGGAGTGGCGCGCCTCGACGGGCGGCGCGCGCACGCCCGATGAGTTGGGGGTATGGCTGAACCAATTGCTGGCGCTGGCGGAGATCGAACCGCGGGAAATTCATCACGCGATCATCGCCAGCGTCGTTCCGTCATCCCTGTTCACGCTAAAAACCCTGTGCCGCAAGTATTATGGCTGCGACCCCTTGGTGGTTGGCGAGGGCGACGTGATCGACCTGGGCATTCGCGTGCTGATGGACAACCCCGAAGAGGTCGGCGCCGATCGCTTGGTCAACGTCATCGCCGGGTTCGAGCGTTACGGCGGGCCGCTGATCGTGGTCGATTTCGGTACGGCGACGACGTTCGACGTGATGAACGACAACGGCGATTATATCGGCGGAGTGATCGCGCCGGGGATCAATCTGTCCCTTGAGGCGCTGCACATGGCGGCGGCGCAATTGCCCCGCGTCGCCATCGCCAAGCCCAAGCACGTCATCGGCAAGGGCACCGTCTCCGCCATGCAGTCAGGCGTTTTCTGGGGGTATGTCAGCATGATCGAGGGGATCGTGCGGCGTATACGCGACGAATACGCCAAGCCCATGGACGTGGTGGCGACGGGGGGATTGGCGGCCCTCTTCAGTGACGCCACCGACGTCATTTCTTGCGCGGACCCCGATCTCACCCTTCGCGGTCTGTATTCCATTTTCAAACGTAATCGGACATAGATAATCTATATGGCACAAGAAGAACTGTTGTTTCTGCCCTTGGGCGGCGCAGGCGAAATCGGCATGAACCTCAACCTCTATGGCTTTGGCGCACCGGGGGATGTGACATGGGTAATGGTCGATTTGGGCATTACTTTCGGCGACGCCATGCTGCCCGGCGTCGATGTGATGATGCCCGACCCGCACTATATCGTCGAACATAAGGACCGCCTAGCGGGACTGGTGCTCACCCACGCCCACGAGGATCATATCGGCGCGGTCGCCCACTTGTGGGAAAAGATCGGACGCCCGCCGATTTACGCGACCCCGTTCACGGCGCAGATCGTCGGGCACAAACTGGCCGAGGCGGGACTCGTCAAAGAGGCCAAGATCACGGTCATTGCGTTGGGCGGGAAATTTTCCGTCGGTCCGTTCGATATGGAATTGATCACGCTGACCCATTCGATCCCCGAACCCAACGCGATCGCCATCCGCACCAAGCTGGGCACGGTCCTGCATACCGGGGACTGGAAGTTCGATCCCGACCCCGTCCTGGGCGCGGCTTCGGATGAAGCGGGGCTGGAAAAACTGGGTGACGAGGGCGTCCTCGCGATGGTCTGCGATTCGACCAACGTTTTCACGCCGGGAACATCGGGTTCAGAAGGCGACCTGCTCGAAAGCCTGACCAAAATTATTGCCGCGGCCGATCAACGTGTCGTGGTGACGTGTTTTTCATCCAATGTCGCCCGGATCGAAACCGTCGCTCGTGCGGCCAAGGCTTGTGGGCGCGACGTGGTTTTGTCCGGCCGTTCTCTTCAACGGATGGTGGCGGCGGCGCGCGATAACGGCTACCTTCAAGACACCGCGAAATTCCTCGAAGAAGACGACGCCGGTTTCCTGCCCCGTGACAAGACCCTGATCGTGTGCACCGGATCGCAGGGCGAGCCGCGCGCCGCTCTGGCGCGCATGGCCGCCGACGATCACCCGCGTTTAACATTGAACGAGGGGGATACGGTTATTTTTTCATCGCGCATCATTCCCGGAAACGAGGTGGTGATCGGGCGAATGCAAAATCGGCTGGTGCGTGGCGGCATTCATGTGGTGACCGAAAAAGACGCCTTCGTCCATGTTTCGGGCCATCCTGCGCGCGACGAACTGGTGCGCATGTACCAACGTGTCCGTCCTAAGATTGCGGTTCCCGTACACGGTGAGCTGCGTCATATTTCCGAACACGCCCGTCTCGCCAAAACCTGTCAGGTGACGCAGGCGGTGGTTAATGAAAACGGCGGTATGATCCGTCTCGCCCCGGGCGACGCGGCGATCATCGAGGAGGTGCCCAGCGGGCGGTTGACCCTGGAGGGCAACCGTTTGGTTCCTCTCGATAGTGAGCTGGTGCGCGGACGCACCCGTTCTTTGTTTAATGGCGAGGCGGTGGTCAGCGTGGTCGTCGAGGACGATGGCATCTTGGCTGCGGACCCGCAAATCACGACGACGGGCCTTCTCGATCCGTCCGAGACGGACCTTCTGGACGGCGCTGTCGATATCGCCGCGAACGTCGTCGATACGTTGTCGAAAAAAGCCCGAAGCCAGGACGACCAAATCAGCGAGGCGGTGCGCATCGCAGTGCGGCGCTATTTTCGAAATAGCTTGAATAAGAACGCCGTGGTCAAGGTGCAGATGATTCGCCTTGGGCCGATCGAGGATTAAGCGCAGTTTCGATGCCCTGCGCTCGGTCATAATCTGGCCACGTTGGCGCGCCATGATCGCGCCGTCGGTGTGAAATCCGGTGCGCCGTTTTTGAGTGAAGGGAAGGACGATGATCGGAAGGCTTAATCATGTCGCCATCGCGGTCGGTAATGTCGCCCAGGCGAGCCGAATATACAAGGAGTCCCTGGGCGCGGAAGTTTCTCCGCCCAGCGATCAGCCCGATCACGGCGTGCGCGTGGTTTTCGTCACCCTGGACAACACCAAGATCGAACTGTTGGAACCCCTGGGCGCGGCCTCGCCGCTCGCTAATTTTTTGGCCAAGAACCCTTCCGGGGGCGTGCATCACGTGTGTTACGAAGTCGATGACATCCTCGCCGCCCGCGATCATTTGAAGGCGCGCGGCGATCGGGTGCTCGGCGATGGCGAACCGAAAATCGGCGCCCACGGCAAACAGGTCTTGTTCCTGCATCCCAAGGATTTTTGCGGCACCTTGATCGAACTCGAAGAAAAATGACGGTATGTATTTAAGCTGGAGTCAAAATGAGCGCTTTTGAAGATTGGGAAAATCGTTTTTCGTCCGATCATTACGTTTTCGGCAAGGAGGCCAACACCTTCCTGGTCGCCAACGCGGATAAACTTCCCGAACATGGGAATGTTCTGGTCGTCGCCGACGGTGAGGGGCGCAACGGCGTCTGGTTGGCGCGTCGGGGGCTGGATGTGCTTTCCCTCGATTTTTCCCCCGCCGCCCAGGTGAAGGCTCGCGCTCTGGCCGATGAATACGGCGTGACCATGCGCATCGAACGCGCCGACGTTCATCAATGGGCCTACCCCGAGGCGCAATTTGACGTCGTCGTTGAAATTTTCACCCAATTCAGCGATCCCGACCAACGGGCGCAAAAATGGGCGGGCATGCTGAGGGCTTTAAAACCGGGCGGACTGCTGATCCTCCAAGGGTATACGCCAAAACAGCTCGAATACGGCACCGGCGGGCCGCGCCGTCTTGAAAATTTGTACACGCGCGCGCTTCTCGAAGGAACATTTACCATTTTAGAAAAACTTGAAATCGCCGAGGAAGAGCGAGAGGTCGATGAAGGTCCGGGGCATAGAGGCATGTCGGCGCTGATCGGGCTGACCGGATATAAAAGGGCGTAGGCTCGTCACCTGGAACTGAAATACGGCGCGCCGTATGGGGGGCCGCTTTGCCTCTATGATCGTTTGGGCGCACGGAAAAAGGCTTCGGACGTCGTCACGGTCCGCTTATGATGTTCCCGCATCACGGCGCGGGCCTTTCCTAGCCGAAGCCTTTTTCCGTGTGTCATATATGAACCGTTTCAGTTCCAGGTGACGAGGGTCAGGGGGAAAAGGCGTGAATTGGTATTGCGACGCAGCTAAGGGGCATCCCATCCACGGCCCCTATCACGATAGGGAATACGGCTTTCCCTTAAACGCGGAAAGTGCCCTGTTCGAACGTCTGGCGCTGGAAATTTTCCAGGCCGGGTTATCCTGGTTGTTGATTTTGAAAAAACGCGAAGCGATCGGGCGCGCCTTCGCCGGGTTCGATGTCGATACCGTGGCGGCGTTCGGGGCCGACGATGTCGAACGTCTGCTCGGCGATTCTGATATAATTCGCAATCGGCTTAAAATCGCCGCGATTATCGAGAACGCACGGCGCATTCAGGCCCTGCGCGCCAGTCACAAAGGCTTCGCCGGTTGGCTCGCCGCCCAACACCCCCGCGTCAAGAGCGATTGGGTGAAGCTGTTCAAGAAAACCTTCAAGTTCACCGGCGGTGAGATTACCGGCGAATTTTTGATGAGCATCGGCTATCTGCCCGGCACCCACCGTGAGGATTGCCCGGCCTACGACGCCATCCGGGCGTTGGACCCGCCATGGATGGCGGTCGGGCGCGCCTTTTACGCGGGAGACGCATCGTAATTTTCACACCGGGCGCCCCCCAAAAGGCCCCCCGAAAAGAGGGAACTTTTTGGGGGCGGGAAGTGTACTTAACCGCCGACGTAGGCGAATTTGACGATGAAGGCGAGGGCGAGCACGAAGATCGCCGGTCCGGCTTCCTTGGCTTTGCCGGAGAACAACTTGATCGCGGCATAGGTGATAAAGCCCAGACCGATGCCGTTGGCGATCGAGAAGGTTAGCGGCATGGTGATCGCCGTGACCAGGGCGGGCGCGGCCTCGGTGATGTCGTTCCAGTCGATCTCGGCCAGGCCGCGCACCATCAGGCTGGCCACGAAAACCAAGGCGGGGGCGGTGGCGAAGCCCGGAATGCTGTGCGCCAGCGGCGACAGGAACAATGCCAGGGCGAACAGCGCGGCGACGGTCACCGCGGTCAATCCGGTGCGTCCCCCGGCGTCGATACCGGCGGCGCTTTCGATATAGCTGGTCGTCGTCGAGGTGCCCAGGGCGGCCCCGGCCAGGGTCGCCGTGCTGTCGGCGATCAGGGCGCGGTTGAGGCGCGGAAGCTTTCCGTCTTTATCGAGCAACCCCGCCCGATGAGCGACCCCGACCAGGGTGCCGGCGGTGTCGAACAGATCGACGAAGAGGAAAGCGAAGACGATCGTAAGCAGGCCGATATTCAAGGCGCCCATGATGTCCATATGCAACAGAGTCGGCATGACCGACGGCGGCATGGCGAAAATGCCGACGAAATGGCTCAGGCCGCTCGCCATGCCGATCAGAGTCACGGCCAAAATGGAAATGATGATCCCGCCGGGAATCTTGCGTGCGCTGAGCACCGCCATCATGATGAAGCCCAGGCACGACAGCAGCACCGTCGGGCTGGTCAAATTACCCAAAGTGACGAACGTCGCCGGATTGGCGACGACGATTCCGGCGTTCTTCAATCCGATGATGGCAAGAAACAGACCGATGCCCGCCGAGATCGCCATTTTCATCGAATTGGGAATGGCGTTAATGATCCATTCGCGCACGGGCAGGATGCTAAGCGTCAGGAAGATGGTGCCGGAAATAAAGACGGCGCCCAGACCGACTTGCCATGTGTACCCGCTGCCCAAAACGACGACGTAGGTGAAGTAGGCATTCAGCCCCATGCCCGGGGCCAAGGCCACCGGGTAATTGGCGTACAGACCCATGACCGCGGTGCCGATGAGGGCGGCGAGGCACGTCGCGGTGAACACGGCCCCCTTGTCCATGCCCGCCTGCGACAACATTTCGGGATTGACGAAGATGATATAGGCCATGGTCAGGAACGTGGTGACCCCGGCGAGTATTTCCCGGCGCACCGTGGTGTCGTGCTCGGACAGGCGAAAAAAGTTTTCAAGCATGCTATGTTCCCTCTAAGGCTTTGGTCGATGTGACGATGGCGTTCCCCTGGTGACGCGCCAACGTCGTGATTGTGTCGGCTTGTCTTGGTCTTGGGAGTTCCCGCGCCGGCCGGCGGGCAGTATAGTGATGTTATGGCGGTCATAAAAATGAAACGTTTTCTTATCGTGATTTGGCTGTGGGGGCTATGGGTGATTGTTCCAGGCGGTATTCTTGTCGATTTCGCCCATGGCGACGGTCTCGCGTCTCAAACCGCGCCTCAAACGGCCCGGCGGGGCGGTGCGGCGCAAGACGAAGCCGCGACGAAAGTCTCCGTCAGCAAAGAAGCCTGCGCCCAATTGCCCTCGGTCGTCCCCGCCGATGGCGGGGCGTACACGCCGGGCGTCGATGTCAACGGCAAGCCGGTCGCCCCGGCGGACCTGAACGGCGCAACGTCGCCGTTTGCCGTGCCGCAGAACATCGTGATCGATTTCGGCGTCGATATCGCCAAAAGATACGGCCTGGACGCCCTGGGCTATTCGGCGACGAGCAAGCTGTGGACCGTCGGCGTCAAGGATGGAAAATTGTATGTGGACGACAAACCGCTAAAGGACGAAGACGCCGAGGCCATCGCCAAGGCCTGCCGCCGCGCCTATGGGCCCTGATTTGTCTTTCTGTTTTATAAAAATTTGATGGTTTGGCGTGTGCGCGCCATTGCGGCGGGGGGCGCCATCGCCTAAAGTCGGCGGCTTCACGGTTTGTTTGCGCCGCGTTCGCGTGGGCATTTGTTTTTCGGGGTTTTTTATGCGCTTATCCGCCTACTTCCTTCCCACGTTAAAAGAAACACCGGCCGAGGCGCAAATCGCCTCGCATCGCCTGATGCTGCGTGCGGGCATGGTCCGCCAGGCCAGCGCCGGGATTTATTCCTGGCTGCCGATGGGGCTAAAGGTGTTGAAGAAAATCGAACAAATCGTGCGCGAGGAACAGGACGCCGCCGGGGCGCAGGAAATGTTGATGCCGACCATCCAGTCGGCCGACCTGTGGCGCGAAAGCGGACGCTATGACGCCTACGGGCCGGAGATGTTGCGTATTCGCGACCGCCATCAGCGCGACATGCTGTACGGCCCCACCAATGAGGAACAGATCACCGATATTTTCCGTGGCGCGCTGCGCAGCTACAAGGACGTGCCCAAGCTGCTGTACCATATTCAGTGGAAATTCCGCGACGAGATCCGCCCTCGCTTCGGGGTCATGCGCGGGCGCGAATTCTTGATGAAGGATTCGTATTCGTTCGATCTCGATAACGCCGGGGCGCGGCGTTCGTACAATAAAATGTTCGTCGCCTACCTGCGCACCTTCGCGCGCCTGGGCCTGAAGGCGATTCCGATGCGCGCCGACACCGGTCCCATCGGCGGCGACATGAGCCACGAATTCCTGGTGCTCGCCGAGACCGGCGAGTCCGAAGTCTACTGCCATAAGGACTTCCTCGACTTCGAAGTTCCCGAGGATGTCGATTACGATGGCGATCTGCAGCCCATCGTCGATCGTTGGACATCGCTTTACGCCGCCACCGACGAAATTCACGACAGCGAACAGGCCGCCGCTTTGGGCGACGATTTGGTGACCGCGAGAGGGATCGAGGTCGGCCACATTTTCAATTTTTCGACCAAGTACTCCAAGCCCATGAACGCCGTCGTCACCGGCTCCGAGGGGGAGGAAATTCCCGTCGAGATGGGCTCGTACGGGATCGGCGTCTCGCGCCTGGTGGGGGCGATCATCGAAGCCTCGCACGATGACAACGGCATCATCTGGCCCGAAAGCGTGACCCCGTTCAAAGTCGGCCTGATCAATCTGCGTTATGGCGACGAGGCGTGCACGAGCGCGTGCGATACGCTGTATCGCGACTTGCGCCGCGCCGGGGTCGAGGTGTTGTATGACGATCGCGATAAAAAGGCCGGGGCTAAATTCGCCGACATGGATCTGATCGGGCTGCCCTGGCAGGTGGTGATCGGGCCGCGCGGGGTGAAGAACGGCATCGCCGAGGTCAAAAATCGAGCCGACGGCGAACGGATCGAAATGCCCATCGCCGCGGTCGTCGAAAGGTTCGCTTCGTGATGTTTTCAGCCCTCGAATGGATGGTGGCCTTTCGTTATCTGCGGGCGCGCCGGCGGGAGGGGTTTATTTCCGTGATCGCCTGGTTTTCCCTGCTGGGCATCGCCCTGGGCGTCGCCACCTTGATTATCGTGATGGGGGTGATGAACGGTTTTCGCGAGGAACTGCTGAACCGGATTTTGGGGCTGAACGGGCATCTCGGCGTTTATAGTCAAAGTTCGGAGTTGACCGACTACGACCCGTGGACGGCGAAGATCAAGGCGGTTCCCGGCGTCCGCGCGGCGTTTCCGCTGATCCAAGGGCAGGTTATGGCGACCTCGAAAAACGCCGCGGGCGGCGCCGCCGTGCGCGGCGTCAGACCCGCCGACCTGAAAAGCCGGGCGATCGTCGCCGATCATATCGTCAGCGGCTCGTTGGCCAATTTTTCCGGCCCCGACGCCATCGTCATCGGCGATAAATTGGCGCGCAACATGGGCGTCGGCGTCGGCGGCCGGATCACGCTGATTTCGCCCAAGGGGCAGGTGACGGCCTTCGGCACCGTGCCCAGAATGCGCGCCTATACGGTGGTGGCGACTTTCGACGTCGGCATGTACGAATACGATTCGAGCTTTATCTTCATGCCGCTCAAGGCGGCGCAGACCTATTTCCGTCTGCCCGGCGCGGTCACCAATATCGAGGTCTTCATCAACGATCCGACGCGGGCGACGCACGTCGCCGGCGCGATCGCCAAAGCCTTGGGCGGCGGCGTCAACATACAGGACTGGCAACAGGCCAACGCCAGTTTTTTCAACGCCGTCGAGGTCGAACGCAACGTCATGTTCTTGATCCTAACGCTGATTATCGTGGTCGCCGCCTTCAATATTGTTTCCAGCTTGATCATGCTGGTGAAGGACAAAGGCCGCGATATCGCCATCTTGCGCACGATGGGGGCGACGCGCGGAACGATCATGCGGATTTTTTTCATCGCCGGGGCGGGGATCGGCTTTATCGGCACTTTCGCTGGATTGATTTTGGGCCTAGCGATCGCCACCAATATCGAGCAAATTCGCCAGTGGATACAGGGCCTGACCGGAACGCAGCTGTTTTCCTCCGAGATTTACTTCCTTTCGCAATTGCCCTCGCGGGTCGATCCCGCCGAGGTCGTTGCGGTGGTCGCAATGGGGCTGGGGCTGTCTGTTTTGGCGACGATTTACCCGTCGTGGCGGGCGGCGCGCATCGATCCGGCGGAGGCCTTGCGCTATGAGTAATCCGGTTTTGGCGTTGAGCGCGGTCCGGCGCACCTTCCTTCAGGGACGCGACGCGCTGGAGGTGCTCAAGGGGTGCGATCTGGTCATCCATCCGGGGGAAATCGTGGCCCTGGTCGGACCCAGCGGGGCGGGCAAATCGACCCTGCTGCAAATTGCGGGACTGCTGGAAAAGCCCGACGGCGGCGTGGTGTGCATCGTCGGCGAGGACTGTACCGCCCTGGGCGATGACCGCTTGACGGCGATGCGCCGCGACCATTTGGGCTTCGTCTATCAGTACCACCATTTGTTGGCCGAATTTTCGGCGCTGGAGAACATCGCCATCCCTCAAATTATCGCCGGTCGCGGCAAGGCCGAGGCTCGCGGTCGGGCGGCGAAAATGCTGGACGCCTTGGGACTCGCCGCCCGCGCCGACCACCGCCCGGCGCGCCTGTCGGGCGGCGAACAGCAGCGCGTCGCCATCGGCCGCGCGTTGGCCAACGGGCCGAGCCTCCTACTCGCCGACGAGCCGACCGGAAACCTCGACCCCGACACCGCGGGAACCGTGTTCGACATGCTTCTGACGTTGGCCCGCGACGCCGGTCTGGCCGCCCTGATCGCGACCCACAATCCCGACCTCGCGGCGCGCATGGACAGGACCGTGCGCCTCGAAGACGGTCATCTGGTGGCGGTTTAAGCCGCGACTAGGTCCTGACCCTGGATGAAGACGGTGGACCTCAGCGCTTTTTAATCTTGGCGATGTACGAGGTGATTAGGAACGCCAAGCGTTCGGGGGAAAACCCAGGCCGATCGCAAATTAGCCCCGTGACCATTCCCGGCGTGCGGTCGCGGTACCCTTTCTCTCCGACCTGCTGTGCGAACAGGACGCAGGGGCGCGATTTGGTGGTAAAGGTCGCATATTTCATCCTTCCCTTCGTTTTGATCGTGAGGGTTTTGTAGGGAACGGGGATGACGACTTTGCTCAATTGTGCGCCCAACTTACGAAAGTGACGGTCGAATACCTGGCCAAACCCGCCTCGGTAAACTTCTTCGTAGCGCGCGAAGCCAAGGCCTTTAAACATGATGGATTCTTCATAGCGATTGGGGCCGACGTCCCCGGCAATGATTTTATCGATTTTCAAGGCGGGTTTCGCGGGCAAAATAAGACGGCTTTCGGCGGGGGTGATTTCGTGGCGGGTGTCCTTGCCGAGGTATTGCCCGCTCATGGCATAGGCGCCGTGTTTACCGGTTTTGCCGGGCGCGGCGCAGCCGCTTAAAATCCCCCCGAGGGCGATGGCGACGATGGCGATATTGAACACTTTCATGATATTTCCAGTCTGATCGTGAAAAGAGCTAACTGTGATCAAGAGCAGGTTTTTTTATTGTATCTTTTTATTGTACGGGGGCTAACGTGCGCCGACGGCGTTCTCCCGCAGGGTGATTTTCCCAACATAATAAGTGACCAATTTTTTCAATTCGTCCGTCCCATAACGGGAGCTGTCGCAAAACGACCCGATGATCATGGCGCCGGCGCGCGCCGCGCCCTTTTTTTCACCGATGGGGCGGGAGAACAGAACGCACGGTCGGTCGTGGTCGGACCTAAAGGCGGCGTATTTGACCGCGCCTCGTGTCTCGATTTTCATGTTGTCGAAGGGAACGTAGGTAAACTTTCGGGACATGACTTTGCCCAAGGAACGAAACTGTGGGTCGTCTAACTGAGAGTATCCTTCCGTGCGGCGTTCGTCCAACCAGAGCAGGCCGATGCGTTGGAATTGGATAAATCCGGTGAGATCGTAAAGATAAACTTCCCGCAAACGCCCCGGTGCTTCTTCTTTTCTGAATATCCGCGGCGCGGAAAGCAGGGGCCTTACCGGTAGAACCAGGCGGCTCTGCCATTGGGCGACGGGTACGCCCCGGTCATTGTCGAGCGAAGGGTTGGGCGTCGGCGCATCGAGAATGCCGACGCTCCCTTGAGGCGCGGCGCAGCCGCTTAAAATCCCCCCGAGGGCGATGGCGACGATGGTGATATTGAACACTTTCATGATGTCTCCTGTGCGGCGCTATTTCGCGGGGGGTGCTTTTTCTCGCAGCGTGATCTTCTCAATGTAGAAGGACACCAGCTTTCCAAGGAGATCGTCGGGGGAACCGTTGATATCGCATAAAACGCCCATCATGACGGCCGAGGTGAGCTTGGGACCACGGTTCTTTCCGAAAACGCGGGAAAATACGACGCAATTGCGTCCTCCCTTGGTCGGGAATTGCGCGTATTTTGTCGTTCCGAGGGTTTGGATTTTCATCGTTTTAAAGGGAATGGGCGTGTATGTCTGCGAAAACGTGCGGGCGAGGTCACGAAAATTATGGTCGGATATCTGTGCGTACCCACCACTGCGCTGTTCTTCAAAACGGATAAACCCAAGATCAATGGAAAGAAAAAAACCCTTTAGGTTATAGACATAAGTTTCTTCGTAAAAATTTTCCGAGAGGTTCCTCGCGAGAACATCGGGTGCGCTGAGTTTCGGTCTCTCGGGCAGGATCAGGCGGCCTTTTTCCAATGCCACGGGTTTTATTTGCGTCGGGTATGGGGCTTCCGTCCGTGGCGGTGGGGCGACCTGTGCACCGGGAGAGGCCGCTGAGGCCGTGGAGAAGATAAGCGTTCCGGCGAATATCCCCGTCACCAAACTCATGGCGGCGGTGCGAAAATATGAATTCTTCATAATGGGGCGCTCAACCAAGAATAATATATTTTTCTAATACACACCTTTTTATAACCATTAACGGCGGCGGAAGGCAAGCCCGCCCCGGGCGGGCTGGTGGGCGGGCGCCGCATCGCCGTTTCATGGCGGCGCGATATGACGGCGAAATGTTGTGGATAAACGGTCGCTCGCCCACAACGCGTGCTGACTTGGGGCGCGGAATGTGGAATCCTTGCGCCATCATGGCACATGCAGATTTCGTTCATCTTCGGGTTCATTCCGCTTATTCGCTTTCTGAAGGCGCGACACGCATCAAGGATCTGGTGCGTTTGTGCCGGGAAAACCGCATGCCCGCGGTGGCGGTGACCGACACCAACAACCTGTTCAGCGCCCTGGAGTTTTCCTTGGCCGCGTCGGACGGCGGCGTGCAGCCGATCATCGGTTGTCAAGTGGCGGTCGATCTTGGCGCCGACGAGCCACGCGCACCGCGCACCGCGCCCAAAGAACGCGCGCGCACGCCGGCGCTGGTGCTGCTGGCGCAAAACGCCGCGGGCTATGGCAATATCTTGAAATTGCTCAGCCGCGCCTACCTCGACGGCGAGGATGTCGATGATCCCAAGGTGACGCTTGACGATTTGGCGGCCCACGGCGCGGGCGTCATCGCGCTTAGCGGCGGCCCCGGCGGGCCGGTTGGGCGATTGCTCTTGGAGGGCCGCGCGGACGACGCCGAAAAGCTGATGCGCCGCCTGGCGGAAATTTATCGGGGGCGTTTGTATGTCGAACTGATGCGCCACGACTTAGGCGATGAAAAACGCACCGAGGAAGCGTTCCTCGATCTCGCCTACGATCTCGACCTGCCGTTGGTCGCCACCAACGAAGTTTTTTTCCCCGACAAGGAAATGTACACCGCCCACGACGCCCTGATCTGCATCGCCGAAAGCGCCTACGTCTCGCAGGACGAGCGGCGCAAGCTAACGCAAGAACACTATTTCAAGTCGGCCGGGGAAATGAAGGCCCTGTTCGCCGACCTTCCCGAGGCGATCGCCAATACCTTGGTGATCGCCAAACGCTGCGCCTTTAAGGTCGATAAGATCGCGCCCATTTTGCCGCCCTTCGACTGCGGGCAAGGCAAGACCGAGGAGGATGAGCTGCGCACCCAGGCGCACGCCGGCCTGATCGCCCGCCTGGAAACCCAGGTGTGGTCGGCGGACATGGACGCCGCCGCGCGTGAAGCGGCGGCAAAACCCTATTTCGAGCGTCTGGACTACGAACTCAATATCATCGTCCAGATGGGCTTTCCCGGATATTTTCTGATCGTTTCGGATTTTATCAAGTGGTCCAAGGAGCAGGGCATCCCCGTCGGGCCGGGGCGCGGCTCGGGCGCGGGTTCGGTGGTGGCCTGGGCGCTGACGATCACCGACCTCGATCCGTTGCGCTTCGGGTTGCTGTTCGAACGCTTCCTCAATCCCGAACGCGTCAGCATGCCCGATTTCGATATCGATTTCTGCCAGGATCGCCGCGACGAAGTGATTCATTACGTTCAGGAAAAATACGGCCGCGACCGGGTCGCCCAGATTATCACGTTCGGAAAGCTCCAGGCCCGCGCCGTGATCCGCGACGTCGGGCGGGTGCTCGAAATGCCGTACGGGCAGGTCGATAAAATTTCCAAGCTGATCCCCAGCAATCCGGCCAATCCGATGACCCTGAGCGAGGCGATCAACGCCGAGCCGCAATTGCGCGAAATGATCCGCGGCGACGAAACGGTCAAGCGCCTGGTCGATACCGCGCTGCCGATCGAGGGGCTGTATCGCCACGCCTCGACCCATGCCGCCGGCGTGGTTATCGCCGACCGCCCGCTCGACCAACTGGTGCCGCTTTACCGCGACCCACGCTCGGACATGCCGGTGACCGGGTTCAACATGAAATGGGTGGAATCGGCGGGGCTGGTCAAGTTCGACTTTTTGGGCCTGAAAACCCTGACCGTTCTTGCCAAGGCGGTCGAATTCGCCGCCGAGGGCGGGGCCGAGGTGGACCTTTCGACCATCCCGTTGAACGACAAAACGACCTTCGCGATGCTGGCGCGCGCCGAGACGGCGGGGGTGTTCCAGTTGGAAAGCCAGGGCATGCGCGACGTCCTGCGTCAGCTCAGGCCCGATACCTTCGAGGATATCATCGCCGTCGTCGCCTTGTATCGTCCGGGGCCGATGGAAAACATCCCCAGCTATATCAAGCGCAAGCACGGCGAGGAGACGCCCGATTACCTGTATCCGACGCTTGAAGGCATCCTCAAGGAGACCTTCGGCATCATGATCTACCAGGAACAGGTGATGCAGATCGCCCAAGAACTTTCCGGCTACACCCTGGGCAGCGCGGACCTGTTGCGCCGGGCGATGGGCAAAAAGATCAAGGAGGAAATGGACAAACAGCGGGTCCTGTTCGTCGAAGGCGCGGAGGCGCGCGGAGTACCCGGCGCCAAGGCCGATGAAATTTTCGATCAGGTCGCCAAGTTCGCCGGCTACGGTTTCAATAAGTCCCATGCCGCCGCCTATGCCCTGGTGGCCTACCAGACGGCGTATATGAAGGCCAATTACCCCCTCGAATTCATGGCCGCCCTGATGACCCTGGACATGACCAATACCGATAAGCTTGGGGGATATCGACAGGAGCTTGTGCGCATCGGCGCCCCCCTCCATACCCCGGATATCAATAAGTCTTCGGTTTTTTTTAAGGTCGAGCGTGATCGGGACAACAAAGCCGTGGCCATACGCTATGCCTTGGCCGCCATTAAAAACGTGGGCGAGGCGGCGATGCGCTCGGTCGTCGAAGAACGCGAAAAAGGCGGCCTTTTCCGTGATATCAACGCGTTCGCCTCTCGTTTGGATGGTCACGCCGTCAACAAAAGATCCTTGGAAAATTTGGTGCGCGCCGGGGCCTTTGACGGCCTGAATTCCAATCGTAGGCAACTGTTGGAGGGTGTCAACGTCGTTCTGGGACACGCCAGCGCCGCCACGCGCGAGCGCGAAAGCGACCAAATCGGCCTGTTCGGCGGCGAAGCGACCCCGGCCCCGGCCTTGCGGCTTCCCGAAGTTTCGGACTGGTCGGTAATGGACCGCCTGCGCGAGGAATTTTCGGCGATCGGGTTCTATCTGTCCGCCCATCCGCTGGACGCTTACGGCAAAAGCCTGGAACGGATCAAGGCCCAGCCGATCGCCCAGGTCCTGTCGCAGGGCCGCTCGGGCGCGGTCAATCTGGCGGGAACCATGGTTTCCAAGCGCGAGATGGTGTCGGCCAAGGGCAATAAATTCGCGTTCGTGCAGTTTTCCGACGCCTCGGGCGCGTTTGAAGTGACGGTGTTTTCCGAGGTGCTGAGCCAGGCCGCCGAGATGTTGGTTCCGGGAAATTCCTTGTTTATCAAGGCCGCCGTGCAGTTCGAAGGTGACACCCCGCGGATGACCGCCCATTCCATGGAGCTTTTGGACAAGGTCACGGCGCGCACCGCCAGCGGGTTGAAAATCGTGATCGATGCCCCGACCGCACTGCCGAATTTGGCCGGTCTTTTGGGGGAAGTCCAAGGCAAAGGCCAGGGCGAGGTGCGCGTCGCCGCCCGTCTGGACGCCTTAAACGAGGTCGAAATCAATCTCAAGGGGCGCTACAACATCACCCCCGACATCCTTCAATCCGTTCGTCTCATGGTGGGCGTGTCCGATGTTCAGGAGCTATAGGTCCGTGGGCATGCGCCGCACGGTATGCTCACGCAGGGCGTCGCCGTGCACGGCTAAGGCGGAAAGTTCCGCTTTTCCCTCGGAATCACGCGAATTTCCCTTGCGTTAACGCCGCGACGACGGTAGAACCCGCCCATACGTCGGTGCGGGCGCTTTTATGCGTTCGCGCGGTCGTGGTTTCGTTATGCGCAAATGGTGCGCAATTTCACACGCGGGTTTGCGGCGGGGAGTGCATGTTCACACCAAGCCGTTCCGGTGCCCCAAAAGGGGCCGCGCCCGCGGAGGAACAACCGGAAAAGGACAGATAAAATGGCTTTGCCGACTTTTACCATGCGTCAGCTCTTGGAAGCGGGCGTGCACTTTGGGCATAACACCCGCCGTTGGAACCCGAAAATGGCGCCGTTTCTTTTCGGCGTGCGCAACGGGGTTCACATCATCAATCTGCAGCAGACCGTGCCCTTGATGTATCGCGCCATGCAGGCCGTGCGCGACGTCGTTGCCGGCGGCGGGCGCGTGTTGTTCGTCGGCACCAAGCGCCAGGCCTCGGGCAAGGTCGCCGAAGCGGCGCAGCGCTGCGGTCAGTATTACGTCAATCACCGCTGGCTCGGCGGCATGATGACCAACTGGGAAACCATCTCCAAGTCGATCAAGCGCCTGCGTGAACTGGACGATCAGATGTCCAGCGTCGAGAAAACCCAGGGCCTGACCAAGAAGGAACTGCTCCAACTGACCCGTGAGCGCGATAAGCTCGAACGCGCATTGGGCGGCATCAAGGAAATGGGCGGTCTTCCCGATATCCTGGTGGTCATCGATACCAACAAGGAATCGATCGCCGTCGCCGAGGCGAATAAGTTGGGCATTCCCGTAGTCGCCGTTCTCGATTCGAACAGCGCTCCCGACGGCGTCGATTATCCGATCCCCGGCAATGACGACGCCCTGCGCGCGATCAGCGCCTATTGCGATCTGATGGTCGGTTCCGTTTTGGACGGCATCCAGGCTGAAGTCACCGCCAGCGGCGGCGACTTGGGCGCCGCCGAGGAAGCCCCCGTCGAGGTGTTGCCCGCCGCGGCTCCGGTCGAGACCCCCGCCGCCCCGGTGGCGGACGCCGCGGAAGTCGTCGCTCCCGCCACGGAAGGGACCGGCGCCTGATCCGCCGCTTTCTCTTCGTTGGCGGACGAATAATTTTACTGGAGAACAAGAAGTATGGCACAGATTACTGCCGCCCTGGTTAAGGAACTGCGCGAATTGTCCGGCGCGGGGATGATGGACTGCAAGAAGGCGTTGTCGGAAACCGATGGTGAAATCGAGGCGGCCGTCGATTGGTTGCGCACCAAGGGGCTGGCCGCCGCGGCCAAGAAGGCCGGTCGCGTCGCCGCCGAAGGACTCGTCGGTGTCGCCGTCGACGGTGGCAATGGAGCGATCGTCGAGGTTAATTCGGAAACCGATTTTGTCGCACGTAACGAAACCTTTCAGGGGTTTGTGGCCTCTGTCGCCAAGTTGGCGTTGAATGTCGCCGACATGGACGCCCTGAAGACTTGCGCCTATCCCGGAACCGGGCGGACCGTAGGGGAAGAACTGACCCATTTGATTTCGACCATCGGCGAGAACATGAGCTTGCGCCGGATGGACAAAATCAGTGTCGCCGAAGGTGTTGTCGCCCCGTACGTTCATAACGCCAGTGGCGAGGGGGTCGGCAAGATCGGCGTTTTGGTGGCGATCAAGTCGCGCGCCGCCGCGGAACCTCTGATCGCGTTCGCTAAACAGATCGCGATGCATGTCGCCGCGACCAATCCGGCGTCGTTGAGCCGTGACGATCTTGATCCGGCGTTGATCGAACGCGAAAAAGCGGTCATCGGCGATCAGGCCCGTGAATCTGGACGCCCCGAGGAAATTATCGCCAAGATGATCGAAGGGCGAATTCGCAAGTATTACGAAGAAGTCTGCTTGATGGAACAAACTTTTGTCATCGACGGCGAAAACAAGGTCGCCAAAGCGGTCGAGTTGAAAGCCAAGGAATTGGGCGCGGAGCTTGCGGTCGGTGGATTTATCCGCTTTGGCCTCGGCGAGGGGATCGACAAAAAGGAAGACGATTTCGCAGCCGAGGTGGCCGCCGCCGCCGGAGCTTGACATTTTGTCCGGGTGATCGTAAGGCGGGGCGGCTCTATCGGGTCGCCCCGCTTTTTTTTCGATATATCCGGTGCTTGGCGTCGTTCGGGGCGCTTCGATCAGGTTCGGCTGCACGCCAGAGTTAAAGCGCTGGCTCCGCGTCGTGGTTTTTCAT
This sequence comes from Varunaivibrio sulfuroxidans, assembly GCF_029318635.1. Lineage (NCBI taxonomy): Bacteria > Pseudomonadati > Pseudomonadota > Alphaproteobacteria > Rhodospirillales > Magnetovibrionaceae > Varunaivibrio > Varunaivibrio sulfuroxidans. The sequence goes on along the minus strand of NZ_CP119676.1, from coordinate 708,198 downwards.
AAAATCCGTCATGTTGAAAATATAAAAAGCGAGAGGATACTCATGTCGTTACCGACGTCTTCCCCGAAATACCGGCGCGTGTTGCTCAAATTATCGGGCGAAGGGTTGATGGGCGATCAGCAATACGGCTTGGATACCGACACCGTGGAACGGATCGCCGGCGAAGTTAAATCCGTTTACGATATGGGCGTTCAGGTTTGTTTGGTGATCGGCGCCGGTAATATTTTCCGCGGCATGTCCGCGGCGGCGACGAAAATAGAACGGGCGACCGCCGATTACATGGGCATGCTGGCCACTGTGATGAATGCGCTCGCCATGCAGAGTTTGTTGGAAAGTTTGGGCGTGCCGACCCGGGTGCAATCGGCGATCCCGATGACCACGGTTTGCGAACCATACATTCGCCGCAGGGCCGTGCGTCATTTGGAAAAAGGCCGGATCGTGATCTTCGCCGCCGGAACGGGGAATCCGTATTTCACCACGGACACCGCGGCGGCCCTGCGCGCGGTGGAAATGAATTGCGACGCCTTGCTGAAAGGCACCCAGGTTGACGGGGTCTACAGCGCCGATCCGAAAAAAGACCCCGACGCCGTGCGTTACGATACGCTCAGCTATCAGGAGGTCCTGAGCCAAAATTTACGGGTCATGGACGCCTCGGCGATCGCCTTGTCGCGCGAAAATGAGCTTCCGATTTTGGTCTTTTCCATACATAAAGAAGGCGCTTTCGCCGATGTGGTGCGCGGCGAAGGGCATTGCACCATTATCGAATGACGTTATATTCAGCCCACTTCACCAAAGAGCAGTCGTTTTTTTTAAGGGGTTAGGATCGTGGCCGACGCGAATATTGATGGTTTGATGAAAGACACGCGCAAACGTATGGAAGGCGCGGTCGAAATGTTGCGCAAGGAATTCGGCGGCTTGCGCACGGGTCGGGCGTCGGTCAGTCTGCTCGAACCGGTGACCGTCGAAGCCTACGGCGCGGCGATGCCGCTGGCCCAGGTCGGCACGGTGGGGGTTCCCGAACCCAGAATGTTGTCGGTTCAGGTCTGGGACCGTTCGATGGTCAAGGCGGTCGAAAAGGCGATCATCGAGGCCGGCCTGGGATTGAACCCAGCGGTTGACGGGCAGCTGATCCGGATCCCTATTCCGCCGCTGAATGAAGAACGTCGCCGTGAAATCACCAAAATTGCGGGTAAGTATGCCGAAGAGGCGCGCATCGCGGTGCGCAACGTGCGCCGTCATGCCATGGATGAACTGAAAAAGGCCGAAAAAGACGGTGCGATTTCCAGTGATCAGCAGCATGACCACGGGCAAAATGTGCAAGATTTGACCGATGAACACATTAAATCGATCGATACCGTGCTTGCTCATAAGGAAGAAGAAATCATGCAGGTTTAATCCGGCAGGATGACACTGATAACGCCGAATAGAGAGTGGATGGCGAAATGAAGGCTGTTTCGTTGCAAACGCAGACGATGGACGGGCAAACGCCGCGTCACGTTGCGATCATTATGGATGGTAACGGACGATGGGCGCAGGCGCGCGGGCTGCCCCGCACGGCGGGACATAAACGCGGTGCTGAGGCGGTGCGCGGCGTGGTCGAAGAGGCCGTTCACAAAGGCGTTCGTTATCTGACCTTGTTTGGTTTTTCGTCGGAAAACTGGAAACGTCCCGACGGCGAGGTTCGCGACCTCTTGGGGATCATCCGTTTTTATCTTCGCCGTGAAATCAGCGAGTTGCACAAGAAGGGTATCCGTCTTCGCGTGATCGGCGATCGCGCCCGCCTGCCGGAGGATATTCGGGCGTTGATCGACGATAGCGAAACGTTGACATCGCAAAACACCCGGTTTGATCTGATTATCGCGCTCAGCTATGGCGGGCGGGACGAAATCGTGCGCGCGGCGCGCGCCCTGGCCGAAGATGTGCGCTCGGGCAAGATCGTCCCTGAAGATATTGATCAAGATGCGTTCTCCCGGCGTCTGTATACCGACGATATTCCCGACCCGGATCTGCTGATCCGCACCAGCGGGGAAAAACGCGTCAGCAACTTCCTGTTGTGGCAGATGGCGTATAGCGAGCTTGTTTTCGTCGATACCCTATGGCCCGATTTTTCCGCCGCCGTTTTTTCCGCCACGCTTGAGGAATTCGACCAACGCGATCGACGCTATGGCGCCGTCCGTGGCTGAAAAAACCGCCCTTAAGGCCTTGACGCGGGTGGCTTCGGCCGTCGTTTTGGCGCCACTGGCGATTTGGGCCGTTTTCGCGGGAACACCCTATTTTGAAGTGATGGTCGTCGCGGGCGGGGCCGTTTTGATTTACGAATGGTCGGCGATGGTCGGCGGGCGTCCGTCGTGGTTGACTTTGGGGGTGGGGTATGTCGGCCTTGCCTGCATCGCTTTCATGTGGCTGCGCGGCGATACCGAAAGTGGCTTTCTGACGGTGACGTGGTTGTTTGGCGCGGTTTGGGCCACGGACATCGGGGCCTACGTTTTCGGGCTAAGCATAGGCGGTCCTAAACTGGCCCCTAAAATCAGCCCAAAAAAGACCTGGGCGGGGTTAATCGGGGGCATGACGTGCGCGGCGGCGTGCGGCGCCGCGATCGGTTATTTTCTCGCCGCCGCGCCCGCGCTATGGGGCTGGGCGGCGTTCAGCGCTTTTATCGGCGCTGTTTCACAGGGCGGGGATCTGTTCGAATCTTGGGTCAAGCGGCGGTTTGGCCTCAAGGATTCCGGGGCCATCATTCCCGGTCATGGCGGTCTTTTCGATCGCGTCGATGGTTTGTTGAGCGCGATTTTGGTGACCGCCTTGATAAACGCCCTGCTGAGGAGCAACGTATTGCTATGGCTATAGCCCAATCCCAGCCGGCGGTTCTGCGACATCCCCAAAGCGTGACCATTTTGGGGGCGACGGGATCGGTCGGCTGCAATACGGTGGATGTGGTCGAGAGAAATCCCGAAAAGTTCACCGTCACGGCGTTGTGCGCCAAGCGCAACGTTTCCCTCTTGGCGGATCAAGCGCGGCGGCTTCGCCCGGAGTTGTGCGTCGTTGCCGACGAAAGCATGTTCGCCGCCCTGAAGACCGCTCTGGCGGGAACCGGCATCGAGGTTGCGGCGGGCGCCCAGGCGGTGATCGACGCCGCCCGGTTGCCCAGCGATATCGTCGTCGCGGCGATCGTCGGCACCGCCGGCTTGCGCCCGACGCTGGCCGCCGCGCGCCGGGGGGCGGTGGTCGCCTTGGCCAACAAGGAATGCCTGGTGTCGGCGGGCGAGCTGATGATGGCCGAGGTGCGCGCCCACGGCGCCACCCTGTTGCCGGTGGATTCCGAACATAGCGCTATTTTCCAGGTGTTCGATTTCGATCGCGTGGATGGCGTCGAAAAAGTGACCCTGACGGCGTCGGGCGGCCCCTTTCGGACGTGGGATATCGCGCGCATGGCGGCGGTGACCCCGGAACAGGCCTGCGCCCACCCCAACTGGGACATGGGCGCCAAGATATCGATCGACAGCGCGACGATGATGAATAAGGGGCTGGAATTGATCGAGGCCTATCATCTGTTTCCGGTCGGTCATCAGCGCCTGGAAACCTTGGTCCATCCGCAATCGGTGATCCATTCGATGGTCTCGTACGTCGATGGCTCGGTTTTGGCTCAGTTGGGTGCGCCGGATATGCGCACGCCGATCGCCTACGCCCTGAGTTGGCCACAGCGCATGCACGCCCCGTCAGCCAGATTGTCGCTATCCGAAATCGGTCAGTTGACGTTCGAAGCGCCGGACATCGCGCGCTTTCCCGCTTTGCGTTTGGCGGGCGAAAGTCTCCGTTTTGGGGGCGGCGCGCCAACCGTTCTCAACGGCGCCAATGAGGTCGCGGTCACCGCGTTTCTTGAGCGCAAGATTGGTTTTCTCGATATTGCGGGCATTGTCGAGCAGACTCTGCAGTTGCTTCCCGGCGCGCCAGTCGATAGCCTTGAAAACGTCATGGCCCTGGATGGGGAAGCGCGCAGGGTGGCGCGCCTGGAAGTCGATCGCGTGGCCGCCGCACGGCCCTGAGGGGGCGCGCCCTTGGAAATTCCAAGATATGATACCCCTCGACGCCGGTATTTCGCCATGCGTCGAGGGCAATCGGCGCAAACGAAAACATTCGTGCATTTGAGGTAAGAAGAGACACATGACCTTCCTGAATTTGATCGGTTCGATGGCGACGTCGGTTACGGAAAACACGCTTCCGTTTCTGGCTTTGATCACGGTATTGGTTTTCGTCCACGAGATGGGACATTTCTTGGTCGCCCGCTATAACGGGGTGCGGATCGAAGTGTTTTCCATCGGTTTCGGACCCGAATTGTGGGGGCGTACCGATCGGCGGGGCACCCGCTGGAAGGTGAGCATGGTGCCGCTGGGCGGATACGTGAAAATGTTTGGCGAGGGCGATATGGTGACCGGCGTTGACGATGCCGAGGATCGCCCTATGACCCCCGAGGAACGGGCGGTTTCTTTCCATCACAAGCGTCTGGCGCAGCGCGCGGCCATCGTTTTTGCCGGCCCCTTGGCCAACTTTGTGTTCGCTATCGTCGTGATGACGGGGTTGTTCGCCGCCGTCGGCACGCCTAAGCCCTTGTCCGGGGTTGGGCAAATACAGCCCGATAGCGCCGCCGCCGCCGCTGGTTTTAAAACCGGCGACACCATTGTCGCGATTGACGGCCAGGCGATTCGCTGGTTTGACGATTTACGCAATATCGTCAGCCGGAATCCGGGAAAATCCTTACGTTTCGATATTGTCAGGAACAACCGCGACATAACCCTTGACGCGACTCCGGCGCGTCATGTGCTTGAGGCCTCGCAAAAAGGGGTGGCCCCGCGGGTCATCGGCCTGCTTGGCGTGAGCCCCGATCCCGCTCAGGTGATCTATCAACGCATGGGAATCGTTCAGGCCGTCGAGCATGGCGTCGGGCGGACTTACGCCATGACGGCGGGGATCATGGACGCCTTGGGACAGATGATCCGAGGCACGCGCAACGCCAACGAATTGGGTGGGCCGATCAGCATCGCCATCGTTTCCGCCGATGTGGCGCAAACCGGGTTGATCAATATGATGATGCTGGCGGCGGCCTTTTCCGTCAACTTGGGGCTGCTCAACTTGTTTCCCGTGCCGATGCTCGACGGGGGCCATCTGGTCTTTTACGCTTTTGAGGCGTTGCGTGGACGGCCTCTCAGTCAGCGCACCCAAGAATACGGTTTTCGTTTTGGGTTGGTTCTGGTATTCCTCCTTATGATCTTCGCGACCTGGAACGATTTTGTGCGGCTGTTCGCGCGCTTCGGGGGGCTATGATCTCGGTCTGTCGTTTCGTGTTCGACCCCATTGAAATATCTTGATCCCGGGGGGATTTCTTGCTGGTACTGGCGCGTTTTTTCCTGTTTCTGACAGTTGTTGCGGGCGGATTCTTATTCGCGTCGCCGGGCCTTGCGCAAACGAGTCCACAAACGGGCGTGCAAACGGGCGGGGTGGTGCGTGAAATTCGAGTTGAGGGCGCTCGTCGGGTCGAACCGGGGACGGTTCGTTCGTATTTGTTGATCCATAAGGGCGATGCGTTCGATCCCGAACGCATTGATAAATCCCTAAAAAGCTTGTTTGCGACCGGCCTGTTCGCCGACGTCACGATTCGCAGAGACGGTGATGTTCTTGTGGTTGACGTGGTTGAAAACCCAGTAATTAACGAGATCGCCTTCGAGGGCAACAAAAGGATCAAGACGGCAGACCTAAAGGCCGAAATTTCATTGCGTCCGCGGGTTATCTATACGCGTACCAAGGTGCAGAATGATGTCGAGCGGATTTTGACGTTGTATCGGCGCAGTGGGCGTTTCGCCGCCACGGTCGAGCCTAAAGTGATCCAATTGGATCAGAACCGCATCAATTTGGTGTACGAAATTCACGAAGGTGATGTAACAAGGGTTCAGAATATTCGGTTCGTGGGCAACCATGCGTTTACCGATTCCGACCTGCGCGACGTTATCAGGACCAAGGAAACGCGGTGGTATCGCTTTTTAAGTTCCGACGATACCTACGATCCCGATAGACTGACGTACGATCGCGAGTTGCTTCGTCGATTTTACCTAAAAAATGGCTACGCCGATTTTCGTGTTTCCTCCTCGGTCGCCGAATTGACGCCAGATCATAAGGCGTTCTTCATCACCTACACCGTCGATGAAGGTCCGCGCTATCGCGTCGGGAACGTTAAGGTGGCGGTCAAATTGCGCAATCTGACCAGCGCGACCTTGATGCGCGAAAACACCCTCAAGCGGGGCGACTGGTACAACGCCGACGCCGTGGATAAAAGCGTCGAAAAGATGACGGCGCAAGTCGGAAATCTGGGGTATGCCTTCGTCGATATTCGTCCGCGCATCAACCGCGACCGTAAGAAACACGTGATCGATATCACATATCAGGTCGATGAAGGCCCCAGGGTGTTTGTCGAACGGATCAATATTTCCGGTAATGTGCGCACCTTGGATAGGGTTATTCGCCGCGAATTTCGTCTCGTTGAGGGCGACGCCTTCGACGCTGCGAAACTGCGCCGGTCGAAAAAACGCATTCAGGATTTGGATTTTTTCAAGAAAGTTGACGTCGAACAAGTCCCCGGAAGCGCGCCCGATAAGACGGTGATCAATGTCAAGGTAAAGGAAAAATCCACCGGAGCATTGTCGTTGACCGCCGGATATTCAACCACCAACGGGGCTTTGGTTGGGGCGAGTATTCGCGAACGCAACCTGCTGGGCACCGGACGTAGCCTGAGTTTGAGCACGCAAATCGCACAATCGCAGAGTACCGTCAATCTTAGCTTCACCGAGCCTTATTTCCTCGGCCGGGATATTTCCGCGGGATTCGACATTTTCCATACCGCGAGCAACCGTCAATCCACCAGTTCGTTCAATTCGAAATCGACCGGTTTCGCTCTGCGGGCGCATTATCCGTTGACCGATACCCTGACCCAGGGATGGCGTTATACGCTGCGTAGCAATCAGGTGGATAGCGTCAAGGATACGGCTTCGACGTTCATCAAGGCTCAAGCGGGCAAACGGATGCTGTCGGAGGTTACCCATACGTTGGGGTACGACACGCGGGACGATAAACGCAACCCCACCGAGGGCGTGTTTGCGCAGTTGACCACCGACTTGGCGGGATTGGGCGGCGATTCCAAATATTTCCGCAATCGGATTGATGGGTCCACGTACTACCAATACGCCGATGGCTGGGTGGCGCATTTGCGTGGGGCGACGGGATATGTGATGCCTTTGTCGGGCAACGTGACGATTCTCGATCGTTTTTTCTTAGGTGGCGACGACCTCAGGGGGTTCGCCTCTTCCGGCGTCGGGCCTCGCGACCGGGTATCAGGAGATGCTTTGGGCGGACAATGGTTTTATAGCGGCTCGTTGGAAACGTCGTTTCCCATTGGACTGCCGAAGGAATTGGGGGTCGCCGGGCATGTCTTCACCGATTTCGGGTCGATCGGTAAGATCGTTCCGAGCAGTTCGGAAGTGCAAAATACTGGATCGTTGCGCGCTTCGGCAGGTTTTGGTCTTTCGTGGTCTTCGCCGATCGGACCGATCGGCGTCGATTTCGCTTGGCCCGTGTTACATGAAAAATATGACAAGAGCGAAGTCATGCGCGTTAATATCGGGACCAGATTCTAGGCCTGAATCATGGTTGTTTCTTCGGGTCAAATCTAATTTTCCTGTTCAAAAGACCCATACTTAACCCGTTTTTTAAAAAAGGTTATGACGTGATGCGTACATTCCTCGCCGCCTTATTTACGTTGGTCACATTGGCGATGACCCCTCCGGCCTTCGCGCAACAAAAGACCGGAACGGCGCCTGCCCGCGGAGAGGTTGCGGTCAAGGTTGCGTTGCTTAATCTCGATATGATTCGGGCCAAGGCGAAGGTCACGAAAAATGTCGGCGAACAGATCAAAAAATATCACGACGCCATCCAACAGGATATCAAGAAGGAAGAAGATACTCTGCGTGGCGTTGAACAGGAATTGAACCGCAAGCGCACGCTCCTTGCTCCGGAGGCTTATGCCGCCGAGCGGCGAAAATTCGAACAACGTCTGAGCAAGGTTCAAGCCGAGGTTCAGCAGCGCTTGCAAGCCCTCAACAAGGTTCGCCTCGCCGCCAACGAGGCGATCAACAAGGCCTTGATCGAGGTTATTAAAAAGGTGTCCGAGGAAAATCATCTAACGCTGGTGTTGAACGCGCAGCAAACCATTTTTTATGCGACGGCATTGGACATTTCCGATATTGTCCTGGAACGTTTAGACAAAAAACTGCCGGCCTTCAAAGTCGCCAAACCGGATAAATAAGTCATGGCGGATCCCCGTTTTTTCAGTTGTGCGGGTCCGTTGACGCTTCGCCAAATCGCCGATATCGCCAAGGCCGAACTTTCGCGTTGCGCCGACGAGAGCAGGCGGATCAGGGATGTCGCGCCACTGGACCGGGCCGAGGCTGACGAGATTAGTTTTCTGGACAATAAGAATTACGCCGCCGCCTTCGCGGCAAGCAAGGCGGGCGCATGTATCGTGCATCCCGATTTAGCTCCGCGTGCGCCGGAGGGTATGGTCTTGTTGGTGACCGACGAGCCGTATCGCGCCTATGCGCGTCTCGCCCAGGCGTTTTACCCGATGACGACGCCCGCCGAAACGGTCCATCCCTCGGCGTATGTCGATCCCACCGTACGTTTGGGGGCGGGGTGTCGGGTGGACGCCGGGGTCGTCATCGCGCAGGGCGTGGAACTCGGCGCGCGTTGCCACATTGGCGCCAATACAGTGATCGGCGAAGGCGTGGTCATCGGCGATGACGCCCGGATCGGCGCCAATGTGACGGTTCAGTTTAGTCGGGTCGGCGCGCGGGCGATCGTTCATCCCGGCGCGCGGATAGGGCAGGACGGTTTCGGTTTCGCCCCCGCCCGCCCGCCCGGCAGTCTCGATCATTTGAAAATTCCGCAGTTGGGACGTGTGCTGATTGGTGACGACGTCGAAATTGGCGCGAATACCACGATAGACCGGGGAACGGGGCCGGACACCATGATCGGCGATGGTTGTAAGATCGACAATCTGGTCCAAATCGGGCACAACGTACAGATGGGAAGAGGCTGCTTCGTGGTCTCTCAGGTCGGAATATCGGGAAGCACGAAGCTGGGCAATTATGTCGTGGCTGGGGGGCAAGTCGGAATCGCCGGGCATTTGACGATCGGCGATGGCGCACGGATGGCGGCGCAAAGCGGTGTGATGCGCGATATCGCCCCCGGCGCCACGGTCGCCGGCTCCCCCGCCATCGCAGCGAAGGATTTTTGGCGGCAGGTCGCCCGCCTGGGTACATTGACAAAGAAGAAAGACAAGGGGTCCATCCGATGAGTCCTGAGACAAATACTGTTGCCGAAAGCATTGATATCGTTCGGATCATGGAAATGATACCCCACCGTTACCCGTTTTTGATGATTGATCGCGTCGTTGATATCACGCCCGATGTCGGCGCCACGGGAGTCAAAAACGTGACCATTAACGAGCCCTTCTTTCAGGGTCATTTCCCGGGGCACCCGGTAATGCCGGGGGTGCTGATGATCGAGGCGATGGCGCAAACGGCGGCGGTGGTTGTCGTGCGCACCATGGGTAAAGGGGCCGAGGGCAAACTGGTCTATTTCATGTCGGTCGATCAGGCGCGCTTTCGTAAACCTGTCACGCCCGGCGACACCGTGCGCTTTGTCGTTGAAAAGAAGCGCCAGCGGGCCAACGTGTGGAAGTTCCAGGGCAACGCCTTTGTCGGCGACGTGCTCGTCGCCGAGGCTGTTTTCGCCGCCATGATCGTGGACAATTGATAATGACAACCATCCATCCTAACGCTATCGTCGCCCAAACCGCCACCATTGGCGAGAATGTCACGGTCGGCCCATTTTGCTCTGTCGGCCCCGAGGTTCACCTGGGCGATGGTGCGACGTTGGTTTCTCACGTCGCCATTGACGGGCGCACGACGCTTGGCGCCAATAGTAAGATTTACCCCTTCGCCTCGATCGGCTTACAGCCGCAGGATCTGAAATATGCCGGCGAGCCGTCACGCCTTGAGATCGGCTGCAACACCGTTATTCGCGAGCACGTCACCATGAACCCCGGCACCCAGGGCGGCGGCATGGTGACCCGCGTCGGCAATAATTGTCTGTTTATGGTCGGCGCCCACGTCGCGCACGATTGCGTGATTGGAGATAATGTTATTTTAGTTAACAATGCGACGTTGGCCGGTCATGTCGTCGTTGAGGATTGGGTGATCTTGGGTGGGTTGTGCGCGGTGCATCAATTCGTGCGCATCGGTCGCCATGCCATGATCGGCGGGATGTCCGGCGTCGAACACGATATCATTCCCTACGGTTCGGTGGTCGGTAATCGGGCCCATCTTTCGGGGCTGAACCTCGTCGGGTTGAAACGGCGAAATTTCGACCGGGAAACTATCCATGCCATGCGCAATGCCTATCGCGTTTTATTCGCCCAGGAAGGCACCATGAGCGAACGCATCGCCGACGTGGCGGAAATGTTCAAGGATGTCGAGCCGGTGATGGAAATCGTCGATTTCATTCGCGCCGATTCATCGCGGGCGATCTGCCGGCCCAAGTTGGACGATGCAGCCTAAACTGGGCATTCTGGCCGGTGGCGGCGCGCTTCCGGCGCGCCTGATCCGGGCGTGCCGAGACAGCGGACGCGATTTTTTCGTTATCGCCTTTAACGGACAAACGGATCGTGAGACCGTCGTGGACACGCCTCATGCCTGGATACGTTTGGGCGCGGCGGGGCGGGCGATCGCCGTTCTTAAGCGCGAGGGCGTCCGTGAACTGGTGATGGCCGGGGCGATCCGCCGCCCCTCGCTCGCCCATTTATGGCCCGATCTGCGCACCTTGCGCTTTGCCCTCGGCGGCGCTTTCTCCCGGGGGGACGACGGGCTGCTGTGCTCCGTCGTGCGCACGCTTGAACGGGATGAAGGTTTTCGCATTATCGGTGTCCACGACGTGCTGCACGATCTTTTGGCCCGTGCCGGCGTGCTCGGTACGCCTCGCCCTACGGAGGATGCCTTGGCCGACATGCGTATCGCCGCCGGGGCGGCGTGGAACCTGGGGCGGCGCGATATCGGGCAGGCGGCGATCGCCCGCGGCGGGGACGTCATCGCCCGCGAGGACCGTTTGGGCACGGACGCCATGATGGCGAAGTTGGGCGCGTCGCAGGCGGGCGCGCGAACCCGCGGGGTTTTGGTGAAAATTTCCAAGCCCGGCCAGGAACGCCGCGTCGATCTGCCGACCATCGGTGTCGATACGATCGAAAATGCCCGCAAGGCGGGGTTGACCGGTATCGCCGTCGAGGCGGGAGGTGCGCTGATCGTCGATCGGGATGCGGTGATCGCCGCCGCCGACAAGGCGGGTTTGTTCGTTTATGGGATGTCCTCCGGGGAGATCGCGGACCTCCGCCGCCGACACTTTTTTATTATCGCCGGCGAGCCTTCCGGCGACGAACTGGGAGGGCGCCTGATGGCGTCATTGCGGGAGATCTATGCCGATCGGGTGCATTTTTCCGGGATCGGCGGGGTGCGGATGGCCGAGCAAGGGCTCGACAGTTTGTTTCCCATGTCCGAACTGAGCGTCATGGGGCTGGCCGAGGTGTTGCCGAAATTACCGACCCTGATCGGGCGCATTCGTGAGACCGCCCGCGCCGTGCGCCGGGAGCGCCCCGATTGTCTGGTTTGCATCGACGCCCCGGACTTCAATTTTCGTGTGGCGCGCAAGTTGAAGGGGGTGGGGATTGCGTTGGTCCATTACGTCGCGCCGACGGTGTGGGCGTGGCGGGCGGGCAGGGCGCGAAAAGTCGCCCGCTTCCTCGATCACATGCTCTGCCTGTTGCCGTTCGAGCCGCCCTATTTCGAAAAGGCGGGGTTGGCGGCGACCTTTGTCGGTCATCCGATCGTCGAAAGCGGCGCCGATGCGGGGGACGGGGCGCGTTTTCGCGCGGATCACGCGATCGCGCCGGCGACGACCTTGGTCGCGGTGTTGCCCGGATCGCGGCACAGTGAAACCTCTAAGATGTTGCCGGTTTTTGCGCGCGCCTTGACTCTTTTAGCGCGCGACAAGGGCGAATTCCACGTCGTGATCCCCTGTGTCGCCGCCCGCTTGGACGATGTGCGCGCCGCCACGCGGGATTGGCCGTTTTCGGTCAGCATCGTTATCGGGGTAAAGGATAAGTACGACGCCCTTGCCGCGACCGACGTGGCGCTTGCCGCCTCGGGCACGGTGGCGCTGGAACTGGCGCTGTCCAAGACGCCCACGGTCATCGCCTATAAACTGAACCCGTTGACGGTCTGGCTGGCGCGGCGTTTGGTGCGTGTGCGCTTCGCCAACCTGATCAATATTATCCTGGACCGCGAGGCGGTCCCCGAATTTCTCAACGAGCGTTGCCGCCCCGAGCTTCTATGCGCCGCCGTTGCGCGCCTGATGGATGACGCCGCCGCGCGTCGCCGCCAGATCGAAGATGCGGGAGCGGCCCTGGAAAAACTAGGTTTGGGCGGACCGTCTCCGGGAATGCGCGCGGCCAAATGTCTTGTCGATATCGTCGAAAGCAGAATGGGAGAATAGACCATGGACACTCAAAACTTTCGCTTCCTGCACACCATGATCCGGGTTTTCGATCTGGAAAAGTCGATCGATTTCTACACCCGTCACCTGGGCATGAAGGTACTGCGCCGCAGCGATTATCCCGAGGGAAAATTTACCTTGTGTTTTTTAGGTTATGGGGATGAGAACAGCCACACGGTGATCGAATTGACCCACAACTGGGATCAGGCGGAGTCTTACAATTTAGGCACCGCCTTCGGCCATCTGGCGATCGGCGTGCCCGATATCCATGGCGCTTGCGAGGCGATGAAAAGCGAAGGCGTGCCGATCCCGCGTCCGCCCGGCCCGATGAAGCACGGCGCCACCGTGATCGCCTTCATCGAAGATCCCGACGGCTATAAGATCGAGCTGGTCGAAAAAAAATGACGGTGAAAAAGCGCTGACGGGCGGACCCGGCGGGCACTGTCATCAAAGCGACATATGAATACGATAGGCTTCCATCGTCGTCCACACTGTCAGCGTATCGGAGTTCCCCAGTGCATAAAACGTTTACCGCCATGGCCTTGGCCATGCTTGCGTCGTCTCTTGTTTCCGCGCCCGTGCCTGCGTTCGCGGCGGACCCCCTGGTTGTCTACAGCGCCGGGCCGAAGCCGTTGTCCGGCGCGCTGGTCAAGGCCTTCGAGAAAAAGACCGGCCTTCAGGTCAGCCTGTTTCAGTCCTCGTCGGGCAAGGTCATGGCCCGCTATCAAGCGGAAAAGGCCAATCCCCACGCCGATGTCCTGATTTCGGCGTCATGGGGGCACGCCATCACCCTGGACAAGGCGGGCGAGTTGCTGCCCTATACCTCGCCGGGCGCGGCCCATGTGCCCGCCGACCTGAAGACGCCGACTTATGTCGCCGAGGGCGCGGCGGCGCTGGCGATCGCCTACAATACCAAATCGGGATTGCCGGCCCCCGCGCATTGGTCCGATTTGACCCGCCCCGCGTACAAAGGGCAGGTGACGATGCCCGATCCGGCGAAGTCGGGCTCGGCGTTGACCCTGGTCGAAGGACTGGTCAACAAGGACGGCGCGCAGGCGTGGTCGATGTTCAAAGGGTTGCACGATAACGGCATGATCGTTCCCGGCGCCAACAAGGCGGCGTTGACCCCGGTCTTGCAGGGGGCCAAGGGCGTCGTCTTCGGCGCCGTCGATTACATCGCCATCGGTTCCAAGATGAAGGGGGAAGCGATCGATATCGTCTATCCCAGCGAGGGCACCGTTCTGGCGCCCCGCCCGATCATGATCTTGAAATCGACCCGCCATCCCGCCGCCGCCAAGGCGTTTGTCGATTTCGTGCTCTCCAAGGAAGGACAGCGTCTCGTCGCCGCGCGCTATATCCTTCCCGCGCGCACGGACGTTGTGGCCAAGCGGGCCGGTTGGGACGCCTTGCATTTGATTAAGATGGATTACGTCGCCGCCGCCGATCACGCCGCCGCCACCAAGGATCATTTCGCCAAGGTCATGCGCGGCGAATGATCTTCTCCCCGCAGGTTCGCGAAGAAGGCCGGAACCTGAGACCGGCCTTCTTTTTTCTTTCGACGACGGTGTTGGCGGTGATCGTGGGGCTGCCGGTCTTGGCGATCGTGGCGTTCGCGGTGTTCCCCGATCTCAACGCGTTGTCTTTCGCCGCGCCCTTTAGCGCCCTGGCGCCAAGTCTACGCGATGCACGTTTGACCGGCGCGATCGCGCGTTCTCTGGAACTGTCGAGCGCGGTGACGGCGGTCTGTGTCGTCATCGCACTTCCCCTGGCGTATCTGCGCGTGCGCATAACGCCGCGCTGGGGGCGCGTTTGGGACGGGTGTTTTCTGGTTCCCTTTTTAATACCGCCGTACATCGGATCGCTGGCTTGGATGCAGTTGCTGCAACGCAACGGGTTCATGCAGCAGGTATCGGGCCTCAATCTGGATGGGATGCTCTATTCCTTCTGGGGCATGGTTTTGGTCATGGCGTTGCACCTGTTCGCCTTGATCTACTTCGCCGCGGCCAAATCGTTCGCCCTCATCGGTCGGCGCTACGGCGACGCCGCCAAGGTCTTCGGCGCCCGCGCCCTGTCCCTGTTCTGGCGCATTCATTTGCCGATGACGGTTCCGGCGGTGCTGTCCAGCGCGCTGATCGTCTTCGTTCTGACGATCGAGGAATTCGGCACCCCCGCCATTCTGGGAAATCGCTTTGGCTATGAAGTCATCGTGACCTTGATCCATGAAAAATTCACCGACTGGCCGATCGACCTGTCGGGGGCGTCGGTATTGTCGATGATCTTGATCGCGATCGCCTTCGTCGCCTATCAGGGCAATCGGGCGCTTTCGAAAAAATTTGAATCGCGGGTTGAAAATCAAATCCTGACCGCTCCGGGCGACGATCGTTCCCGGCGCTTTCAGGTTCTCGTCAACATGCTGTTCGCCGGGGTGTTTTTTCTCGCCGTGGCGTTGCCGGTGGCGACTGTGACGATCATGGCCCTGATGAATACCGTCAGCGGCGGGGTAACCTGGTCGAACTTGTCGTTGGCCCATCTGGTGGGGTTGTTCGAGGGCGGCTCGGCCGCCTGGCGGGCGATCCTCACCAGCGTGACCCTGGCGATTTCGGCGGCGGTTCTGACCGTATTGATCGGATTGTTGGTCGCCTTCAGCACGGTGCGTATGCGTTTTCGCGGCAGCGCCGCTCTGGATTTCCTGTCAATCCTGCCCAGTTCGATCCCCGGCATGGCGGTGGCGGTGGGTTTGATACTGACCTGGAATTTGCCGTTTTGGCCGGTCACGCCTTACAACACCCCCGTGGTTTTGCTGTTGGCTTACCTGTGCTTGATGCTGCCTTATCCCATTCGTCTGCTCACCGGTGCGCTTAGGCAGCTCCCCCGATCGTTGGACGACGCCGCTTACGTCTCCGGGGCCAGCGAATTTACGCTGGTCGTGCGGGTCTTGTCGCCCCTGCTGGGGCCGGTCGCCCTGGCCGCCGGATTGATCGTGTTCGCGATCAGCACCCGCGAACTGGTTTCGTCGATCATGCTGGCTCCGCCCGGCGTCGAAACGGTGGCGACGTACGTCTTCAACCAGTTCAATCAAGGATCGATCGGATCGGGCATGGCGATGAGTCTGGTGGCGATTGTTTTTTCGGGGGCGATTATCGCCCTCGGCCAAGGCCTGTATGGCGGGCGGCAGGGAGGCCCCGGATGAGCGCGCTTGAACTTCGCGGTATTTCGAAGGCCTTCTCTTCGGAACAGGTTTTGCGCGCCATCGATCTGGATGTCGCCGCAGGGGATTTCATGACCCTGCTGGGGCCGTCGGGATGTGGAAAAACGACGCTTTTACGCATCATCGCCGGATTGGAACACCCGGATGAGGGGAAACTGGTCATCGGAGAAAACTGTTTCGTCGATAGCCGGCGGGGGGTATTCGTCGCCCCGCAACGCCGCCGTTTGGGTTTCGTTTTTCAGGACTATGGTCTTTGGCCGCATCTTAGTATCGCGGAGAATGTCGCCTTCCCGCTGAAGATGGCGAAGGTCCCGAGGGCGCGCATCGCACGCCGGGTCGGTGAGGTGTTGGATATCGTGCGCCTGGGCGAACACGCCAAGAAAGTGCCCGAACAGTTATCGGGTGGTCAAAAACAGAGGGTCTCGATCGCTCGCGCCCTGGCCGGCGAGCCGAAAGTCATCCTATTCGACGAACCGTTGTCCAATTTGGACGCCAACCTGCGTGTCGAGTTGGGCCGGGAAATTCGCTTAATTTCGAAACAATTGGGACTGACCTGCGTCAACGTCACCCATGACCGGCGCGAGGCCCAGGTCCTGTCCGACCGAATAGCCCTGATGAAGGATGGCGTCGTGCATCAATGCGCGATCCCGGAAGTTCTGTTCAGGAAGCCGAAGGATGCCTGGACGGCGCGCTTTTTGGATGCGGGAAACATTTTACCCGCCGCCATGGTCCTCGGTGGCGATCTCCGCGCCGATGTCGAGGTTCTGGCGCCGCGCGGCGCATTTATTGTCCAGGACGATAAAACCGGCCATGAAGCCCGGGTGCTCAATTGTGTTTTCCTGGAGGACCGCTACGAGATCACGGCGGCTTTCCAGGGCCTGGACGTTCAGTTCTATAGCGCACGTCCCTTCGACACGGGGCAGACGATGACTTTCACCTTCGACGAAAGCCGGATCGTCCCCTTGTAACGCTCCATCGTTCGCGCGGAAGAAATTTGTCATGTAACCGTGGCGCGAATTGGCCTTCCTAAAATACACTTTTTAAGATATAAAAAATAAGTTTTAACAACTATTAGGGAATTTCTGACTATGAAAACGCGCTTACGGACGACGCTGCTACCTTATATTCGCGCCATCGCCTTTGCGTTGGTTCTCTTTCCGGTATTGTCGGTCGGGGCCGGCTTGGCGTTTGCCCAAGACATGGTGACGGTGGGTTCGGCATGGCAAAATCAGAGGGGATCGGTGATGTACATTGAATCCGTCGGCCCCGATGGAAGCTTCAGAGGTGTCTTCGTCAACAAGGCGGCGGGCACCTACTGCCAGAATACGCCTTATCCGATGACGGGGCGGACCAATCAAAGCGCGCTCGCCTTCGTGGTCAATTGGAAAAACGGGACTGAGGATTGTAAATCGATCACCGCATGGGCGGGCTATATCTCGGGCGGTCACATGACGACGAAGTGGAATCTGAGCGTCGCCGGGAGCACGAAACCCGATCAAATCATGAGCGGCGTTGATGTATTCAAGCCGCTGGCGTTCGAGGCGCACGACTCGCTGATGAAGTAATCCGGCGCATGCAAAGCGGGCGCGGGAGGGTCTTATTGGACCATCCTGCGCCCGCTTTCGTTATCGAACAGGTGCAAATTTTCGGTCCCGACGTCCAGTCCAACGATCTCGCCCGCCTTGGCCCGGACGATGCCCGATACCCGGATCGTCAATGCGGTTTTTTCGCGTCCGAAATGACCATGGAGGAGGGTGTCGGCCCCCAGGAGTTCGCTCGTTGCCACATGAAGATGAAATTGGGCGCGTTCGGCGTCGGTCAGGCGCAGGTGTTCGGGACGAATGCCCAAGATCACCGCGTCGCCGCCGGCGTACCGTGCGCCATTGGCGAAGGTAAGTCCCGCCGTAGAAAGCGTCTGTCCATCGGGGAGGAGAATGTGGGCGCTCTCTGCATCCAGCTTGACGTCAATCAGATTCATCGCGGGCGAGCCGATAAAGCTGGCGACGAAGGGGGTCGCGGGCTTGGCGTACAGTTCGATGGGGGTGCCGATCTGCTCGACAATGCCCGCGTTCATCACCATCAGACGATGGCCCAGGGTCATCGCCTCGACCTGATCGTGGGTGACATACAGACTGGTCACGCCGAGGGTTTCCTGCAGGCGCTTGATCTCCAGGCGCATCTGTACGCGCAGCTTGGCGTCGAGGTTGGACAACGGCTCGTCGAACAGGAAGACCGCGGGCTCGCGCACAATGGCCCGCCCCATGGCGACCCGTTGGCGTTGCCCGCCGCTGAGCAGCTTTGGTTTGCGAAGCAACTGCGCGTCGTCGAGTTCCAGGATGGCGGCGGCCTTGCGTACTTTTTCGTCGATTTCCCGCTTTTTCAATCCGCGAATTTTCAGGCCATAGGCCATGTTGGCGTAAACGCTCATGTGCGGGTACAGGGCGTAATTTTGAAACACCATGGCGATATCGCGTTGGGCCGGCTCCAGGTCGTTGACCCTGCGCCCGGCGATGTGGACATCGCCGTCGTTGATTGTCTCCAGTCCGGCAATCATGCGCAGAAGGGTAGACTTGCCACATCCCGAAGGGCCGACCAGGACGACGAATTCACCATCGGCGATGTCGATATTGACGCCGTGGATCGCCTTGAAGCCGTTGGGATAGGTTTTTTTTACATTTTTGATGGTGACGTTCGCCACGGGATGCTCCTGTTTATTTTTCGCTCTCGACCAAGCCCTTGACGAACTGGCGCTGCATGATGATGACCACCGCGATCGGCGGCGCCATGGCGAGCAAGGCGGTCGCCATGGTGAGGTTCCATTGGGGTACGGCGTCATCGACGTGGATCATCTTTTGCATCCCCATGACCACGGTTGTCATGTCGTTTTGCGTCGTGATCAAAAGCGGCCATAGATATTGATTCCAACCGTAGATGAACAAGATCACCGCCAGCGCGGCGATGTTGGTGCGCGACAACGGCAGCAAAATGGTGAAGAAAAAGCGGATCGGGCCGGCGCCGTCCATTCGGGCGGCCTCGGTCAATTCGTCGGGAACGGTCAGGAAAAATTGGCGGAACAAGAAGGTCGCCGTCGCCGAGGCGATCAGCGGCAGGGTCAGGCCGCCGAAACTATCGAGCAAGCCGAGGTCGGACACCACCTTGTAGGTGGGCAGGATGCGCACCTCCACCGGCAGCATCAGGGTCATGAAAATGACCCAGAAAAACACCATGCGGAAGGGAAAACGGAAATACACGACGGCAAAGGCGGAAAGGATCGAAATGACGATTTTCCCCGCCATGATGCCCAGCGCCATGATGGTGCTGTTGATCATCATCCGTTCCACCGGAACCGCCCCCACCGACCGACGCCCCGATTGCAAAACGGACGTGAAGTTGGCGATCATCTGATCGCCGAACCACGGCTGCACGGTGTTGAGGACATCGGCGGCGTGATGGCTGGAGGTCACCAGAGCGACATATATCGGAAAGGCGATCACCGCCACGCCGATAATTAAAATGGCGTGGCTGAGGAAAGTTAGGAATGGGCGATTTTCGACCATCAGTATTGCACCTTTCTTTCCAGGAAACGAAATTGCACCACGGTGAGGGCGGCCACGATCAACATCAAGATCACCGATTGGGCGGCCGACCCGCCCAGATCGAGGCCGATGAATCCGTCGTTATAAACCTTGTACACCAGGGTGTTGGTCGCCCCCGCCGGCCCACCTAGGGTGATGATGTGAATGATACCGAAGGTATCGAAAAAGGCGTACACGATGTTCACCACCATCAGGAAGAAAGCGGTCGGCGACAGCAGCGGAAAAACGATGGTCCAGAACCGGCGCGCCGGTCCGGCCCCGTCGATGGCGGACGCTTCGATCAGGGCCTTGGGGATCATCTGCAATCCGGCCAGGAAGAACAAAAAATTATAGGAGACCTGCTTCCAGGCGGCGGCGATCACCACCAGGGCCATCGCCTGATTGCCGTTGAGCAGATAGTTCCAGTCATAGCCCATCGCGGTCAAGGCCTCGGCGACGATGCCATTGGCCGGACTGAACATGAACATCCACAATACCCCGGCGATGGCGGGCGCCACGGCGTAGGGCCACAGAAGCATGACCTTATAGACGCCGGCGCCGCGAACCACCCGATTGGCCATCACCGCCAACAATAAGGACACGCCGAGCGCCAGAAATGTCGTCGCCAGACTGAAAACGGCGGTGATGACGATGGAATCGAAATAAAGCGGATCGCCCAGAACGTCCTTGAAATTGTCGAACCAGACGAATTGGGTGCTCAAGCCGAAGGGGTCCTCGACGAAAAACGACTGGTACAGCGCCTGTCCCGCCGGCCAGATAAAGAAGATGAGGGTTATCGTGATCTGTGGCGCGACAAGGACGTAAGGCAGCCAGCGGTTAGAGAATGTCGTCTTCTTTTCCATAAGGCTATCCGTCGGGGGTATGTTTTAGAACGAATGATCTAAAAAGCAGTGCGCCGGGCGGCGCGTGAACGCATTTGAAACGGAAACGGGGCCGCGCAAAGGCGGCCCCGCGGGTTTGACGTTACGTCATTTGTTGGCTTTTTCGAACTTGCGCAACAAGACGTCGCCGCGCTTGACCGCTTCATCCAGGGCCTGTTTGGCGGTTTTCTTGCCCGACCAGACGGCTTCGAGTTCTTCGTTGATGATGTCGCGGGTTTGTACGAAATTGCCCAGGCGCAGCCCCTTCGAGTTGGCCGTCGGCTTCTTGCCGTTCATCTGTTCGATGGCGACGTCCCGACCCTTGAAGGTGTTGTAGTAGCCGGTGTCCTTGGTCAGTTGATAGGCCGCCTTGGTGATCGGCACATAGCCGGTGTTTTCATGCCAGAACATTTGCACGAACGGGTCGGACAGATAGTTCAGGAATTCGGCGACGCCCTTGTAATCCTTTTTGGCGTTGCCCTTAAGCACCCACAACGAGGCCCCGCCGATGATCGAATTTTGCGGCGCGCCCTTGACGTCGGACCAGTAGGGAAGCTGATCGGTGCCGAAGTCGAATTTAGCGCTTTTCTTTAGGCCGCCATAAGACGCCGAGGAATTAAGCAGCATCGCGCATTTGCCCTGAGCGAACAGAGGGTTGGCGTCGCTGCGACGCCCGCCGTAGCGAAAGACGCCGTCTTTTTGCCAATCGGCGAGTTGCTGGATGGTTTTGACCTGGAGCGGGCCGTTGAAGGTCAGCTTGGTGTCCAGGCCGCCAAAACCGTCCGACTTGGTGGCGAAGGGAAGGTTATGCCAGGCGCTGAAGTTTTCCAGCATCACCCAGGACTGCCAGCCGACCGTGAAACCGCATTGGGCGGCGCCAGAGGAAATCAGCTTCTTGGAATATTCACCCATTTCTTCCCAGGTCTTGGGGGCGCGAGTCAGACCCGCCTTGGCGAAGGCGTCCTTGTTCCAGAACAGAACCGGGGTCGAACTGTTGAAGGGCATCGACAGCATCTTGCCGTCGGTCGTGGTGTAGTAGCCGGTCACCGCCGAAATATAGCGGTTTTCGTTGAACGGGACGTGTTCGTCCTTCATCAGCTTGTAGACGGGATAGACGGCGCCCTTGGCGGCCATCATCGACGCCGTGCCGACTTCGAAGACCTGCAAAATGTGCGGCGGCTTACCGGCGCGAAAGGCGGCGACGCCCGCGGTCATGGTTTCGGTGTAGTTTCCCTTGTACACCGGCTTGATGACATATTTGCTTTGGCTGTGGTTGAAGCCCGCGGCGATTTCCTCGACCCGCTTGCCCAAATCGCCGCCCATGGCGTGCCACCACTGAATTTCGGTCGCGGCCTGGGCGGTCGCCACCCATCCGCTGAGCGTCGCCGTTGCGGCGGCGAGCACGATTTTGCGTTTAAACGACACAGTCATGAATGATGTCTTCCTCTTTGATTGAACGTGAAAATGGGGGGCGGTGCGCCTTAATGTTGGCCGGAGAATCCGGCGGATGGGCGCGATGTTAGGCATATCTGGATGACGGATTGATGACGCTTTGAAGACGTTCTGCGAACGTGTTTTTAGAGACCATCACCAATGCGGGTGACCGTTTCCACGCGTCAATCTGGGATTGCGTCGTTCGCGCGGGAGCGGCGTTCAACCGCCCCGCTTTGAGAGGCGTTTTGAGCGTTTTTTCAAGGCGTGCGGCCCATGAAAAAGGGCCGGACGGTTTCAACCGTCCGGCCCGAATGTCCGGGATGCCCCGGCAGGGATAAAGAGCTTAGCCGCGGGCGGCGATATCGACGTAATCGCGCGGCCCCGACCCGGTGAACAATTGCCGCGGGCGGCCGATTTTCTGCATTGGATCCTCGATCATTTCGTTCCACTGGGCGACCCAACCGACGGTGCGCGCCACCGCGAACAGAACGGTAAACATCGAGGTCGGAATGCCCATCGCCTTGAAAATGATTCCGGAATAAAAATCGACGTTGGGGTAGAGCTTTTTGGAGACGAAGTAGTCGTCTTCGAGGGCGATGCGTTCCAGCTCCATCGCCAGATCGAGCAGGGGGTCGTCACGAACCCCCAATTCATCGAGGACATCGTGCGCGGCTTGGCGCATAACCCTGGCGCGAGGGTCGAAGTTCTTATAGACCCGATGACCGAACCCCATCAGGCGGAAGGGGTCGTTCTTGTCCTTGGCGCGGGCGATGTACTCGGGAATGTGATCTTTCGTGCCGATGTGTTCGAGCATGCTGAGCACGGCTTCGTTGGCTCCGCCGTGCGCCGGTCCCCACAACGAGGCGATGCCCGCGGCGATGCACGCGAACGGGTTGGCTCCGGACGACCCGGCGATGCGCACGGTTGACGTCGAGGCGTTTTGTTCATGATCGGCGTGGAGGATCAATATCCGATCCATGGCGCGGGCCAACACCGGGTTGACGACGTATTCCTCGCACGGATTGGAGAACATCATATAAAGGAAGTTTTCCGAGAAGCTAAGGTCATTGCGCGGATAGGCGAACGGCATACCCATCGAATAACGATACGCCGTGGCGGCGATGGTCGGCATTTTCGCGATCAAGCGGGTCGAGGCGACGAAGCGGTGGACCGGATCGGAAATGTCCGTGCTGTCGTGATAGAACGCCGACAGCGCGCCGACGACGCCGCACATGATCGCCATCGGATGGGAATCGCGGCGGAAGCCTCGGAAAAAATAGTTGATCTGTTCGTGGATCATGGTGTGGTATGTGATGCGGTACTTGAACTTGTCGAGTTCGCCGCGGTCGGGCAACTCGCCGTAGACCAGCAGGTAACACACTTCCATGAAGTCGGATTTTTCCGCCAGTTGTTCGATAGGATAGCCGCGATACAGCAGAACGCCCTTATCGCCGTCGATAAAGGTGATTTTGCTCTCGCAGCTTCCCGTCGAGGTGAAGCCCGGATCATAAGTGAAATGGCCCGTTTCCCCATACAGCTTGCGGATATCGATAACGCTCGGTCCGACCGATCCTTCCAGGACCGGCAGCGTATAGGATTTTCCCGTGGCGTTATCGGTCAGGGTGAAGGTTTTGTTGGAAGTATTCTCGCTCATGTAACGTCCTTCCTTTTTATCTTATGTCCGAATCATGCGAGGAAGCGGACATATATGTATGGTATGTGTATTTCTTGTTAAGGTTGTTTTTTCTCGTTGTCCTGTTAAGTTTGGGACAATGGAACGCATAAAAAATGCGGCGGCGTGACGCGGTGGCTATAAGCCGTTAACCGCATCGTCTATTCGACCCAGGGTTTCTTCGCGTCCGAGGACCCGCATGACCTCGAAAATTCCCGGTGAAACGTTGGACCCGCTTAATGCGGCGCGTAGGGGTTGGGCGATCTTTCCCAGTTTGAGTTCTTCGGCCTCGGCGAAACCTTTGACGGCTTGTTCCAGGTCCTCTTCGCGCCACTGGGGCAAGACCTTCAAGATTTCGAGGAGCTTCCCAAGGGCGGCGCGCGATTGAGGCTCTAGGAGTTTAAGCGCCTTCTCGTTTTTCTCGATAGGCCTGTCGAAGGCGTAAAATAGCGCGCTTTCGGCAAGTTCGACGATGGTTTTGGCGCGTTCCTTAAGGCCGGGCATACCGCTTAAGATACGCTCCTGGGCTTTGGGTCCGGCCGGTTTGGCGCTTTGCGCCGCGATCGTGCGCAAGGCAAGGTCGGACAATCTTTGATCGTCGGCGGTGCGGATGTAGTGGGCGTTGAGACTGGTCAACTTGGCCATGTCGAAACGGGTGGCGGCGCGACCGACGTCTTTCAGGTCAAACCATTCGATGGCCTGCCGGCGTGAGATGATTTCATCATCGCCATGGCCCCAACCCAGGCGGAGGAGATAGTTGCACAGCGCCTCGGGAAGGAATCCCATGTCGCGGTACGCTTCGACGCCAAGGGCGCCGTGACGCTTGGACAGTTTCGCCCCGTCGGCGCCGTGGAGCAGCGGCATATGGGCGAAAATCGGGCGATCCCAGCCCATCGCCGTGTAAATTTGCAACTGGCGGAAGGTGTTGGTCAGGTGATCGTCGCCGCGCACGACATGGGTCACCTCCATGTCGTGATCGTCAACGACGACCGCCAACATGTAGGTCGGCGTGCCGTCGGCGCGCAGCAAAACCATGTCGTCAAGCTGGGCGTTATCGACCGTAACGTCGCCCTGAATCAGGTCTCTGATAACGGTTTGTCCGTCCTGGGCGGCTTTCAGGCGGACCACGGGATCGACGCCGCCCGGCGCATCCTTCGGGTCCCGGTCGCGCCAGCGCCCGTCATAGCGCATCGGGCGGCCCTCGGCCTTTGCCTGTTCGCGCATCGAGGTCAATTCATCGGGGGTGGCGTAGCATTTATAGGCCATCCCCGCGCCGAGCAATTGCTCGGCGACCTCGCGGTGGCGCGCGGCGCGGGCATACTGGGAAATGGCGTCGCCGTCCCAATCCAAACCGAGCCATTTCATGCCGTCGATGATGGCGTCAACGGCCTCCTGAGTAGAGCGTTTGCGATCGGTGTCTTCGATTCGTAGCAAGAATTTACCACCGCAATGGCGCGCGTACAGCCAGTTGAACAAGGCCGTGCGCGCGCCCCCAATGTGGAGGAATCCGGTCGGCGAGGGGGCGAATCGTGTGACGACGGTCATGGATATGCTTCTTCTGTTTTTATGAAGGGGCGCAGCGCCGTTGGAGGGTGGGCGCAAGTGCGCTAAACTCAAGTGCAGTAGGGGTTTACCATATTCTTTTCGCTTGTGCAGCATTTGCGTGGGCGATTGCGCCATATTTTCTTGCGTCGAGGGGGGGATGTTTTTGTTTTTATGAGATTTTTTAGGATGTTAGGCGGATATTTTGAAAACAACCTATCCGCCGAAAGCGATCGTTGGATACTGTGGTTTCCCGTCGCCATGGGGGTGGGGATCGCCGGTTATTTTTCCTTGCCCGGCGAGCCTCCGTTTTGGGTCGGACCGGTTGCGCTGATTGTCTGTGCGGTGCTCGCTTTTCGTCTGCGCGACCGCGTGCTTCCCTTTGTCGCCGTTGTGTTTTTACTCGGCGCGGCGCTTGGTTTCAGTGCCGCCCAGGTGCGTACGAAGGCGGTTTCCTCGCCGGTTCTAGATCGCGCGTATGGGCCGGTTATCGTCTCGGGGCGGGTGCTGTCCGTCGAACTTTTGGGCAAGGTTCATAGGGTTGTCCTCGATCGGGTGCAAATCCCCGCTCTCGCGCCCCGCGATACGCCCGAGCGCGTGCGCATTCGCCTCAATGCACGAGGGCGTTCGGCGCAATCCGATGCGGGAGGAAAGAATAACCTCGTTATCGCGCCCGGTGTATGGATCGATGTCTTGGCGGTGTTGCGCCCGCCTTCCCCGCCGGTGGCCCCCGGCGCGTTCGATTTTCAGCGTCGGGCGTATTTTCAACGCCTGGGCGCGGTGGGGTACGGCTTGGGTCCGGCGCGCCTTTATCCGCCCCGTGACGAGACCTTTTCGTTTGCTTTTTTTGCCGCAGTTGAGCGCTTGCGTCAGAGGATTTCACAAACGGTTATCGCCCATATGGGCACCGACAGTGGCGCCATGGGGGCTGCCCTGATGACCGGAGAGCGGGGGAGCATCGCGCCCGAGGTGTTGACGGCGATGCGCGACTCGGGGCTGGCGCATCTTCTCGCCATATCTGGGCTGCATGTGGGTTTGGTCGCAGGACTTCTGTTTTCCGCAATTCGCTTGATCTTGGTGATGATTCCTGCGCTGTCGTTGCATCATGACGTCAAAAAATGGGCCGCTTTTCCGGCGCTTGGCGGGGCTTTTTTCTATGCGCTCCTGTCGGGCGGGGCGGTGCCGACCCAACGGGCGTTGGTGATGGTCACTCTGGTGTTTTGTGCGATCGTCTTCGACCGTCGGGCGCTTTCCCTACGCACCATTGCTTGGGCCGGTTTTATCATTTTGTTGATCGAACCGGAAAGTCTCTTGGGGGCCAGTTTTCAAATGTCCTTTGCGGCGGTGGTCGGGCTGATTTCTTTTTATGAGGCCGCGAATGAACGTTTGCGCCATCATCCGTCGCCGGCATGGGGATTTTTGGGGCGTGTCGGAGGTTTTTTTCTCGTGGTGGCGATGACGACCGTCGTTGCGGGACTGCTCACGGCGCCGCTGGCTGTTTTTCACTTTAACCGAATTGCGGATTATGGGGTGGCGGCGAACGTGCTCGCCGTTCCGCTGACGGCTTTTTGGGTGATGCCGTGGGCGATCGCCGCGTTTGTTTTAATGCCCTTCGGCGCCGAGCAGGTGGCGTTGGCGCCGATGGGGTGGGGGATCGACGCTATTATCGCCGTCGCCCGCGAAGTGGCGTCGTGGCCGGGGGCCGTGCATCTGATGGCGGCGCTGCCAATGGTGTCGTTGGCGGCCTTGACGCTGGGGGGATTGTGGTTGGCGTTATGGCGCACGCGTTGGCGCTGGTTGGCCGCCGGGCCGATCGGCGCCGCGCTCGTGCTGGCCATGACGGCGCGCCCGCCGGACGTATTAATCGACGGCTCGGCGCATTTGTTGGGTATTCGCGACACCAATGGCAGGTTTTATTTTTCGAATCTCAGGGCGCGCCGATTCGTGCGCCAATCTTGGTTGCGTCGAGCGGCCATGACAAAGATGGATGTGCGCCGCTGGGATGACGCCAAAAGTCGTGCGGAGGATCGCGCCGTCAAGCCACCGCCGATTTCCTGCGACGCCTTGGGGTGTTTGTACACCCATAGCGGTTGGCGGCTTTCCGTGGCCACCGACCCGATGGCGCTGGACGAGGATTGCCGGAACGCTGATGTCGTGGTCAGCCTTGAGGGCACCCCGAAAGACTGCGCCGCAGCGCTGGTAATTGACCGCAGCGACCTGCGGCGCGCGGGAACCCACGCTCTATGGATCACGCCCCAGGGTGTGCGGGTCGAGACCGTCAACGGCGCTCGGGGCGATCGTCCTTGGGTTTTGCGCCGCGGCGACGTGGGCCGTTAACGTCCGGGGGCATCGGGCGCGGCCAACGTCGAGGTGAAGCGAAGAGGGCTGTTCGCTCGGCGGTCATCGGGGCGTGCGCGCCGTCAAGCGCATCAAACGCAAGGCGCGCCCGGGACTAAAAAAGGAGGGGCGAGAAAAGAGAGCCGAGAAAGAGATTGAAGCCATCTTCCAAAGCCCTCCATATTCCAGTCGGGAATTCAGACCCTAATGCCCTAATATTGGCGGATCAGGCCCACCAGTTTGCCTTGAACCTTGACCCGGTTCGGACCGAATATTCGAGTTTCGTAGCGTTTGTTCGCGGGTTCCAAGGCGATCGAGGCCCCTTTGCGGCGAAAGCGCTTTAACGTCACTTCCTGATCGTCAACCAGGGCGACTACGATGGCGCCGTTTTCGGCCTGATCGGCGCGCTGAATGATTATCGTATCACCGTCCTGAATGCCGGCGTCGATCATCGAGTCGCCATCCACTTCGAGGGCGTAATGTTCCCCGGAACCGACCATGGATTGGGGAATGTGCACCGTATTTTCCGGATCGCGGATGGCTTCGATGGGAATGCCCGCCGCGATCCGCCCATACAGGGGCAATTCGATGGCGTCGCCGGTGCGCGCCTGAGGAGAGCGGGCGCCGGGAATTTGAAAATCTCCGCGGATCACGTTGGGCGAGAACGACGTGCCGCCCTTGGCGGTTCCCTGAGTGGGAAGGGGCGCGCGAGGTATGCGCGTGGCCGTGTCTTCAAGATTTTCGGGGAGTTTGAGGACCTCGAGCGCGCGCGCGCGATGAGGGAGACGGCGTACGAAACCGCGTTCCTCCAGGGCGCTGATCAGTCGGTGGATACCCGACTTCGACGCCAGTCCCAGGGCGTCCTTCATCTCGTCATAGGAAGGCGAAACCCCGGAGGTCTTAAGGCCTTTGTCTATCAGAAGCAAAAGATCGTATTGTTTGCGCGTCAGCATCTCAAAATTCCCATTGCCCTTCGCGGAAGCGTCCTACCCGAGTGCTCAAATTCCATTTCCGTGAAGGTTGGGTTTTTGTCGGCGCTGAGCAAAGCGGGCACAATCTAAAACAGGCACAATCTAAAACGGACAAGAACAAAACAAAAACATCTTTATATGTTCTATGTTGGTTCTCGCCGAATGTCAAGGGGATGCGCGCCGCCTTCTTTCCCCATGGAAGGTCTTGGGTCGTGGGCGGAATACGATGCGCCTCAGGCCTCGCGTATAACGATGATTTTGACACGATCGCCTTTTTGTGCGGACGGGGCGAAGGGGGAACGCACGATCAAGGCGTCGGCTTGGGCGAAACGCGCCAGCATGGCGCTGTCCTGCTTGGTGAAGGGATGGGCGACAAGAGCGCCCTGCGCATCGCGGGACAACGACGCCCGCAGGTAATCCTGGCGTTGATCGTTTTCGCCCAGGGGCGCGCCGAGGACGGCGTCGTTGGGGGTGGCGGCGTTTCGCGTGAGGGGCGTATCCATCCCCATCATGGTCTGCATGGCCGGTTTCAGGAACACGGCGGAGCTTACCCCGACGGAGACGGGATTGCCGGGAAGTCCGAGCACCGCCGTATGTCCAAGATGGCCAAAAATCAGAGGCTTTCCGGGGCGCATGGCGACTTTGTAAAAACCCATATCGATGCCTTCGTCACCCAAAACCTTGCGCACCAGATCGTAGTCGCCGACCGATGCGCCGCCGATGGTGATCAGGAGATCGGCCCCGCGTGCGGCGTCGAGCAGGGCATGCAGCGAGGTTTCGTCGTCGCGGGCGATTCCCAGATTAAGCGCGACGCCGCCCCATTGTTCGATGAACCCCTGGAGCAGAAGGGAATTGGAACTGATGATCTGATTGGCGCCCAGCGGGTCGCCCGGCATGACGACCTCGTTCCCGGTGGCGACGATGGCGATTCGGGGTTTGCGCACGACGGACAGCCACGGCGCGTTCATCGCTGCGGCAAGGCCCAACTCGCGTGGTCCCATGCGGGTTCCCGCCTTAAGGAGAATATCGCCCTCGTTGAAATCGAGGCCGCGTTTGCGCACGAATCGCCCTGGGGTCGAGACTTCCTTGATCACGACACTGTCGCCCTCGGTTTCTGTCACTTCCTGGATGACAATGGCGTCGGCGCCTTCGGGCAGGGGGGCGCCGGTGAAAATACGCACGGTCTCGCCTGCGCCGATCTTGCCGGCGAAATGTCCTCCCGCCGCGGCCTCGCCGATTCGTGTCAGCGTTACGGGAACATGCGCGACGTCCTGGGCGCGCACGGCGTAGCCATCCATCGACGAGACGTCGGCGAACGGTTGGGTCAGGCGGGCGGTAACATCTCGGGCGAGGACGCGGCCCAGGGCCTGAGGTAGCGTGACGTGTTCGCCCGCCAGGCGGGGCATGCCCGACAGAATCATTTCCATGGCCTCGGCGACGCTGATCATGGTTTTCATAAGCGGTTCCGTTTATCCGTTAATTGGCGTTGAATTCGCCGGACTTGCCTCCGGCTTTGTGGATAAGGCGGACGTCGCCGATACGCATCGCGCGGTCTACCGCCTTGCACATGTCGTAAACGGTCAGCGCGGCGATGGAAACGGCGGTGAGGGCCTCCATTTCGACTCCGGTGCGCCCCTTCAATTTGCAGGTGGCGGTGATCTCGATGGCGGTATTATCCGCATCGCAGACGAGTTCGACCTTGACCGACGTCAACGCCAGGGGGTGGCACAGCGGGATCAGGTCGGGGGTTTTTTTCGCCCCCATAACTCCGGCCAATTGGGCGACGCCAAGCACGTCGCCTTTTTTAATGCCGCCCGCCACGATCTTGGCCAGGGTTTCGGGCTGCATGAAAACCGTTCCCTTGGCGGTCGCCGTGCGTTCGGTGACGTCTTTTTGCGAGACGTCAACCATGACGGCGTTGCCTTCGGAATCGAAATGCGTGAATTCGGCCATTGTGATGTCCTTAAGCGCCGCCGTCTTGGGAGGCGTGTTTCGGGGCGACCCGCGCCGGGGCGAGGGGATTGTCCAAAAGTGCGCGGGTGGCGCTTTCGACATTGGCTTGGCGCATCAACGATTCGCCGACGAGAAAGCACCTAGCCCCAACGCGCGCGGCGCGAGCGAGGTCGTCCGGCGTGTGCAAACCGCTTTCGCTGACCAGCAACTTGTCGGAAGGCGTGCGCGCGGCCAGGGCCTCGGTCGTCGCGATATCGACATCCAACGTTTTAAGATTTCGATTGTTTATGCCTAAAAGCGGGGTTTTTAGGCGCAGGGCGCGTTCGAATTCCGCCGCGTCGTGAACTTCGACCAGCACGTCCATATCCCAGTCGTGGGCGCACGCCTCCAACTCTGCGGCCTGATCGTCCGACAATGCCGCCATGATCAATAAAATGCAATCGGCCCCGAGGGCGCGGGCCTCGGCCACCTGATAGGTGTCGAGCATGAAATCTTTGCGCAACAGGGGCAGCGAGACGGCGCTATGGACGCTTGTCAGGTATTCATCCCGGCCTTGGAAATAGGGCGTGTCGGTAAGCACCGACAGGCATGCCGCCCCACCGTTTTGATAGGCGCGGGCGAGGGCGGGCGGGTCGAAATCGGCACGTATCAGGCCCTTCGACGGTGAGGCTTTTTTGATTTCCGCGATCAGACCGTACTCGCCCTGGGTCACCTTGGAATTGAGCGCGGCGATAAACCCTCGGGGTGGTGTTTGGGCGCGGGCGCGATCTTCAATGTCCCAAAGCGATATCGCCCGTTTACGGGCGGCGATATGGCCGCGTTTTTCGGCGCAAATGGCATCGAGAACGGTGCTCATCCGCCGACTTCTTCTTCCAGGGCGGCTTCCGTGGGGGCGTTGGTGACTGCAATCAGGTCGTCTAGGGTATCCATGGCGTGACCGTCGTCGATGGCGCGCGCGGCGCGTTCCGCCCCTGCCTTGAGGGTCTCGACTTTGCCCGCGACCAAAAGCGCGGCGGCGGCGTTGAGCAGGACGACGTCGCGTAGCGGGCCATGTGCGCCGCCCAGCATGGTGCGCATGGCCTCGGCGTTATGCTCCGGGTTGCCGCCTTTAAGGTCCTCGGAGGCGGCGTGGGGTAAGCCGGCGTCGTCGGGCGTGACGTCGAAAGTGGTGACCGCGCCATCCTTGAGTTGGGCGACGAAGCTGGCGCCCGTCGTGGTCAGTTCGTCCAAGCCGTCGGAACCGTGCACGATCCAGACCATTTCCGAGCCTAGATTGCCCAGGGTGCGCGCCATCGGTTCGATCCACTGGCGAGAAAAAGCCCCCGATAATTGACGCTTGACCCCGGCGGGATTGGATAGGGGGCCTAGAATGTTGAAAATGGACCGAATGCCCAGTTCGACCCGAGTCGGACCGACATGGCGCATCGCCCGATGATGACTGGTCGCCATCAGGAAACCCAGGTTTGTTTCCCAGATCGAGCGTGTGACCAATTCCAGATCGGCGTCGATTTTGACCCCCAACGTGGTGAGCACATCGGCGGTGCCGCATTTGGAAGATAACGCCCGATTTCCGTGCTTGGCCACCGGCACGCCGCACGCGGCGGTGACGATGGCCGCTCCGGTGGAAATATTATAGGTCCCCGAGGCGTCGCCCCCGGTGCCGACGATGTCGATGGCGCCGGGCGGCGCCTTGATCGGCAGCATCTTGGCGCGCATGATTTTCACCGCGCCGGTAATTTCGTCAACGGTTTCTCCGCGCACCCGAAGAGCCATCAAAAAAGCCCCCAGTTGCGCCGGGGTCGCGCCGCCGGACATGATAATCTCGAACGCCTTTTCGGCCTCGTCCTCGCTTAGGGCCGCGCCGGTGGCCACGATGGAAAGGATTGGCTTCAGTTCGGTTTTCGGGTCTGTCATGCCGCAGCCTTTGTGTGTCGGGTCAAATCCATAAAATTTTTCAAGAGGGTATGGCCATGTTGTGAGCGTATGCTTTCGGGATGAAACTGAACCCCGAATAGGGGGCGGGTCTTGTGTTGGATGCCTTGGATGACGCCGTCGTCACTTTGGGCGGTGATGGACAGGGTGTCGGGAAAATTTTCCCGCGCCAGGGTCAGCGAATGGTAACGCGTGGCGTTAAACGGGCTTTCGATGCCGGCGAAGATCCCTTGACCGGTGTGTGTGATGGCGCTGATTTTACCGTGCATCGGTTGCGGCGCGCGGACCACGATGGCGCCGGAATGCTGGCCGATGCACTGATGGCCCAGGCAAACGCCAAGAATCGCTAGGTCCGCGGGGGCCTTGGCGATCAAATCCAGACAGATGCCCGCCCGGTCGGGATCGCACGGACCCGGCGATATGACGACGCCTTGAGGGCGCAGGGCGAGGGCTTCTTCGGCGCTCAAGGCGTCGTTGCGTTTGACGACGACATTGGCTCCCAGCTCCCCTAGATAGTGAAGCAGGTTGTAGGTAAAGCTGTCGTAGTTATCGATAAGAAGAAACATATCAATCAAGTACATCTGTGCATTGAAATGCAAAACGAGGGAACGACGGGGCGAAACCGACCGTCGAAGGTCCACAGAATGCAGGGCGGTCGAGCAAGCGTCAAGGCGTCGGTGCGCTTCGTCGGGTAAAAAATATTAACGGCCCACGCGCATTTGTTTTGCCCATGCGCATTTGTTTTGAATGAAAGCTTGACCTTCCAGCGGCTGGAAAGAACATATATGTTTCCAGTTAACTGGAATGTTGGAGTCCGCGCCATGTCACATTCGCAAGCGACGACGGAAAAAACGCAAGCGACGACGGAAAAAATGAAAAAACAAAACCAAACGGAGAACGATCGGCGGGAAGGGGCGCTATACGTCAATCCGGTGGCCGAGGACCGCATCGTCATGCCGATACGGGGGATGACTTGCGCCTCATGTTCGGCCCGGATCGAAACCGTCCTAGGAAAAATGGATGGGGTCGGCGTCGCCAACGTTAATTTGGCGAGCGAGCAGGCGGACATTTCCTTCGACAGTGAAAAAGTCAGCCGCGCCGATCTGGCGGCGGCTATCGTGAAGGCGGGCTACAGCGTTCCCGCGCGCAAGGTTGAATTGTCGATCTCGGGGATGACGTGCGCGTCGTGCTCGAACCGAATAGAAAAGGTCTTGAACGCCCTCGAAGGTGTTGATAGCGCCGTCGTCAATCTATCGACGGAACGCGCCACCATGGAGGTTGCGCCAGGAGGGCCGAGGGTCGTCGATTTGATCGGCGCGGTGGTTAAAGCCGGGTATGGCGCCAAGGTTGTCGAGGACAACGAGGCCCGCTTCGCCGAGGAAGACGCCGAGGCGGCGGCGCGGGCTCGGCGCGATCTTTATGTCTTGAGCGCTTCTGCGCTGCTCTCGCTTCCCTTGGTCGTTCCCATGTTCGGCCATTTGGCCGGCGTTGATTTCGCCTTGCCGCCGCTGGCGCAATTCTTGTTGGCCACAATCGTTCAATTCGGTGCGGGCGCACGTTTCTATCGCCCCGCCTGGGCGGCGGTTCGCGCCTTTACGGGAAATATGGATGTCCTGGTGGTGATGGGCACCATGGCGGCGTGGGGTCTCAGCGTTTGGTACGTTTTCACCAAGCCGGACGGGGGTGCGGGGCATCTATATTTTGAAGCCTCGGCGGCGGTCATTACCCTGATTTTGTTCGGTAAGTATCTTGAAGCCCGCGCTAAACGCGGAACCACGGGAGCGATTCGGGCTTTAATGCGCCTGCGTCCCGACACCGCGCGCCTCATTGGCGCCGACGGCGTTGAGGTTGAAGTTCCCGCTTCGCAGGTGACGTCGGGCGATATCGTCGTGATCCGTCCGGGCGAACGGGTCGCCGTCGATGGTGTCATTATCCAAGGCATGTCGAGTTTCGACGAATCCCTGCTCACCGGCGAAAGCGTTCCCGTTTCTCGTAATGTCGGCGAAACCGTCACTGGAGGGGCGATTAATGGCGATGGTTTGGTCAAGGTCCGCGCCACGACGGTGGGCGCCGATTCCAGCTTGTCTAAGATCATCAAGCTGATCCAAAACGCCCAAGCCAGCAAAGCGCCGGTGCAGCATCTGGTCGATCGCATCTCCGCGATTTTTGTTCCGGCGGTAATCGTGATCGCGATGGGGACCTTCGCGGGTTGGACCTATGGCGGCATCGGGATTGAAGGCGCGATTATCAACGCCGTCGCCGTTCTGGTCATTGCTTGCCCGTGCGCCTTGGGCCTCGCCACGCCGACGGCGATTATGGTGGGCACCGGAACCGCGGCGCGTCACGGTATCTTGATCAAGGATGCCGAATCTCTGGAAATTGCTCATCACGTGGATACGGTCGTGTTCGATAAAACGGGCACCTTGACCATGGGGCGTCCCACCATAAGCGACGTCGTCTCGGTCGATGGCGATGCCGAGAACGTTCTGCGCATCGCGGCTTCCGCCCAGCAAGGTAGCGAACACCCTTTAGCTAAGGCGATCCTGGCGCGGGCCAAGGATGACAACCTTACGTTAAGCGCGCCCGAAGATTTCAAGGCGTTGGGTGGGCGAGGACTTCAGGCGCGTGTCGATGGGCGGGCGCTGATTATCGGCAATCGTCGCCTAATGAAGGACAATGCGCTCGATCCCGGCGCCCAAGAAGCGCAGGCGGCGGCCCTTGAAAATAAGGGAAACACGGTGATGTGGGTGGCCGAGTTAGGCGATAACCCACGTATTTTGGGGATAATCGCCGCGGGCGACGCGATCAAGGACGACGCGGCCCACGCCATAGACCGGTTAAAAAAACGTGGGGTGAAAAGCGTCATGTTGACCGGCGATAACGCCCGTGCGGCCAAGGTTGTCGGCGATGCCCTGGAGATCGACCGGGTGCTCGCCGAAGTCTTGCCCGAAGACAAGGCGCGGGAGATCGTCCGTCTGAAAGATGGCGGGGCCACGGTCGCCATGGTCGGCGACGGCGTCAATGACGCGCCGGCTTTGGCGGCGGCCGATGTCGGCATCGCCATGGGCGGTGGGACCGATGTCGCCATGCATGCGGCGGGCGTTACGCTGATGCGTTCGCGCCCCGCTCTGATCGCCGACGCCTTGGATATTTCCGGGGCGACGTACAAGAAGATTCGCCAGAATTTATTTTGGGCCTTCATATACAATGTGATCGCCCTCCCGTTGGCGGCCAGTGGGTTGCTTAACCCCGTGGTGGCGGGTGCGGCGATGGCGATGAGCAGCGTCTCTGTGGTTAGCAGTTCGTTGATGTTGAAACGCTGGAAGGCGAAATTGTAAGGCGAGGAGGCATGTTATGAACATCTCCAACGTAGCGCAAAAATCGGGCGTTCCCGCCAAAACGATCCGCTATTACGAAAGCATCGGACTTATTCCCGAGGCGGAGCGGGCCGAAAACGGCTATCGTGATTATGACCGCGCCGACGTGCAGCGGCTGCGTTTTATCCAGCGCGCGCGGCGGCTGGGGTTTTCGGTCAAGGATGTCGGCAATTTGCTTGAATTGTGGAACGACCGCCGGCGCGCCAGCGCCGACGTCAAGGCGCTGGCTCTCAAGCATATTCAGGAGGTCGAAACCCGGATCGAGGAACTAAAGTCGATCCGCGAGACTTTGCGTCACCTGACCGAAAGTTGCCACGGTGACGACCGTCCCAATTGTCCGATCTTGGACGGGTTGGCCGGGAAAGGTCGGGAAAAATGAGTTCATGAAACAAGAAAGTCGCCGGCGCGATCGCCATTGACGCGGGCGGCGCGGTGGGTTAGCTCTTCGTCATGAACAAACCTCGAAAGCGTGACGTCAACCGCTCGCCCGGGCGGGCCAGGGTCCCCTTGGGAAGGGTGATGAACGCCTTTAAAAACCGCACCTCCGTGGTGGTGGTCGCCGCCGTCGTGCTCGTCGGGGCCGTGGCGATGGGCTATTATTGGGGTGAACACGCCGCCCCCCTTCAAATGGCGGGACCTTCCAAGGTGGACAAGATACCCGCGCCGCCGTCGGCATGGTTTACGAAAAACGCCGTGCCTCCGAAAATGGTGGTTCGTCCCGACACACCGATTTTCCCCGATGAGGCAGGACCGACAGGCGCGCGGGGGAGTAGCCGTCCTTACGAGGAACCGCTGCCCCAAGAAACCTATATGCCCAGCCACGACATTCCCGCAATTCCCACGCCGGGAATCGCAAATGCGCCGCCCACCGGTTCGCCCCTCGGCGCGCCGGGGGGCGCCATGCCCCCGGCGGCGCCCGTCAAAGCCCCATGGCGGCGTTACGCCATGGCGCGCGGCGCGCCCAGCGGACGCCCTTTGGTCGCCATCGTCATCGACGACATGGGGGTGGACCATAAACGGTCGTTGAAAATGGTCGCCATGCCGGCCCCACTGACCCTGTCGTATTTGACATACGCCCCCAATATCAAGAAACAAACGGCGGCGGCCCGGGCGGCCGGGCATGAGTTGATGCTGCATGTCTCCATGGAACCCGGCAGTCATGCCGTCGATCCCGGCCCAAATGTCCTGCTGACGGGAGAGAGCGACACGGAAATCCGCAGCCGCCTGGATTGGGGGCTGAACCGTTTTTCCACCTATATCGGTATTAACAATCACATGGGCAGCAAATTTACCGCCGATGCGACGGGCATGCGCGTCGTCATGGAGGAATTGAAAAAACGCGGCTTGATTTTTCTCGATTCCCGCACCACAAATAAGACCGTCGGCGCGCAAATCGCCCACGAGCTGGGCGTTACGGTGGTCGAACGCAACATTTTCCTCGACAACGTCAACGCGAAAGACGCCATCTTGAAGCAGCTGGCGGCGTTGGTGCGCGTGGCTCGTCATAAAGGGGCGGCCATAGCCATCGGCCACCCCCGGGACGGGACGATTGCGGCGCTGAAGGCTTGGTTGCCCACGGCGGTCGATTTGGGGGTCGATGTCGTTCCCCTAAGCGCGGTGATCGAAAAAATGTACGCCCTCAAGCCGTTGCCCGATGTGGCGCGGGTATCGCGTCGTTAAAAACCCGGGCCTTATCGGCACTGCGATGAGATTATCATTGACCTTCCCAGGACTGGAAGGTTTAACCTACTCGTCCAGTTTGACATTTCCTCTTCGAACGGAGAATACCTATGAGCACGACCTATAAAGTTTTAGGCATGACCTGCGGCGGATGCGCCAAATCGGTGACCAACGCAATTCAAAATGTCGCTCCGGACGTCACGGTGGAGGTTGATTTAGACGCCAAAACCGTCACCGTCACGGGCGCGGCCCCCGAGAACGCGATTAAACAAGCGGTCGCCGACGCCGGGTTCGAATACGCGGGCGCGGCGTAACGCCCTCCTGAGCGCGTCGTGCTCAGTTGCGTTTCGAGGCGAACCTGATGGCTTCTTCGGCGGCGCGCAGCAGGGCGCGTGCCTTGTTACGGCTTTCCTGATACTCGCCTTCCGGGCTGGAATCGGCGACGACGCCGCCGCCGGCCTGGATGTATAGGGTTTCGTTTTTATGGACCGCAGTCCTTAGGGCGATGCAAGTGTCCATGTCGCCGTTGGCTCCGAAATAGCCGATACACCCGGCGTAAATCCCACGTTTTTCCGGCTCCAATTCGTCGATAATCTGCATTGCGCGGACCTTGGGCGCGCCCGAGACGGTGCCTGCGGGAAAGCCCGCGAACAGGGCGTCCAGGGCGTCGAAGCGCTCGTCCAGGGACCCTTCGACGTTGGATACGATATGCATGACGTGGGAATAGCGCTCGACGATCATTTCCTCGGTGACGGTGACGGAGCCGATTTGGGCGACGCGCCCGACATCGTTGCGTCCGAGATCCAGCAGCATGAGGTGTTCGGAAAGTTCCTTAGGGTCGGCGAGAAGTTCGCGCTCCAAACGGGCGTCCTCTTCGTGGGTCTGCCCGCGTGGGCGGGTGCCCGCGATGGGACGAACGGTGACTTTACCTTCACGAACCCGGACTAAAATTTCCGGGCTGGATCCGATTACCGAAAAATCGCCGAAATCGAGGAAAAACAAAAATGGCGAGGGGTTGATCCTGCGTAACGCCCGGTAAAAAGCGAACGGGGGTAATTTGAAGGGCAGCCGGAAACGTTGCGAAAGAACAACCTGAAAAATATCGCCCGCGAGGATGTATTCCTTCGCCCGTTCGACCATGTCGTGGAAAAAAGAGCGCGTCATGTTGGACTGCGGCTCTTCGGCGTCGAAGGTGCTGTCCGGCTCACCCGGGGGTTGCTGGGGCGGCAGGCTACGCTCGAAATCGCCGACCGCGCGGGCGAGACGGTCTTGGGCTTCGTCATAGGCGGTTTGGGCGTCAACACCGTCCCGGGGGCGCACCGGGGTGACGATACTCAGGATATCGGATACCGAATCGAACACTGCGACGACCGTGGGGCGGACGAACAATCCATCGGGAACGCCGATGACGTCGGGGTTGCCGTCGGGCAGGTTTTCCCTAAGTCGTACGGTGTCGTAGGACATATAGCCGACCAATCCGGCGGACATCGGCGGCAAGTCATCGGGCAGATCGATCCGCGAGGCGGCCAAAAGGGCGCGCAGCGATTGTATGGCGCCTTGCGTCTCGGCGATCGGACAAGGGTTGAAGGCGTCGGGATCGCGTAGCGGATCGGTATTGATCTCGGCGCGGTCGCCGAAGCACCGCCAAATGGTGTCGGGGCGCAGGCCGATGAACGAGTACCGTCCCCGGATCGCGCCGCCCTCGACCGATTCGAACAGAAAACTTCCCGGTTCGCCCCGTGACAGTTTCAGCATCGCCGAAACGGGGGTTTCCATGTCGGCGATTAAGGTGGTCCAGACAACTTGTGGCGACCCCTTGGCGTAGGTCTGCTCGAAAGGGCGGAATTCGGGGGTGACGTCCATGGTCCGATGCGCCGAATTAAAAGACGCGATCGAACGCGGCGCGATCGATCGTCGAGGGGTAACGCACATGCATCGCCGCGGCGATTTGCTCCAACAGATCGCCGGCCATGTTCGCGGCCAACTTCTTCTTGATTTCGGCGTCCATGACGCCGGCAAGGGCAGGATCGGCGGGTTCGACCGTGCGTACGCGCGCCACCAGGGAAACGCCGGGTGCGCTCGCCATGGCGAGGCCGCCTTGTTTGTCCTTGAAGACCTCGGCGAGAAGCTTTTTGGGTAAATTCAGGGTATCGCCATCACCGTCGCGGCGGATCGCGGGCGAGGTTACGACGCTTGCCCCGGCGGCTTTGGCCATCGACGGGAAATGGCTTTCGTTCGTGGCGTCGGATTGAACTTTTTTCAATAATGCCGCGGCTTTTTTCCGGGCGATTTCGGTTTGTTGCTCCGCCTTCCAGTCGGCGGCGACCCGATCTTTCACTTTGTCCAGGGGAATTAACGCGGGCGGGGTCACGGTTTGAACGTGGACGACGAAATAGCCGTCCTTGGTCTCAACCAAGGAGCTGTCCTGTCCTTGGTTGGTGGCGAAAACCGTTTTCAGGAATTTCGGGTCCTGGGGCAGGTTCGCCACAGGCTTGCCGCTGGCGTCCATCCCCCGGCGGTCGATGGACGAGATGGCGCGATAGGTGAGGGCGTTATCCTTGGCCGCTTCCTGCAGGGTGGCGCCACCGGCCAAGGCGTCGTCCAATTTGTTGGAAACCTTGAACATCAGGTCGAGCGCTTTTTCGTGCTTGACGTCGGCGATAACTTTATCCCTGACGGCGGACAAGGGGCGTTGAACACCGGGCTGGATCGCGGTGACGCGCAACAGGTGCCACCCCAGGGGGCTTTTCACCGGCTGGCTGACGGTATTTTTTTTCAATGAAAACGTCACGGTGGCGAGGCTTGGCAATATCTGAGAGCGCGTGAATGTGCCCAAGGTGATGGTTTTGGCGTCGGCCCCGGTCATGGCCTTGGCGACGGCGGCGAAATCCTTGCCGGAGACGATTTGAGCCCGGGCCTTTTGGGCTTCTTTTTCCGAGGGGAACAATATCTGCTGGATGGTGCGTTTTTCCGGCGAGATAAATTCGTCGGCGCGCGAATCGTAAGCCGCCTTGATCTGTTTTTCATTGACGGCGATATCGCCTGCCAAATCGTTGGCGCTAATGACGATCATACCCACGGCGCGGTATTCGGGCGACATGTATTTTGCGGCGTTTTTCTTGTGATAGGCGGCAAGCGTCGCGGCATCGGGAGCGGGAATATTCTTTTGCGCGCCATCCTCGAAGCGGGCGACGTCGAGCACCCGGCGTTCGTTGCGATATTTAAACAGCACCGAAATCAGGGGCGAGGGGGCTTCGACGCCCGAACGCAGGGCGTCGAGATAGATGGCCAAGGCGAGGCCGCTGCGCACACGCTCGACGTAGGCGCTTTCCGTCAATCCGTTTTGCTGCAGGACCTGTTCAAATTTGAAGCGGTCGAATTTTCCGACCTTGTTGAAAAACTCGGGATTTTGACGAATGGAACTGCGAATGACGTTATCGTCGATCTTCAGGCCCAAATCGGCGGCGGCGAGAGCCACCTGTTTACGCACGATCATGTTGTTGAGAACGTTGTCGGCGATGCCCATATCGCGCGCTTTTTGCAGCGAGAAATTTCCCCCGAACATGGGACGCAGGCGATCCACTTCGCGGTTCAGTTCGGCACCGAATTGCTGCACCGTAATCTTCGCGTCGCCGATCGTGGCCACCGTATCGCTGACGCCGCCCCCCTTGAACATGTCACCGACGCCCCATGCGGCGAAACTCAAGACCAGAAGGACGAGCAAGATCTTAACAACGATTCCGGTGGAATGTTTACGGATGGCTTCGAGCATGGGGTTCGCTTTCAAATCTCGTTCGGCCGCAAGGGGCCTTGGTCAACGGGGCTGCGCCGGCGGCGCGCCCGGAGGGCGGCGGTCGCCTTTGTCGTGACGTCTTATCGCCGGAACCGGCGCATCATAGAAGCGCTCGAGTTTGCTCGCAACAGCGAAAGCGTAATTGGTTTTTTCGTGCAAGGTTCCACCCCGTTCTCTTTTTTCGCCCACCCTTAGGGGTATGGAGCGGGTCTTTTTCCTATGCTAGAAGTCCACCTAATACTAGGGCGTGGCGTCGCGGCGCCGAATTAGTGGTGTGGGCGCAAGGCGAAAATATGACGGCGAACGATCCGAGATTCGCAAACAAGGGATCGACGCATTTCAACAGGTGAGGACCCAAGAACATGAATGCTGAACGGCGCATTTTGATAGCGGGAAACTGGAAGATGAACGGGCTCGGCGCCGATGGCGGCGAACTGGCGGGGGCCTTGGCGGCGCGCATGAAAGCCGCGCCACAACCGTTTGAGATGCTGGTCTGCCCGCCGTTCACGCTGTTGTCCCGGGTCGGCGAAACCCTGTCGGGCTCGGCAATCCTTCTTGGCGGGCAAGATTGTCACGCCCAGGTCAGTGGCGCGCACACCGGGGATATCAGCGCCGCGATGCTGAAGGACGCCGGTTGCGCGGCGGTGATCGTCGGCCACTCGGAGCGGCGTACCGATCACGGCGAAAGCGACGCCCAGGTCAAGGCCAAGGCCGAGGCCGCCCATGGGGCGGGACTGATGGCGGTGATCTGCATCGGCGAGACCGAACAGGAACGCGACCGCGGCCAGACCCTCGACGTCAACGCGCGCCAGGTCGCGGGCTCGCTGCCCGACGGCGCGACGGCGGCCAATACCGTGGTCGCCTACGAGCCGGTGTGGGCGATCGGCACCGGGCGCACGCCCAGCGCCGACGAGGTGCAGGAAGTTCACGCCTTTATTCGTGCCGAGATCGCCAAAAAGCTCGGCGCGGACATCGCCGGAGGCATGCGAATTCTTTACGGCGGCTCGATGAAGCCGGGCAATGCCCGGGAATTGCTGGGGCTTGCCGATGTCGATGGAGGGCTGATCGGGGGGGCCAGCTTGAAATCGGAAGATTTTTGGGCGATCGGCGAAAGTTGTCTCTAGCCTTATCGGTCCCGAGGGACTAAAAACACGCAACGGATTTTTTCGGCGCGAGGGCGAACGTGTGTTCGTCCTCCTCTTGTGCTGATTGGGCTTGTGCTGATTGTGGTGACAAAAATATGTTGACGGTTCTCCTGGTTATCCACCTGCTGATCTCTATTGCATTGGTGGGCATTGTTCTTTTGCAGAAAAGTGAGGGCGGCGGCCTCGGCATGGGCGGCGGCGGGGGCGGCGGCGGCGGCATGGGCGGCTTTATGACCAGTCGGGCGACCGCGAACCTGCTGACCCGGACGACCGCGATTTTGGCCGCGGCATTTATGATCAGCAGCTTGACGTTGGCGATTTTGGGTAACCAAGGAAAAGTCAGCCGGTCGATTCTCGATACGCCGGCGGGAACATCGGCCCCCGCCACGCCCACGGGAACCACCGACAAGGCGCCGGCGAAACCCGCGGGACCGACCGTTCCTCTCGCAAAATAAGTTTTTATAGCCAGGAGGTTGTTCGCTATCGACAGGGGCGTATCGCGCGCTGTCACGCCTCCGCACGTTTTGTTTCTATGTTTGATGGTGCGTATGACGAATTTCTTGATGTATAGTGTGGGTCCATGACGCGATTTATTTTCATCACCGGCGGCGTGGTTTCCTCACTGGGTAAGGGGCTGGCCTCCGCCGCCCTCGGCGCGGCTTTGCAGGCGCGGGGCTTTAAGGTCCGCCTGCGTAAGCTCGACCCCTATATTAACGTCGATCCGGGGACCATGAGCCCCTACCAACACGGTGAGGTCTATGTCACCGACGACGGCGCGGAAACCGACCTGGATCTGGGGCACTATGAACGGTTTACCTGCGTTTCTTCGCGCCAGAGCGACAACGTGACGACGGGGCGCATTTATTCCGACGTTATCGCCAAGGAACGGCGGGGCGATTATTTGGGGGCGACCATTCAGGTCATTCCTCACATCACCGATGCGATCAAGGAATTTGTCCTCGGCAATATTGAAGATGAGGACTTCG
This sequence comes from Varunaivibrio sulfuroxidans, assembly GCF_029318635.1. NCBI lineage: Bacteria > Pseudomonadati > Pseudomonadota > Alphaproteobacteria > Rhodospirillales > Magnetovibrionaceae > Varunaivibrio > Varunaivibrio sulfuroxidans. Next base: position 665,067 of record NZ_CP119676.1, on the reverse strand, counting down.
TTCTCTGCGAGATCGGCGGCACGGTCGGCGATATCGAGGGGACGCCTTTCCTGGAAGCCATTCGCCAACTCGGCAACGAACTGGGCCGTGAACAGGTGATGTATCTGCACCTGACGCTGTTGCCCTGGATCGCGACGGCGGGCGAACTGAAAACCAAGCCGACCCAGCACTCGGTCAAGGAGCTGCTGTCGGTCGGGATTCAGCCCGACATCTTGTTGTGCCGCGCCGAACGGGAAATTCCGCAATCCGAGCGGCGCAAGATCGCACTGTTTTGTAACGTGCGCCCCGACGCCGTAATCCCGGCGCTCGACGTGGACAGCATTTATCGGGTGCCGATCAGCTATCACGAGCAAGGCTTGGACGCGCAAGTCTGCCGTCATTTCGGATTGACCACGCCCGAGCCCGACTTTTCTCGTTGGCAGGACATCGTCGATCGCGCGACCCACCCTGAAGGGGAGGTGACGATCGCGGTGGTTGGGAAGTATACGGGTCTCCTCGACGCCTATAAGTCGTTATCCGAGGCGCTGACCCACGGCGGTATCGCCAACAATGTCAAGGTCAGGTTGAACTGGATTGACGCCGAGATTTTCGAACGCGAGGACGTCATCAAACATCTCGAAAGCGTCCACGGTATCTTGGTGCCGGGAGGCTTCGGCGAACGGGGGACGGAAGGCAAAATCGCCGCCGCGCGGTTCGCCCGTGAACGCCAAATTCCCTATTTCGGGATTTGCCTAGGCATGCAGATGGCGGTGATCGAGGCCGCGCGTCATCGTTCGGGGATCGCGGGGGCCGGTTCTAGTGAATTTGGAACACCGGGCGAGCCGGTGGTCGGCCTGATGACCGAGTGGGCCAAGGGCGAAGACATCGAAAAACGCGCCTCGGATGGAAATTTGGGCGGCACCATGCGCCTGGGGGCTTATCCTTGCGTGCTTACGCCTGGATCGAAGGTGCGCGAAATTTACGGGCAAGATCATATCAGTGAGCGTCACCGCCACCGCTATGAGGTCAATACGGCGTATAAGGAACGCCTGGAGGCGGCGGGAATGGTGTTTTCGGGGATGTCGCCGGACGGCGTTCTGCCCGAGATCGTCGAGCTTCCCGATCATTCTTGGTACATTGCGGTGCAATTCCATCCCGAATTGAAGTCCCGCCCGTTCGAGCCGCACCCCTTGTTCGTCTCTTTCATCGGTGCGGCCGTGCAACAATCGAGATTGGTGTAATTCCGGGAAACGGGGCTTTTTATGGCGGATAAGACGATGGATGGCGCGATGCGCCGCGTTCGGGCCGGCGGCGTGACTTTCGGCAATGACCTTCCGATCGCCGTGATCGCCGGGCCGTGCCAGATGGAAAGCCGCGCCCATGCCCTAGAGATCGCAGGCGCGCTCAAGGATATTTGCGAAAAATTGTCGATCGGATTGGTTTTCAAGACGTCGTTCGACAAGGCCAATAGGACCTCGCTGAAAGCACAGCGGGGCCTGGGCATGAGTAAAGCGCTCGATGTTTTCGCCGAAATCCGTGAAACCTTGGGTCTTCCCGTTCTTACCGATGTCCACGAGGTTTCCCAATGCGCCCCGGTGGCCGAGGTCGTCGATGTTTTGCAAATTCCCGCTTTTCTGTGTCGGCAAACCGACCTTCTGATCGCCGCGGCGCGCACCGGCGTGGTCGTCAATGTTAAAAAAGGGCAATTTTTGGCGCCCTGGGATATGAAAAATGTGGTCGCTAAGATCACCGAAAGCGGCAATACGTCGGTGTTGGTGACGGAGCGGGGCACCAGCTTCGGCTACAATACACTGGTCACCGATATGCGCGGATTGCCGACGATGGCGCGTGACACCGGCTATCCGATCATTTTCGACGCCACCCATTCCATACAGCAGCCGGGCGGGCAGGGCGCGTCGTCGGGCGGGCAGCGCGAATTCGCCCCGGTTCTGGCGCGCGCTGCTGTCGCCGTCGGCGTCGCCGGGGTCTTCATCGAAACCCATCAGGACCCGGATCGAGCCCCCAGCGACGGCCCCAATATGATCCCCTTGGCTGAGATGGCGGGGCTGATTGCAACCTTGCAGGCATTTGACGCGGTGGCTAAAGCGAATCCCGTCAAAATCTGAGCGTTTCAGGCACTTGATCGTACCGTCAAGGCGGTGTATCTCCTTAATCACTGTCTTTGACAGGCCCCGAACGACGGCCCAGCCATGTCGGGCCGAGCCGTTGGGGAATGCACCGTCATTTCAGATCGATACGATCTTTTCCGGCCAACTTAAGGATTTTCCCAATATGACCGCCATTATCGATATCCACGCCCGTGAAATTCTGGACAGTCGGGGCAATCCGACGGTCGAAGTCGATGTTGTTTTGGAAACTGGGGTGATGGGGCGCGCGGGGGTGCCGTCGGGGGCGTCCACGGGGAAGCACGAAGCCGTCGAGCTGCGCGATAACAACAAAAACCGCTTTTTCGGAAAGGGCGTTCTGTCGGCTTGCGAATCGGTGAACGGTGAAATTTTCGACGCCCTGTCCGGCATGGATTGCGAAGATCAGCTTTTGATCGATCGCACGATGTGTACTTTGGACGGCACCGAAAATAAATCGCGTTTGGGCGCCAACGCCATTTTGGGCGTCAGCTTGGCCTGCGCCAAGGCGGCGGCGGATGAGGCGGGCTTGCCTCTATACGCGTATTTGGGGGGGCCGCAGGCGCATGTCATGCCGGTGCCGATGATGAACATCATCAACGGCGGCGAACATGCCAACAATCCGATCGACTTTCAGGAATTCATGATTTTGCCGGTCGGCGCGGACACCATGGCCGACGCCGTGCGTATGGGCTCGGAAGTTTTTCACGCCCTCAAAAAAGCCCTGTCCGACGCCGGCCATAACACGGCCGTCGGCGACGAAGGCGGTTTTGCCCCCGCGGTGTCGGGCACGGTCGAGGCGCTCGACTTCATCACCAAGGCGATCGAAGTGGCGGGGTACCGCCCGGGCGAGGACGTCATGCTCGCCCTCGATGCGGCGGCCAGCGAGTTTTATAAGGACGGAAAATACGTTCTCTCCGGCGAAGGTAAGACACTGAACGCCGACGACATGGTGGCCTACTTGGGCGATCTTGCCGCACGCTACCCGATTTTTTCAATCGAGGACGGCATGGCGGAAGACGACTGGGAAGGCTGGAAGGCGATGAACGCTGCTCTGGGGGATAAGGTTCAGATCGTCGGGGATGATATTTTCGTCACCAACCCCACGCGCCTGCAACGGGGCATCGACGAGAAAAGCGCCAATTCCATTTTGATCAAGCTCAATCAAATCGGCACCCTGTCGGAAACGCTGCAGACCGTCGAAATGGCGCATCGGGCGGCGTTTACGACGGTGATTTCACACCGTTCCGGGGAAACCGAGGACACGACCCTCGCAGATTTCGCCGTCGCCGTGAACGCCGGACAGATTAAAACCGGCTCGTTGTCGCGTTCCGATCGCCTCGCCAAATACAATCAATTGATGCGCATCGAAGAAGAGCTTCGCCCCGTCGCCACCTATGCGGGGCGGTCGATCTTGCGTTGATGCCGGGGGAATAGGGACAATTTAGACGTTAGGTGTTTAGAGGCCGCGACCATCGTGTCGCGGCCTCTTTTTTGATGCATGTTTTTGTAGCGTGAAAACAATTTATTAACGATTCCCCGCTAGGATGACAAACAGAAGAATCTGGACTCAAGGTCTCAATACAGGCTCGATTCTGGGGAATCGAGCCGTTTGATTCGTAAAATGGAACGGTCGTTCTAAATATGAGCTTGTTTGCCGAAATCCGCGCGCGGGCGCACCATATCATAGGGCCGGTTTTGGGCGTCTGTATGGTGGCGTATTTCGGCTATCATATCGTTCAGGGCGATCGCGGCTATTTCGCGTTGCGCAAACTTCAAAAAGAGGTCGCCGCGGCGAAAGTGGCTTACGCCCAAGTTCACGGCGAGCGCTTGGCGCTCGCCCATAGGGTCAAGTTGCTGTCCCCGGGGACCCTGGACCCCGACATGCTGGATGAGCGCGTCCGCCTGATGCTGAACTACGGTCGGGCCGATGAAAAGGTGATCATGTTCAAGGGCAATCCCTGAGGCTGTTCTGGAATCTTTATTTTGCCACGAAGGGGATGTTGAGGGGGGCGCTTCCCTCTCTCGCCGCCATGGGGGCTTCGCATGAACGCAAAAGAGAATTTAGAACCGGCGCGAACGCGTCCGACTCCACCCCCTGTCCCCCCTTACTATGCCGTTGTTTTTGTCAGCACGCGCCCCCGGCGGGCGCGGGACGGCGAGGATGACGGTTATGCGACCACGGCCGCACGGATGGTCGAATTGGCTCAAAACATGCCCGGTTTCCTGGGCATGGACAGCGTGCGCGACGCCGCCGGTCTGGGGATCACAGTCTCCTATTGGCGCGATGCGAGGGCGATCGACAACTGGAAAGAAAACGCCGAACATCTCGATGCGCAACGCCGTGGCAGGGCGGGATGGTACGAGGATTTTACCCTTCATATCGCCCGAGTCGAAAGAACATGCCGTGGACCGGCCTGATGGGACCGTTCTTTTAGGAACACATTTTTCCACGCTCATGCGCCCCGTCCGCCGGGGCCATCCTTGGGACATTCCTCCGAGGAGGTCAGGCGCCTTTATTTTTTCACGAGAGTACGCTACACATTTTTCACGCGTTGAGCGTTTTTTTTCGGAAGGTCGATGTGGCTAGGGTCAGGACCTCTTCATCTGATGCGTCTGGTTTGTGAAAAATGTCACAGGTCCAGGAGAAGACTTGCCGGAAGTGCCGTTCACTTTCAAAAGTCTTCGACGACGTTCCTGGGGCATTTTTCACAAATCCCAGCGGGACGTGATGAATTTAAGCACGGATGTCGTTGGAAAATCCTTGTAATGAGGGCCATTGCGGCGGATTTTCCGTCTAACCCACACTTAAATTCATCTCCGCCAGGCGCTTCAGATGAATAGGTCCTGACCCTAAGCTGGGAAATGCAGGGGACGTCGGCGGCGGCGGCGTTCCGAAAAACTGAAAGTGCGATAAGGATGACGGTTCTCGAACGCGTTGACGACCCCCTGTGGATTGCCGAGGGGGAAGTTGTCGATTTTTACGGTTTCCCCTATCCCACCCGGAGCGTGATCGCGCGCCTGTCCGATGGGACGCTTTGGGTATGGTCGCCGGTTCGCCTGACCGAGGCGTTGCAGGCGGAAATATCGGCGCTGGGGGAGGTCGCCCATCTCGTCAGTCCCAATAAACTGCATCATCTTTATCTTGGCGCATGGAAGGCGGTCTTTCCCCGGGCCGCGCTCTGGGGTTTGGCGTCTTTGCAACGCAAGCGCAAGGACCTTGCCTTCGGGGATCCCCTGACGGACACCCCGCCATCGTCATGGCGGGGCGAAATCGACCAGGCCTGGTTCCGCGGCTCACCCTTCATGGATGAGGTGGTTTTTTTTCACAAGGCTTCGAAAACCGCGATTATCGGGGATTTAAGCGAAAACTTCTCGGCGGCGTTTTTGCATGAATACTGGGGCGGGTGGCGCACCGTGATCGCCCGGTTGTGGCGTTGCGTCGAGGGTTATGGCTACGCCCCCCTGGAGTGGCGCCTGTCTTGGATCGACCGCAAATCCGCGAGGGCGGCGCTTGATAAAGTTGTCGCGTGGCGGCCCAAGAGAGTCATTATGGCGCACGGCCAATGGCAGAAGAAGGATGGTGAAGCCTATCTCAGGCAGGCGTTTTCCTGGTTGCGGAGATAACGCCCGCGCGAGGAGGCGTGCGGGCGCTGGGAGAATATTCACCGATTTAAGGGCCGGACTTTAAATTAAAAATTCACGCTTCTTGTTGTCAACCTGATTAAGGTTAATTCTAAAAATACGTTGTATTTCAATATGTTGACATAATCAAGTGTGCTTGTTTTATGGGGACGCAGCGGGTATGATTTGATTCACGCCAGAGCTTGAGCGAGCGCCATGATCATGCGGCGCCGGTGTCGTTTGCGCAAAACCGAAGTTTTCCGCGCAAAACGGGATCTCGATCGCAGGAAAATAAGACGGCGACGCCAAAGGGGGGACTGTTTTTTTCTGCATGTTTTCCCCTCACGACATAGTCTAATTGAAATGTCTAATTGAAATCTTGGGAGGATCCTCGATCCATGACGAAACCAGCCAAGCCTAAACCCGCGCCGCGCAGCGCGGCCAAAGCCGCCGTGCGCAAGCCCGCGCGCACCCGCGCCGTGGCCTCCACGCCGCAGGCGAGCCCCGAGCAATTGCTGCATTATTACCGCGAGATGTTGAAAATCCGCCGTTTCGAGGAAAAGGCCGGTCAATTGTACGGCATGGGGCTGATCGGCGGCTTTTGCCACCTATATATCGGCCAGGAAGCCGTCGTCGTCGGCATGCAGGCTGCGGCCAAGCCTCAGGATACGGTCATCACCAGCTACCGCGATCACGGTCACATGCTGGCCTGCGCCATGGACCCCAAGGGGGTAATGGCGGAACTGACCGGGCGCGCCGGGGGCTATTCCAAGGGCAAGGGCGGCTCGATGCATATGTTCTCGCGCGAGAAGAATTTCTTCGGCGGGCATGGCATCGTCGGGGCCCAGGTGCCGATCGGCACCGGGCTCGCCTTCGGCCACAAATATAAAAAAGATGGCGGCGTGTGCATGGCGTATTTCGGCGATGGCGCGATCAACCAAGGCCAGGTTTACGAATCGTTCAACATGGCTTCGTTGTGGAAATTGCCCGTTGTTTACGTAATCGAGAACAACAAATACGGCATGGGGACCTCGATCGAGCGGGCGTCCTCGACCACCGACCTGTACCACCGTGGGCGCGCGCATGGCATTCCCGGACGCCAGGTCAACGGCATGGACGTTCAGGAGGTGCGCGCCGCCGCCGAGGACGTGCTTGAGCACGCACGCAGCGCAAAAGGTCCCTATATCCTGGAAATGATGACCTATCGCTATCGTGGTCATTCGATGTCCGATCCGGCGAAATATCGCTCCAAGGAAGAAGTCTCCAAAGTGCGCTCGGAACAGGATCCGATCGACAATCTGAAGACGCTGATCTTGAAACGGAAAATCGTGGACGAGGCGGCGTTGAAGGAGATCGACCGCGAGGTCAAGACCCTCGTTTCCGAGGCCGCCCAATTCGCGCAAAGCAGTCCCGAGCCCGATCCGGGCGAACTGTACACCGATATCCTGATCGAGGCCTGAGGGAACAAGCATTATGACCATCCAAATTACCATGCCCGCCCTTTCGCCGACGATGACGGAAGGCAATCTGGCCAAATGGCTGAAAAACGAAGGCGACGCGGTCTCCAGCGGCGACGTCATCGCGGAGATCGAAACCGACAAGGCGACGATGGAAGTCGAGGCCGCCGATGACGGCGTCCTCGGCAAGATCGTGGTGCCCGCGGGCAGCGAGGGGGTCGCCGTCAATTCGGTGATCGCGTTGCTGCTCGAAGAGGGCGAGGATGCCTCCGCCCTTGAGAGCGCCGCCGCCGCCGCGTCCACGCCGGACGCCGAGACACGCGAAGCGCCGGGCGACGAAACGACACCAACGCCCGCCCCGACGTCCGCCCCCGCGCCCGCCCCGGCCCCCGTCTCCGCGCCGCCTGCCGAAACGGCCTACAGCGGCCCGACCAAGACACTGACGGTCCGCGAGGCTTTGCGCGACGCCATGGCCGAGGAAATGCGCGCGGACGAGACGATTTACCTGATGGGCGAAGAAGTCGCCCAGTATCAGGGCGCCTATAAGGTGAGCCAGGGACTACTTGACGAATTCGGCGATGAACGCGTCATCGACACGCCGATTACCGAATATGGTTTCGCGGGCGTCGCCGTCGGCGCGGCGTTTTCTGGCCTGAAGCCGATCGTCGAATTCATGACGTTTAATTTTTCCATGCAGGCGATCGACCATATCGTCAACTCGGCGGCGAAGACGCTGTACATGTCCGGCGGCCAAATGGGCTGTCCGATCGTCTTTCGCGGTCCCAACGGCGCGGCGTCGCGCGTCGCCGCCCAGCATTCGCAATGTTACGCCTCGTGGTATTCTCACGTGCCGGGCCTGAAAGTGCTCGCCCCTTGGTCGGGTGAGGACGCCAAAGGATTGCTCAAGGCGGCGATCCGCGATCCCAATCCGGTCGTTTTCTTGGAGAACGAGCTTCTATACGGCCAGTCCTTCGAGGTGCCGGACGATCCCGATTTTATCGTGCCGATCGGCAAGGCGAAAATTGAGCGTCCGGGGACGGACGTCACCATCACCGCGTTCTCGCTGATGGTCGGCAAGGCCCTTGAGGCCGCCGAGCATCTGCAGGAGGAGGGGATCTCCGCCGAGGTGATCAACCTGCGCTCCCTGCGCCCTTTGGACAGCGAAACCATCGCCCGTTCGGTGATGAAGACCAACCGCGTCGTCAGCGTCGAGGAAGGCTGGGCGCAAAGCGGGATCGGTGCGGAAATCGCGGCGCGGATCATGGAAGACGCTTTCGATTACCTGGACGCTCCGGTGGTGCGCGTCGCCGGCGAGGACGTGCCGATGCCCTACGCCGCCAATCTTGAGGCGTTGGCCCTGCCGACTGTGGAAAAAATCGCGGCGGCCGCCAAAGCCGCCTGTTATCGTTGAGGAAAAGGGACCCGACATGCCGATCCAAATTACCATGCCCGCCCTTTCGCCGACGATGACGGAAGGCAATCTGGCCAAATGGCTGAAAAACGAAGGCGACGCGGTCTCCAGCGGCGACGTCATCGCGGAGATCGAAACCGACAAGGCGACGATGGAAGTCGAGGCCGTCGATGACGGCGTCCTCGGTAAAATCGTGGTGCCCGCAGGCAGCGAGGGGGTCGCCGTCAATTCGGTGATCGCGTTGCTGCTCGAAGAGGGCGAGGATGCCTCCGCCCTTGAGAATGTTACGGTGACCGCGCCTTCTCCGGCTCCCCCCCCAGCCCCAGCCCCAGCCCCAGCCCCAACCCCAACCCCAACCCCAGCAGCCCAGGCGCAGGGCTCAACGCCGGCTTCTTCACCTACGCCTTTACCGGCCTCGGCCAGATCCGGCGGCGATCGTCTGTTCGCTTCGCCGCTGGCCCGGCGCATGGCCGATCAGGCGGGGTTGGATCTTTCGGCGTTGACCGGCAGCGGTCCCCATGGGCGGATCGTCAAGCGCGATGTCGAACAGGCCATTGAAAAGGGCGTTCCGGCGAAAACGGCGGCTGCGCAGGGCGCACCTCAGGCGATGGCAATCGGCCGCGATGGCGGCACGACGGCCCAGCCCAACTCGACCATGCGCAAGATCATCGCCAAACGGCTTCAGGAATCGAAGCAGACGGTGCCGCATTTTTATCTGACGGTCGATTGCGAACTGGACGGATTGATCGAGGCGCGCAAACGCCTGAACGCGCTTTCGCCCGAAGGCGAGGGCGCCTACAAGCTGTCGGTCAACGATTTCATCATCAAGGCGGTGGCCCTCGCCCTGAAGCGCGTGCCCACCGCCAACGCGATGTGGACGGACGATGCGATCGAACTGTTTAACGATATCGACGTTTCCGTCGCGGTGGCGACGCCGGGCGGTCTGATCACCCCTGTCGTGCGCAACGCCGACCTTAAGGGAATGGTACAGATTTCAAACGAGATCAAAAGTCTGGCCGCGCGTGGGCGGGACGGCAAGCTGATGCCCGAGGAATACCAGGGCGGCGGTTTCACCATTTCCAACTTGGGCATGTATGGGGTCAAGGAATTTTCCGCGATTATCAACCCGCCGCAGTCGTGCATTCTCGCCGTCGGCGCGGGCGAACAGCGCCCAGTCGTCAAAAACGGCGAACTGGCGATCGCCACGGTGATGGGCGTCACCCTGTCGGTCGATCACCGCGCCGTCGATGGCGCTCTGGGCGCGCGGTTCCTTCAAGCGTTCAAGAGCATCATCGAAGAGCCGTACACCCTAATCCTGTGAGGATTCGATGGAAAAAATAAATCTGGCGGAAAAGTTCACCCTTTTTTCCGAATGTTGGTCGCCAAAAATCGCGGCCCAGGTGGACGATTACGCCGTCAAACTGGTCAAGCTGCAAGGAGCCTTCGACTGGCATAAGCATGACGACGAGGACGAAATGTTTCTGGACGTCAGCGGGGTCATGCACATCGATTTTCGCGATCGCCGCGAAACCCTTCATCCCGGTGAATTCATCGTGGTGCCCAAGGGCGTGGAGCACTGCCCCTGCGCCGAGGGTATCTGCGAAGCCGTCGTTTTCGAGCGCAACACGGTCGTCAACACCGGCGACAACACCGCAAGCGCCTTTACCGTGCGCGACTTGGAGAGGATTTGAAACATGGCGGACACCCAATTTGACCTGATCGTGATCGGCGGCGGGCCGGGCGGTTACGTGGCGGCGATCCGCGCCGCGCAACTGGGCATGAAGGCCGCCGTCGTCGAAGCCCGGCACCTGGGCGGCATTTGCCTCAACTGGGGCTGTATCCCGACCAAGGCGCTGCTGCGTTCGGCGGAGGTCTACCACACCATGAAGCGCGCCGCCGAGTTCGGCCTCAAGGCGGACGGGATCGCCTTCGACCTGGACGCCGTCGTCAAGCGTTCGCGGGCGGTCTCCAAGCGTCTCAACATGGGCGTCGCTCATCTGTTGAAGAAAAACAAGGTCACCGTGTTCGACGGTTTTGGCAAGCTGTCCGGCAAGGGTAAGGTCCACGTCGAAAAAGACGGCAAAGGGGTCGCCGATTTGGCGGCCAAGCACATCATCCTGGCGACCGGGGCGCGGGCGCGCACTTTTCCGGGGTTGGAGCCGGACGGCGATCTGATCTGGACCTATAAGGACGCCCTCGTGCCCAACACCATGCCGAAAAAATTGCTGGTGGTGGGCTCGGGCGCGATCGGGATCGAATTCGCCAGCTTCTTCCATACCCTAGGCGCGGAGGTCACCGTGGTCGAGGTGATGGACCGGATCATGCCGGTCGAGGACGAGGAAATTTCCGCCTTCGCGCGCAAGGCGATGGAGGCCGAGGGTATGAAAATCGTCACCGGCGCCACGGTGAAAGCCCTGAAAAAGGGCAAGGGCAGCGTCACCGCCACCATCGAGGCGGCGGGCAAAAGCGAAAGCCAAACCTTCGATCGCGTCATCCTGGCGGTCGGCATCGTCGGCAATGTGGAAAATATCGGCCTGGAAGGCACCAAAGCGAAGGTCGCCAAGACCCACGTTGAAACCGACAAATGGTGCCAAACCGGCGAGCCTGGAGTGTATGCCATCGGCGATCTGACCGGCGCGCCTTGGCTGGCCCACAAAGCCAGCCACGAAGGCGTGATCTGCGTCGAGAAAATCGCCGGCGTGAAGAATGTGCATCCTCTCGACCCCCTGAAAATTCCCGGCTGCACCTACTGCCGCCCCCAGGTCGCCAGCGTCGGCATTAGCGAAAAGGCGGCGCGTGACAAGGGGTTAGATATCAAGGTCGGACGTTTCCCGTTTCAAGGCAACGGCAAGGCGATCGCCCTGGGCGAGCCGGAGGGCATGGTGAAAACCATCTTCGACGCCAAGACCGGCGAGCTTCTGGGTGCGCACATGGTCGGCGCCGAGGTCACCGAATTGATCCAGGGCTATGGCGTCGCGATGACGCTGGAAACCACCGAGGAAGACCTCATGCACACCGTGTTCCCGCATCCGACCTTGTCGGAGATGATGCACGAAAGCGTGCTCAGCGCGTTTGGCCGGGCCATTCACTTCTAGGTCCTGACCCTGGACACCTCCGGATATGGGCGTGGACCTAATCCCCCCGACCGGTGTATCCGTTCGGGGGGCGGACTTCGATCGGGGTCGGTTGCGATCGGGCGTTCCACGAGAACCGACGAAAGAAAAAACGTATCTCGCCGCCTTGGGCTTGCCGCGCCGCCGCGCCGGGTTATATTGACGAGATATCAAAAAGGAGCGATACCCGCGCCATGACAGCCAATGCCCCCATAAAAGAAGCCTCCGGCAAAGCGGACGTGCGCCACCCGGAAAAGGCGCGCAAGCCGGACAATCCGATCCAGCGCAAACCTGCATGGATCCGGGTCAAGGCGCCGACATCGCCCGAATACGGCGAAACGCGTCGTTTGATGCGCGATAAGGGTCTGCACACGGTCTGCGAGGAGGCGGCGTGCCCGAACATCGGCGAATGCTGGATGCATCGCCACGCCACGGTGATGATTCTGGGCGATACCTGCACCCGGGCCTGCGCTTTTTGTAACGTGCGTACGGGCAAGCCCGGGCCCGTTGATCCCTTGGAGCCGGAAAACATGGCCAATGCCGCGGCCAAGATGGGCATGAAGCACATGGTCATCACTTCGGTCGATCGCGACGACCTGGACGACGGCGGGGCGCACCAATTCGTCGCCTGCATCGAAAAACTGCGCGCCCGCACTCCGGAAACCACAATCGAGGTGCTGACGCCCGACTTTCGCCACAAAAAAGGCGCTCTCGAAGCCGTCGCCGCGGCGGGGCCGGACGTCTTCAACCATAATCTGGAGACGGTGCCCAGGTTGTATCCCACTATTCGACCGGGGGCGCGTTATTATCATTCCCTAAAAATCCTGGATCGTGCGAAGGAAGTGAATCCCGAGATATTCACTAAATCGGGAATCATGGTCGGCCTGGGGGAAACGCGTGAAGAAGTCCTTCAGGTGATGGACGACATGCGTTCGGCGGGGGTCGATTTTCTGACCATCGGTCAATACCTACAACCGACCCCGAAACACGCCGCGATCGACCGTTTCGTAACCCCCGATGAATTTGACGAATACAAGCGCGTCGCCATGAGTAAGGGGTTTTTACTGGTTTCTTCGTCGCCGCTAACGCGGTCGTCCTACCATGCGGATAAAGATTTCGCCGCCCTACGCCGAGCCCGGTTGGAGCGTTTGAACGCGCCCGCGTCCAAAAAATAATCTATTTTAAGAAACGACGATTTTTCATAATGCCTTCATACGCCGAAAAAAAAATCCTGTCCTATCGGCCCGATCAGCTTTTCGACATGGTCGCCGATGTCGCCAAGTATCCCGATTTTTTGCCATGGTGCATCGGGGCGCGGGTTCGTTCCAACGATGGTCATGTGATGATCGCCGACATGGTGATCGGCTTTAAGGTCTTTCGTGAGAAATTCACCTCGCGGGTCGTTATGCAAAACCCCGATAGGATCGATGTTAAGTATTTGGACGGACCCTTTAACTACCTGGAGAACCATTGGATATTCGAACCCCATCCAGACGGTTGCCGGATTGATTTTCACGTCGATTTCGAGTTTCGCTCGAAGATTCTCGACAAGGCCATCGGCGCCGTTTTCGGCGAGGCGGTACGGCGCATGGTGTCCGCCTTCGAGACCCGCGCACACACCCTCTACGATCGGTACGTCCCGATATCGCCCTGACCGTGAGTAACTAGCCTTCTTCCCCGGCCAGACTTAAGACCATCTCTAGCGCCGCCCGCACGGCGGCGAGGCGCACTTGATGGCGGTCGCCTTCGAAGACGAAGCGGCGGTGGCGGGTTTGAAACCCGGTGCGCGCGGCGGCGATATGCACCAGTCCCACGGGCTTGTCGGGCGTCCCGCCGCCGGGGCCGGCGATCCCCGTGACGGCGACGGAGATATCCGCCGGGCTATGCGCCAACACGCCTTCGGCCATGGCGCGCGCGACGTCCTCGCTGACCGCGCCGTGGCGTTCGATCAGTTCCATGGGAACACCCAGCATTTCGGTTTTGGCCCGGTTGGCGTAGGTAACGAAGCCGCGCTCCAGGACATCGGACGACCCGGGTACGGCGCTCAGCAGGGCGCAGATCAGGCCGCCGGTGCACGATTCCGCAGTCGCTGCGTGTAATCCGCCTGCGCGGCACGCCGTTAGCGTTCGTGCGCCAAGTTCTATAACATCCTTATCAAACATGCGGTTTCCTCTGGTCTCGTGGTCTGTCTGAGACAAAAGAGTTCGCCGACAGACGGGGGGGTGAAGGAAATCAAACCCTATCAAAAAGATAACTTCGTGGGGCGGCCTGACGTCTCGGAATCGAAAAGTCGGAATCAACCCACTGGTGGATCGACTCCGACGTTTCGCTCCCGCGAACCATCGGGCCGACCACTATCTATCTTTTTGTTGCAGTTTGATTTCTTCACACATTTGTGTCCAATTGCATCGGACTCAAATGTTAAACTCAAACCACTAGGGCAGATAAGGCATGGCGAAAAACAAAAGAATTGCGGCGAAAATTCCCGCCAGAACATCGTCCAGCATCACCCCATGAGCGCCTCCGACGTTCCGGTCTACCCACGAGATTGGCCACGGTTTAACGATATCGAAGAAACGAAACAGGGCGAATCCAAAGAAAAACGACGCGGGGCTGAGGGTTGCGGGCAGAAGGGCGATCCAAACGCCGACGACTTCGTCGATGACGATTTGTCCGGGATCGTGGGTTTTTGTATGGGCCATGTAGACCTGGGCGGCCCAGATTCCAAGGGCGTAGACGCCAACCGCCGCCGCCGCCAACCCCGGTCGGCCCGCGATGAGAATAATACCCCAGGCGAACGGCAGCGCCGCCAGTGTGCCCCACGTTCCAGGCGCTTTCGGAGCAAGGCCCGCCCCGAACCAAGTGGCGGCGATTTTCGCTATTTTGAAGGACATCGCGGTGGTCCCTTTCGTGAAGTCTTGATTTAGCGATACATCTCGGAAATCTGAAAGTACGAAAGCCTCCATGCTCGGGTCTAGGGGAAATATCCGATACCACTGAGCGAAATACGCCATAGGTTAAGGAGATGAAGTTTTTTATCCGAGGCGTGATGGCGCGCACTTTCCGGTTAACACAAAATTAATAGACTCTTGCCTCCATCCTCGCGAGTGGATAATTTCGAGGGGAGGCCATGCCTTTGGGAGGCCGTGTCTTTAAAATTTACCGTAAGGGCGGTATGAAAAAGATGCACCCCATAGCCAAAGGCGCGCTAAGCTGTGCGTCGTCCACGTGTCACGCAAGCCATGTGACATGGAGGCGGGCGTGTTATAGTTTTTTCTCTAGGGGTCTGGCGTCGTTGGGGCACGGGGCGTAAAGACCGAAAAGCAGGACTTGAAGCAGGGGAATTCGCGGGGATGATTCCAAGAGACACGGGGGAGAATGTCCACAGCATTGTCGATCGGTTGCGCGTGGTGTTTCCCGAGCGTCAGATCGTTATGCGCCATAATGGCGCGGTGCGCTGTCTACGGTTTTCCTGTCGGTTTCAAATTGGCGTCTTGCTTTTATGCCTGGCGATCGGCGGCTGGGTTTCCTATGCAACCTATGCGGTATTCAATCACGGCAGTGAATTGGCGGCGAAAGACGCCCAGATCGCCAGCGTGCGGATGGCCTATCGCAGTTTGTTGGGGGACGTCGCGGAATACCAGAAACGCTTTACGGGAATCGTGCGCGATCTCGAAGAGAACCATACCTTGATGTTGGCCCTCGCCGGGCGTCGCCCCGGTTCCGCGAGCAACAGTTTTAAAGGCGTCGCCGGTGGGATAGACACGCCGCTGGGGGGCAAGGCCAAGGCCGATGTCGAACGTAAGCGCAAGCAATTGCGCTCCCAGATGGGGGATATCGAGACCAAGATGAAAATCTTGGCCAAGAAAAATTTTTCCTTGAAGGACGATCTGTCATCGGTGGAAACCGATTTGCAAACAGCGCTCAGCGAGCGGAATTCGGCTTTGCTGCGGTCAACCCAAATGCGCCACGACATCCAATTGCTGGAACACCAATTAACCGTTTTCGAGCAAAACGAAAATGATTCCGTTGACCGCCTTACCGAGCAAACGGCGGAATATATCTCGACCATGGAGCGCGTGGTCGAAAAAACCGGATTGGATGTGGATCAGCTTTTGGCCGCCAATGAGAAAGAAAATGCCGGGCAGGGGGGGCCTTTCGTTGAGATAAAGCCGTCGAACCGACCGGCGGGGCGTTTGAAGACAAAGTTGGCGCTGTTGGACGATAAGCTTAATCAATCGGATTTATTGCAGTCCATTTTGGGGAGAATACCGCTCAGTCCACCATTGAAAACCTACACGATCACCAGTCGTTTTGGCCCCCGGCGTGATCCTGTAAACCATCGCCTCAGTATGCATTATGGTCTGGATATGGGGGCGTACAGGCGTACTCCGGTTTATGTCATGGCTCCTGGGGTCGTCGTTTACGCCGGATGGCGGGGGAATTTCGGCAATATGGTCGAGGTGGACCATGGCGACGGCATCCGCACCCGCTATGGGCATTTGAATAAGATACTCGTTAAAAAAGGTGCTAAGGTCAGTTATAAGGAGAAGATCGGACTGGTCGGTAGCACAGGCAGAAGTACGGGGCCCCATCTGCATTACGAGGTGCTATACAAGAACAAAAGCATGGACCCCCTAAAATTTATCATGGCAGGTCGAGATGTTTTCCAGGAATAAAAAACCCACTGACCAAAAGTCCTCCTCGGTGCAATCGAGGCCCTCGGTCCCGTCGATTATCAGCACCGATTTGAAAATTACCGGAGATTTGGTCAGCGCGGGGGAAATCCAAATTGACGGAACGATTTTGGGCGATATCCGATCCAGGGTTCTGTTGGTTGGCGAACAGGCGCAAATTACCGGAGAAATTATCGCCGATACGGTGCGCGTCCACGGAACGGTAAACGGCCAAATCAAGGCGAAGACCGTAAATTTGGCAAAAAACGCCCACGTTGTCGGAGACATTTTGCACGAAAATCTCTCCATCGAGAAGGGAGCCTTTCTCGAAGGGCACATAACGCGATTGGAGGATGGCGTGGATCTTTTAAAAGATCGCGAGCAGGCGTCGTCGGATCGAACCTTGCCGCGGGCGGCGACGGCGATGTCGGACGTTCGGGGCGTCGTAAAAGGCGATACCAGACCGTCCGCCCCCTCCGGGGGGAGCGTTGGTGCGACGGATGGAGGGCGCCACCCCTCGCCGGACGAACGCGTCAATTTGGTGATTAATAAATCCCAACAGGGACTGTCTCAGCCCCAGAATGCGGCACAGCCGTCCCCGGGAGCCGCGCTCGGAAAAAACGCTGCGCCGACGCCTCCGAGCGGGCGAGAGCCGGAACCCAAGAAGACGGTCCTGAGTTAGGGGCAGGGCTCACTGGTCTCATGTGGTTAGATCTCATGCGTTTGGCCGCAGGCCGATGTTTCCGCCTCGGAAACGTGGGAGCGTGGTCTTGTCCATCCGGCGGAGCGCATTTATCGCGATAGGGCGCGGATGAAAATTTCATGATCAACATTGCCGCCGCTGCACACGGTAACGATCGTTCGTCCCGTGATATCGATCGCGCCGTTTAGGATCGTCGCCACGGAGATTGCCCCGCCCGGTTCGCTGACAACCTTGAAATGATCGAACAATAGAGCCATCGCGTCGAGGGCGTCGGCATCGCTGGCGACCAGTCCCGCCTTGACGCGATGGCGGTTGATGGCGAAAGTTAATTCTCCCGGGCTGGGCGTCATCAAGGCGTCGCAGATAGAGCCGCCCTCGCTGGCGTTGCTTTGCCGTGCGCCCGCCACCAAGGAGCGCGCCATGTCGTCGAAATCTTCCGGCTCCGCGGTGTAAAGGGCGGTGTCGGGCAGAAGGGTCTCAAGGGCGATGGCGATCCCCGCCGACATTCCGCCGCCGCCGCAAGGCGCGATAACGGCGTCAAGCGTGAGGCCGAGGCGCTGGACGTCCTCGGCGATTTCAATCCCGATCGTACCCTGTCCGGCGATGACCAAGGGCTCATCATAAGGACGCACCAGAGTCAAAGCGCGTTCGCGCGCCAGGTTTTCGCCAATCTCCTCGCGGCTTTCTCGACCGCGGCGGTAATGCACGACCTCGGCGCCATAGGCGCGGGTTTTCGCGATTTTCGCCGCCGGGGCGTCGTCGGGCATGATGATCACCGCCGCGACGCCATGCAGAGCCGCCGACAGGGCCACGCCTTGGGCATGATTGCCGGAGGAATAGGTGATCACGCCGGAAAGATCGGGGTCGCGTTCAATAAGGGCCGTAATCGCGTTATAGGCGCCACGGAATTTGAAGGCGCCACTTTTTTGCGTCATTTCAGGCTTGATCAGAAGACGCCCGCCAAGACGCTGGTTAAGCAGAGGCGATTCCAATAATGGGGTGCGGACGGCCTGTTTGTGAAGGCGCGCTTGCGCTTGGCGAAGATCATCGAACGTTGGTTCTTTAGGAGCGTCCATGGTGAAATTTACCTAAAGACCGAGAATATCGGGCAATGCTTCCAGGGTGTCAATTTCTCCGAGGGGTTTTCCGGGCAGTTCCTCGGGGCGACCGCCGCGACGGTTAACCCAGATGGTTTGGAATCCAAAATGGGAGGCGCCGGCGATGTCCCACGCGTTGGAGGATAAAAAACAAATACGCGAGGCGTCGATAAGCAATTCGTCCACGGCCGATTGGTAAACACTGGGGTGTGGTTTGTAGATTCCCAAGGCGTCGGCGGACAAAAGACGCTGGAAGCGATCGGCCAAGCCCGAACTGTCAACCGCGGCGGCGAGCATCGCGGGCGATCCGTTGGATAGAATCGCCGTCCGTATGCCGTTGTTTTTCAGGCACCCCAGAACGTCGGCGACTTCGGGGTAAGCGTCGATGTGAAGGTACAGTTCCATCAGATGTGCGCGTAAATCCAGGTCGTCCACTTCGAATTGGTCGATCGCGTAATCCAGAGCGTCGCCGGTGACCTGCCAGAAATCGGCGTAATCGCCCATTAACGAGCGCAGCCAAGTATATTCAAGTTGCTTGGTGCGCCACATTTCGGCGAAGGGCCCCCAGTTCTCTCCCAGTTTGTCTTGGCAGTGACGGGCGGCGGAAGTCACGTCGAAAAGGGTGCCGTAGGCGTCGAAAACACAGGCGTCTATTGTCTCGCATTCAATCATAGAGCGTTTTTCCGTTCGGTCGGTTGAGATCCAAAACCAAGTTCAGCGCCTTGCCGCCTTGCCCCAGACGGCGGCGGTAAACCTGTAAATTCTCCATAACTCTTTGAACATAATTCCGCGTTTCGTTAAAGGGAATTTGTTCGACCCAATCGACAACGTCAACGGAAGGGTCCCGGGGGTCGCCATAGAGGTTTATCCATTGTTTCGCACGCGCCGGCCCGGCATTGTAGGCCGCCAAGGCAAGGACATACGATCCATTGTAAGCGGTGATCAGTCGCCCAAGATAAGCCCGCCCCAAGGCGACGTTATAGCGGGGATTGGTCAGGAGCTTTCTATGTGAATAGGGCATGCGCAACCCTCTGGCCATACGCCGCGCGGTCGAGGGCATGAGCTGCATCAGCCCCCGTGCCCCGGCGTGAGAACGCGCGCCTGGGTAAAAGGCGCTTTCCTGGCGAATGACTGCCATCAAAAATGCCGGTTCGACCTTGCCGCCGCGCGCCGCGCGCTTGGGCCGTGGCGGGGGAGTGATCAAGGGGTATCCGGCTTTACCCAGCGGCGCGCCTGCGCGTTGGGATGACTTTGCGATGGTGATGGCCAGGTCGGCGCGGCCCTGTTCGCGCGCCAAGGCCGCGCTTAGCGCTCGCCAGCCGGGACTTTTCGATACGCCGGCGAGACTGAGCATGAAAGGGCGCATGCGCCTTTCCTGTTTCAGAAGATGCAATATTTTCACGACACGCGTCATCTGATGGGATTCGAAACGGCGAATTTCGGCGCTGCTGGGGTGGGGCAAGGGAGGCAGTTCGACAAGGGCCTGAGGAGAAAACCACGCCATGGATAATTGGCCGTAATACGTCGTGGAATAGCGCGCCGCGGTATGAAACCAGTCGGCGGCCTGTTTCTCTTTCTTCAGGGCGTGATAGGCGCGTCCAATCCAGTAAGCCCCGCGCGCCTTGCTGACGGGGTATTTTACCATCGCGTAAAGCGCCTGGAAATGACGCAAAGCTTGTTTGGGATCGTTTAGGAAACGTAAGGCGATCCATCCCGACAGCCATTCGGCGTCGGCGTATTGTACGGGTGAACGGGGGGTCAACCCATGGTGGGAGGCCAGTGCGTAGGCGTCCGTCACGGCGCCCATATCCAAGGCGCGACGGGCCAAGATAGACCGTTCGGTCCACCATTTTTTGCTGTGGTTGTGTTGAGGAGGAACGCGCAAAAGTAGGTCGATGGCGTCTTGGGTTTTTCCCTTGCGGCGACGCCAGCGCACTCTTTCGTACACCAACCCAGGGTCATTCCGTAATTTCCGGGGGACCTTGGCGATCGCCCTATCGACATTTCCTTCCCGGCGCATCAGGAAAAGGCGCGCAATCGCCAAGGCTTGATCGGGCTTATCGACCCGCCACAACATGCGCCGAGCGGGGCCCACGCGCCCCTCCCAAATCAGGCGATCCAGGCGCGTCACGTTGTCGGCCGTGGTGAAAAAATTCTTGTAGCGTTTATAAAAGCTCTTTTCCTGACGTCTCCCGAAATTGGCTTCTCGCCAAGTCGCGATGATGGCGTCATGGGCTTTCTTGGTCTGTCCGTCCGCCATCAGGGCCTCGATATAGCGCGTACGGCCGTCGGTGCTCGTTATGGGATTGTCTCGGAACCAGGCCAAAACGACATCGGGGGGCAAGGTCTGCGTCATGGCCTCTTCGGCGCGCCGGCGCAAAAGCCGCTGGTACGGCCAGTCGGGATTGTTGCGGATAAAGGCGCTTAGGGTGTTGAAAGAGGCCTTGTTTCCCTTTGACGAAAAATAGGACCACATCACGACTTTAGCCGTCAGGTTGTCCTTGATTCGCGCCGCGAGAAGAGGAACGTGTTTCCATTGATGTTCATCGAGGGCGCGAAAGGCCGCCCGGGCGGCCTTGATGTCCCGGGCGCTTAGTTGTGCGGTATTGGAATTGGCGCGCGGGGCTTTTTGTCCCGCCATGCCGCTTTGCCCACCCAGTAGAGCGCTCAGGCTTAACAAAATCATCGCGATGGCGACAGGTAGAAGCCGCGACCATACGATGGAGAAAAACCGGGCCGGATCGGGCCGCGCGCCGCCCGCCGTCGTTTCTGACGGGCGCATGTTTTCCGGCGGTGATGTTTTCTCGAAGCTTGAATACACCATTACACCGAAAAACCTAGGCCTTCGCAGCGGCGCGCTCAAGAAAGAAAGGGGGGGTCCGATAAAGAAAGCGGTTAAATTCGGAACGAGCGCCAATCGGGAGAAAAACATCGGATGAAGACGTCGGGTGAAAACAATTGTCTCGATATGATGTGACGCTTGCCGGACTTTACGCGAAGAGATAGTCTCCGGGGCACGATACGTACCGCAAATGAAGTAGGAGTTCGTCATGTTCAAGGGATCGCTCGTCGCCCTGATTACCCCCATGAAAGATGGAAAAATCGACGAGGGCGCTTTTCGAAAATTCGTCGAGTGGCACATTGAACAAGGCACGGACGGCTTGATTCCCTGCGGAACGACGGGGGAATCGCCGACGCTCAGTCACCAAGAACACATGCGGGTGAGCGAAGTGACCATCGAGGTGGCCGCCGGTAGGGTCCCCGTGATCGCGGGGGCGGGCTCCAACTCCACTGCCGAGGCGATCGCTCTGACCCGTCATGCCCAGAAATCCGGCGCGGATGCGGCGCTGGTGGTTACGCCCTACTACAACAAGCCGACCCAGGAAGGTTTGTACCGCCACTACAAGGAAATTCACGACAACGTGGATATCCCCATCATCATCTATAATATTCCCGGTCGGTCGGTGGTGAACATGTCGGTCGAAACCATGGCGCGGCTCGCCGAATTGGACCGTATCGTGGGCGTCAAGGACGCGACTGCCGATCTGTCCCGTCCTTTGGCCGAACGGGTGGCGATCAAGGGGGCGTTTTGCCAATTGTCCGGCGAGGACGCGACGGCGCTGCCGTACTTGGCCGCCGGTGGTTCGGGGTGCATTTCCGTCACCGCGAACATCGCTCCGAAGCTTTGTGCGGACATGCAACGCTCCTGGCGTGAGGGCGACCTTAAAGGCGCGATGGCGATCCAGGAAACGCTGATGCCGCTCCATCAGGCGATGTTCTGCGAGACCAGCCCGGGTCCGGTGAAATACGCGGCGAAATTACTGGGTATTTGCTCCGATGAAATGCGCCTGCCGTTGTGCGAGATCACTCCGGCGTCGAAGGCGCGGGTGGAAAAAGCCCTGAAAGACGCGCGGCTGTTATGAGGCGCGGCGTTTCGGGCGTGAGGGTGCAGTGTAGAAACGATGGCCGGTAAAAATCGTAAGAAAAAAAGCCAAGAAAACGTCGTGGCGCAGAACCGTAAGGCGCGCCACGACTATTTCATCGAGAAAAACTTCGAACTGGGGATCATGCTCGCGGGCAGCGAGGTCAAATCCCTGCGCCAGGGCCACGCGACGATCGCCGAGTCCTACGCCACCGAAAAAGACGGCGAGCTATGGCTGATCAACGCCTATATCCCCGAGTACGACGCGGCCAGCCATTTCGGCCATGAAAATCCGCGCCGCCCGCGCAAGCTGCTCGCCCACCGGCGCGAAATTGAAACGCTCTCGATGGCGGTGCGCCGCGACGGCATGACGTTGGTGCCGCTGTCGATCTATTTCAACGACCGGGGCGTCGCCAAGGTCGATGTCGGTTTGGCCAAGGGAAAGACCAGGGGCGATAAGCGCGAAACGACCAAGGAACGCGACTGGAAGCGCGACAAGGCCCGCTTGCTGCGCGCGCACGGTTAAGCGCGAACAGACCGCTATCTCTTACGGAGGACACGTTATGGGCGACGATGACCATCCGCCGAGCGGAAAAACCCCCGGCGCGATTTTGGGGGAGATCAACCGAAAGCTCCTCGACACCAAGCAAAAGTGGGCGCGCGAGGGCCGCGCCCTGACGGGCGAGGACCCGCCGACGCCGTCCGAGGGGAGGCGCGACCGCCTTCCGCCCGGCCAACGCCTGACGCGGGACTGGCCGGTTCTCGATCTGGGGGTGCGTCCCGACATTACGCCCGATCGGTGGGCGTTCGGCGTGTCCGGATTGATCGAAAATCCGATTTCCTGGGATTGGCGCGATTTCCTGGCCCAGCCCCAGGTCGAACGAACTACGGACATTCACTGCGTCACCACGTGGTCGCGCTATGACAATACCTGGAAAGGGGTCGGCGCGCGCCATTTCCTGGATATCGTGCGGCCCCGGTCCGAAGCGGCTTTTTTGATCTTTCACAGCCACGACGGCTACACCACCAACGTTCCCTTGAAGGCCTTCGACGACGATGATGTCGTCCTGGCGCGCCAGTGGAACGGGGCGGACATCACCCGTGAGCACGGCGGTCCGATGCGTCCTGTCATTCCCAAACTGTATTTTTGGAAAAGTGCGAAGTGGGTCAGGCACATCACCTTCGTGGACAAGGACGCGCCGGGGTTCTGGGAAACCCGCGGCTATCACAATAGCGCCGACCCGTGGAAGGAAGAACGCTACGGTTAGGGCCGGGGCGCCGGCCATGGCGGTTCCTCGCGGGATGCCTCATGCCGGTGTCTCGATATCGAGGATTTCGGCCACCGGAATTACGGCGATATCGTGAAATTTATCATGTTTGGGGTTATTCAGGTCGATCAGATTGGAAACGCGCGAATACGTGTTGGGCACTAGAATTTCCGCACCATCCTGACTTTTTCGGCGGATGCCATAGCTGATCTTGTCGCGCTCGTTCGACGATAGTTGTCCGAGCATGCTTTTGGTGACCCATATCGCGCCCTCGCGGGCGAAATCGCTGAGGCGTCCGGCCATGTTGATCGAATCGCCGAGGACCGTGAATTCAATTTGAGTCGGCGTTTGGTAGGTGCCGAACCATTCCCGTCCCTCGACGAGGCCGATATTAAGTTTGAGGACGTTCATCCAGTTTTTTCGTTTGCGCCATTCCTTGTCAATTTCGGCGATTGCCGCCTTCATTTCGAAAGCGCAGCGCATGGCGTTGAGGATATAATTGCAATCAGGCTGGGGAAAAAAGTAATAGACCATACCATCGCCCACATGCTTGCCATGCGTGGCGTAGTATTTACGCAGTTTAGGCGCCATTGTTGACCAAATTTGGTTAATCAATTCGAAGTATTCCTCGGGCGGCAGTTCGGCGCAAATCTTGACCGAATTTTGAAGATCGGCGACGAGGACGGAAAGGTGCGTGAGATAAGGGCGGCGTTTTTTTAGCAAGTCGCGGATGACGATATCACGCCGAGCGAGAAGGTCGGCCAATTCGCTATGGGCCTCGTCCAGGGGGGCGTAGACGAAAAACAGACCCTCGCGAAAAAATGAGGCATACAGATTGTACCAGTTTTCCGGCGCCCCTCTCGCCGCCATGTTAACCTGACAATGTAACATCTGCCCCTTGGGCTGGGCTTCGGTGTCATCGTAAAGTTCGGCGAGCAGACGGATGTCATCCTCGTCCAATGCGTTGTCGCGGTTTAAAAGGGTGGAGCGCTGCATCCGGTTCTTGGCGATGGCTAAGTGAAAGCGCATCAACGCCTCGAACCCTTCGCACCGGCGTAGGGCAGGGGTTTTTAGGAACAGACCGAACAAATTACGCTCTGTGATATCAGACGAGACATCTTCCACGTCGCTCAAAAGAGAGTCGAGGGTGTGTCGATTATACCATTCCAACTCGAACAAATTGTTGACCATGTAAGCGGGGCAATCGACCTGATCCAGACTCAATTGAGGAGGCTGGGTGCGCGTTCCCACGGTGGGCGAGGGCGGCATCGCCTGTTCCGTCGCCGCGCGCGGCCCATCGAAATCTCGGTCGTCCGTATCCGATGGTGCGCTTTTGATGGGGGCGGGGGCGGCTTTGCCTTGGGGGAGACCGGGATGTGCCCCGCGCAGCAATTGATCAACGATATCGGACATTGAAAAGCCTTTTTTTTTCAAATTTTTAATGGTGTTTATAGTGTCTAAGACAGAGTCTGGGAAAAACCCCATACGCACGGCTTTTCCTGTTTTGGACGTGGCTTGGCCGATCCTGGGGCGTGGAATAAGGTTAAGGGTGATGTAATTGTTAAGAGTAGCCCTGGAAATATCTGTTTTTAAAATAATTTCTTTACTGCTAATCATGGAATGCGGCCACTCTGCATCAGGCTGTTTCGGCTGATTGCGTTTAGACTGTCCAAATTCAATGTCTTATTATGAAGGTGTAAAAGGAAGTCGTGTCAAGTTAATTAGACAGTCTAATTGGCGCATGGGTGGAGTGGGTGTTTGCGCGAGGCTGTGGGGAGAGGGATTTTAAGGGGGCGTGCGTTATTCTTAGACAGTGTAAAATAGAGGTGTGCGCGTCTTAATGTATCCCGCTGGCGCGCGGGCGCGCGCGGGGTAAAATTTTCAGAAATCTTATGGTGAAGAAGAGGGGGGCGGTGCTTTTGGGGGAGGAGGATAATCCTGCGCCGTCCCTCTTGCTCCCGAGAGTCATGGGCCGTATGTTGTGCCCACTTTAATTTCCTTTTGGAGTCACGGTCATATGGCTAAATCTTTGCTTCATCTCGTCTTCGGTGGCGAGGTGAAGGATCCCCAGGGTATCGATTTCGTCGATCCCCGCAATCTCGATATCGTCGGCGTCTACCCGTCCAACCGCGAGGCCCTCGACGCCTGGCGTGGCGCGTCGCAAGCCCATGTCGATGAGGCGAACGTGAAATACGTTCTCGTTCACATCCATCGCATGCTCGACGATCCAGAACACCAGGAAGATTCGCCTGACGATAACTAGGGTTAGGACCTGTTAGTCTGGTGCGTCTGGTTTGTGAAAAATATCACAGACCTAGGATGAAGACTTGCCGGAAGTGCCGTTCACTTGCAAAAGTTTTCGACGACGCACCTGGGGCATTTTTCACAAATCCCTGCGGGACGGGATGAATTTAAGCGCGGATGTCGCTGGAAAACCCTTGCAATGAGGGCCATTGCGGCGGATTTTCCGTCTAATCCACACTTAAATTCGTCTCCGCCAGGCGCACCAGATGAAGAGGCTCTGACCCTAAGGCCTCATCCGCAGGCGACCGCGGGATTGGCCCGCGCGCCAATCCCACGTCGGAACGGTTGTGTTCAAACCGTTACGTTCAAGATGACAAAATCAGGCGCAATCGTCGGGCGGTCCCTCGTTGGAGGGGCTACCGCCTGGGGTGCTTCCTGGGGTGGCGGGCGGCTCTTGTGGGGCGATTTTGTGGCCGTCCAAGAGGTCCTTCAAGCGGCGCGTGGCATCGTCCTGCGCCGCTTTTTCTTTTTTCGTTCGTCCGAAAAAGGTGCGATTAACGCTGGCCTGCGTGTCTTCGGTCTTACGCGCCTTGGCCTTGCGGTAGCGTCGAAGATTGATGATTTCCGCCATGATTAAGGCTCTGTATTGTGTTTCAAGCTGTGTGCGTTGCTCACGGCGCGGGTGCGATATAAGTCGTAAGTGTTTTAAAAACATCACGAAACATCTTTGCCGTCAGGCGACCGGTGTTGGTATTATAACGCGAACAGTGATAGCTATCGAGAAGGAAAAGGTCGGGGGTGAGACGGTGGCGCGCATTGTGGGCGAAGCGATAGGCGCTTTTTTTGTACCCCAGCGCCGCCAAGACGCCGCCGTGGGCGACCCCGCCCAGCGCCAATATCGCACGTAGGTTGGGCATCGCCGCGATTTCGTGGCGTAAAAAAACACCACAATTTCGGACCTCGTGCGCTGTAACCTTGTTTTGCGGCGGCACGCAACGCACGGCATTGGTTATGCGGCAATTGCATAAGGTCAGCCCGTCGTTGGGGTTGGCGCCGTATACGCCTTGCGCCAAGGCGAATTCGCATAACGTCGGATAGAGTAAATCACCCGCCCAATCCCCGGTAAAGGGGCGGGCGGTGCGGTTCGCTCCCTTCAGGCCGGGGGCCAGGCCGACAATCAAAATTTCGCTATCCAGAGGGCCGAAGGCGGGAACGGGGGCGTTGTGAAAATCGGGATATTGAACGCGGTTGAGACTACGGAATTCGCTTAGGCGCGGGCACAGCGCGCAAGCGCTGTCCGGTTCTTCGGCGTACCGCCGGCAGGATGACGACGAAGACGGCGTTGCGGTATCGTCGTCACGGGGGGGCGGAAGGGTTCCCACTTCGGGCGGGCCTCATGGTGTGTGTTTGGGGCTGTCTTCTTTCTCTTGTGCGCGGAAAGCGCGGCGCATCACGATAGAAGACACGTCGCGGCGTGTCCACAAATCCATTCAATTCAAGTCCTGTCTCAGGCCCTGTCTCAAGTTCTGTCTCAGGTCCTGTCTCAGGCCATGTCCATGAAATCACCGGGCCCCTTGATCTCTTGTAGGGGGCGTTCGTCGTGATCGCTGGTGTCGTTATCCGGCTTTTGAATTTGCTGAGGGGAGCTGTCGTGCTGCTGGCGTAGCGGCTCACCTTTGCGCGATATCGCCGCGTGCAAATCGGTCAACTCGATGAAATCGTCGGCCTGACGGCGCAGTTCGTCGGCGACCATCGGAGGGTGCGACTTCACCGTGCTGACGACGGTCACGCGCAGTCCTTTGCGTTGGACGGCCTCGACCAGACGGCGGAAATCGCCGTCGCCGGAAAAAAGGACGATATGGTCCAGATGCACGGCCATTTCCATGACGTCTATGGCCAATTCGATATCCATGTTGCCCTTGATCTTGCGGCGTCCGGCGGCGTCGGTGAATTCCTTGGTCGGTTTGGTGACCATGGTGTAGCCGTTGTAGTCCAGCCAATCGACAAGAGGGCGCAGCGGGGAATATTCTTGATCGTCGAGCAGGGCCGTATAATAGAAGGCGCGCACCAGTTGACCCTTGGCGGCGAAGTGATCCAGAAGACGTTTATAATCTATGTCGAACCCGAGGGCCTTGGCGGCGGCGTACAAATTCGATCCATCAATAAAAAGGCCGATTCTCTGCTGAGGGTAGAACATAATATATAAATATCCCTTCAATAATATAGGTGTCGGACTGCCGTTTTTGAGCGGGTTACCGAGCGTTTTTCAGAGATCCTAAAAGCGGGTCGTTAATACCGAGGGTGGCGCAATGAAACGATATGAAATCTGAGCTTTAATACCTAAGTTCTAAGCTCGGATATAGCAAGGTTATAAATATTCCAAAGAACATGTAGGCCTTGTTTATGGCGGGGAAAAGGTTTTTTTGTGACGGGAGGGGGCACCCTGGGCTACATCATGGGGGAACGAAAGTATTTTGTATCATAACCCCAGTGGCGTTACGTCCACGATAGGACCGTCTGCGACGGCGGAGGCATTGTGAAATTCATCGCGGTAGGGGCAAATCTTTCAAGCCGCCAATACGGCGACCCGAGGGCGACGTGCGAAGCGGCCTTAGGCGCGCTGAAAAATCAAGGAATTGACGTGGTTAGGGTGGCGCCATGGTATCGTAGCGCGCCGGTGCCGGCTTCGGATCAGCCTTGGTATGTTAATTCCGTCGCTGAAATCGCGACGAATCTCGCCCCGCGCGCCGTGCTTGATGCGCTGCATCGGGTCGAAGCCGACTTCGGGCGCGTGCGGACTGTGCGCAATGCGCCGCGAACCGTCGATATCGACCTGTTGTGTTACGATGACTACCTCAGCAAGCGCGCGGTCCGCGATGTTTTTCGGGACTCCCCCCAAGCCGGAGGCGCCGATGAGGAAATCGTGCCGCATCCGCACATGCACGAGAGAGCCTTCGTTCTGTTGCCCTTGCGCGACCTCGCCCCCGCTTGGCGCCACCCTCGTTCCGGTGCGACGATAAGCGCCCTTATCGCGAAATTGCCCAAGGATCAGATTATCGCGGCGATGGACGGGTAGGGGCTAAATGCAAATTTAGAGAGGCGGAACGGCGGGTTCCGGTCGCCGGTTCCCTGGTCTTGGGGCGTTATTCCCCGCGCATGGGTCTTGCTTTCCTGGCCCGAGGACAATATATAGACACGCTGAACCTCTCTCTATTTTTCAGGAGCGCCCCGATGGCCCGTGTAACGGTTGAAGATTGCGTCGAAAAAATTCCCAACCGCTTTGATTTGGTGATGATCGCCGCCCAGCGCGCCCGTGACATCACCGCCGGTGCGGAATTGACCATGGACCGCGACAACGACAAAAATCCGGTTGTCTCCTTGCGTGAAATCGCCGATCAGACGGTCGATTATGCGGCGTTGGAAGAAACTCTCGTCAAAAGCCTCCAGCGTTTTGTCGAAAGTGACGAGCCGGATGTTGACGAAATGGACATGGCGTCGATGCAAGAAGACCTGTGCGAGGAAATCGGCGAGCCGTCCAGCGAAAAGGAAATCAACGCCGACGTCTTGACCGTGCACGATATTTCCGCCGAGGAATTGGCCGCCGAGGACGCCTTCGAAGCCGCCCAGAACGACGATTGACGGCCTTTACGGCCACGGGTGACCGGCACGCCGGCGGGACCCGGCGCGTGCCGGAGGTTCAGGTTAAGGAATTTCCGATTCCGCCCCTGCTCTCGAACCTTCCGTTGTGTTACTCTTTTCTAATACGAGGAGAGAGAGGGCATGATCAGACAGTTTGAGTTGGTGGAGCGGATCAAAGCATACGATCCCAACGTCGAGGAAGACGCGCTCAATCGCGCCTACGTGTTCGCCATGAAAGCGCACGGCTCGCAGGTGCGCGCCTCCGGCGACCCTTATTTTAGCCATCCCCTTGAGGTTGCCGGAATTTTGACCGGTTACCGGCTCGATGGATCTTCCATCATCACCGCCCTTTTGCACGACACCGTCGAAGACACCCTGGCCACCCTCGATGAAATCGAAAGCCTGTTCGGTGAGGAAGTCGCCAAGTTGGTCGATGGGGTAACCAAACTCAGCCTGATCGAACTGCAGTCCGATCACGCCAAACAGGCGGAAAATTTCCGCAAGCTGCTGCTTGCGATGTCCGACGATATTCGGGTGTTGATGGTGAAGCTGGCGGACCGTTTGCACAATATGCGGACTCTCAACTTCCTCAAAAATCCTGCAAAACGGTTGCGTATCGCGACCGAAACCATGGAAATCTACGCGCCGCTCGCCGAGCGTATCGGCATGCAGGAGATGAAGAACGAATTGGATGATCTGGCGTTTGCCGAGATCAACGCCGACGCCCGCAATTCGATCATGAAACGCCTGGATTTTCTGCGCAATCAGGGCGAGGGCTTGGTCGAGCGTATTCAGAACGAACTGCGCCGGACCCTGGCCGCCGCGTCGATCCACGCGGTCGTCAACGGGCGGGAAAAAACCGCCTATTCGATCTGGCGCAAAATGAAGCATAAGGACGTCGAGTTCGAGCAACTGTCCGACATCATGGCGTTTCGCATCATTGTCGATAGCGTCGATGATTGTTATCGCACGCTGGGCGTGATGCACAACGCCTATCGTGTCGTTCCGGGACGCTTCAAGGATTATATCTCGACCCCTAAACCGAACGGCTATCAATCGTTGCACACTGGCATCTATGGGCCGGAGCGCCACCGCATCGAAATTCAGATACGCACCCAGGACATGCACGATGTCGCGGAAAACGGCGTCGCCGCCCATTGGCAATACAAACAAGGCGGCGAGACGCGGGCGCGCGAGGGGCGGCAATATCGCTGGTTGCGCGAGCTTTTGGATATTTTGGAGCACGCCTCCGGCCCGGAGGAATTCCTCGAACACACCAAGTTGGAGATGTTTCAAGATCAAGTCTTTTGCTTTACCCCCAAGGGCGACATCCGCAATCTGCCGCAGGGGGCGACGCCCGTGGATTTTGCTTATGCCGTGCATTCGGAGGTTGGCGATACGTGCGTTGGGGCGAAAATTAACGGTCGGATGATGCCGCTACGCACGCGTCTAAAAAATGGCGATCAGGTAGAAATTCTAACCTCGAAGGCGCAAAAGCCGTCCCCCACCTGGGAGCGCTTCGTCGTCACCGGCAAGGCCCGGGCGCGCATCCGTCGTTTTATCCGCCTCAAGGAGCGCGACCAATATCTGGAGCTGGGTAAGGCGATGCTGACCCGCGCCTTCAAGGAAGAAGGTTACGAGGCGACCGATAAGGCGTTGAAGGGGGTGCTGCGCATTTTTCAGCGCGAGACGACCGACGATTTGACCGCCGAGGTCGGCATGGGTAACATCACCTCACGCGAAGTCCTGGAGGCGGTCTACCCCGGCACGAAAAAGAAGAGCGCCAAGGTCGTCCCCTTGGCCCCCGTCCGCGTCCGTCACGAGCGCAACGCCCAGCAAGCCAAAAACGCGATTCCCGTACGCGGCCTTATTCCCGGCATGGCCGTGCATTACGCCGGATGCTGCCATCCGCTTCCCGGCGACCGTATCGTGGGGATCATCACCACCGGAAAAGGTGTGACGATCCACACTATCGACTGTGAAAAACTCGAAGCGTTGGCCGATCAGCCCGAACGCTGGATCGACGTGTCGTGGGATATGGACCGGGGCGAACTGGATGGGTCGCATGTTAGCCGGGTTTTCCTAACCGTGCTCAACATGCCCGGAACCTTGAGCGACCTCTCCACGGTTATCGCCAAGAACACGGGGAATATTTCAAACTTAAAGATCGTCAATCGATCTGCGGATTTCTTCGATCTGATGATCGATATCGAGGTTAAGGATGTTACCCATTTGGCCGAAATTATGGCCGCTTTGCGGGCTTCTCCGGTGGTTAACACCATCGAGCGGGCGCGGGGTTGACGGGGCGGTGGTTTTTTACGCCGCCGGACGGTAAAAGCATATAAAAGGACTACGCTCTAGAGGTCCTTTATCTTATATTGCGCAGATGTTCCTCCGACGACGAAAACATGGCCTTTTACGGCGCGCGCGCGAGTTCTTCTGGCCTACGGCGGGATGGCGACGCTCCACGCGTTACGTTTTTCATCGCGTGGCGCGGATTCCCGGGTCCGCGCATTCCATCGCCGCTGGGTTCGCCTGTGGTGCGGCCGTTTCTTTCACCCCGTTTGTCGGTCTTCACTTTGTCCTTTCCGCGCTGTTGGCGTATCTTTTGCGGGTCAATATTTTGTCTTCGGCGATTGGAACCGCGGTCGGCAATCCATGGACCTTTCCCTTTATCTGGATATGGATTTTAAACCTTGGCGAATGGTTGCTCGGCGGGGCGGGGCGGGGGGCTCACGGGGTCGGGCTTGATTTCGCCTCGATTTTCGCCGCATCGATGTCGGCGCTGTTGCGGTTTGATTTGGCGTACCTCTTTCATGTCGCGGGGCCGGTTCTGTGGCCGATGTTGGTCGGAAGTATCCCCACGGCAATCGTCGCCTGGACGTTTTTTTACCTCTTGCTTCGCCCGATGATTTCCAACTATCAAAAGGCGCGGGCGCATCGGCGGATAAAAAAGCATAGTTATCACGTGGGCGATTATCCCGCCTCGTCCGTGCGTCCGGTTAAGGAAAAAGAAAAATGACAAATTCCCTGCGTTTGGGCGTCAACATCGACCATGTCGCCACCATTCGTAACGCGCGTGGTGGGGGGCTTCCCGATCCCGTTCGCGCCGCGCACCTTGCGGCGAAGGCCGGGGCGGACGGCGTTACCGCGCACTTGCGCGAAGATCGCCGGCATATTTCAGATAAAGATATCAAAAGATTATGCGATGAAGTTAATCTTCCGCTAAACCTAGAGATGGCGGCGACGCATGAGATGTTGGAGATTGCCCTGCGCCACAAACCCCATGCGGCGTGCATCGTGCCGGAAAAGCGCGAAGAAAGAACCACCGAAGGCGGTCTCGACGTCATTGGCGGGCGGGCGCAGTTGGCCCCGTTTATCGCCGCCTTGAACGGGGCCGGTATCCGCGTGTCGCTTTTTATCGAACCGGACCCGGCGCATTTGGACATCGCCAAGGCATTGGCCGCGCCGGTGGTGGAATTGCACACCGGCGCCTATTGCGACGCCCAGGGGGCGCATCGGGCGCGCGAACTGGATCGGATCAGGGCCGCCGCCGCCCATGCTCACGCGATTGGCCTAGAATGCCATGCCGGGCACGGCTTGACCTATGATACGGTTGATCCGGTCGCCGCAATCGCGACCATCGCCGAGTTGAATATCGGTCACTTCCTCGTCGGCGAGGCGATTTTCGTTGGACTGGAGGCTTCTATTAGAAAAATGCGCGTCCTGATGGATAAGGCGCGCGTTGGGGGCGTGCAATGAGTCGCCGCGGGTTCGTTGATTGCCGTTGGTGTCGGGAACCGGGTGGATGATTATTGGCATAGGCACGGATTTGTGCGATATCCGACGGATTGAAAAAACCTTGGCGCGTTTTCCCGATCGCTTTGTCAAAAGAGTTTATACACGCCGTGAGCGGGAAAAAGCCGAACGCAGGCCCAATCCGGCTTACAGCTACGCTCAGGCGTATGCCGCCAAGGAAGCGCTCGCCAAGGCCCTGGGCACGGGGTTTCGTCAGGGGGTGTTTTGGCGCGATATCGCATTGGAGAACCTTAAATCCGGACAGCCGACATTGTCTTTGCATAACGGCGCGCGGGCGCGCTTGGATACCCTGGTGCCCCCGGGCATGGACGCGCGGATCGATGTGTCCTTGACCGATGAATATCCGCTGGCCCATGCCATGGTCGTGATTTCCGCCATCCCGAGCGTAGGCCCATCCCGCTGAGGCGTTCTTTTCAATGTTTGAAGTTGGGTTATTTTTGATCCATTTGATATGAGGTTCCTTTTATGGATGACGAAAACGAAGCCGTAAGTGGTGAGAACAAGACCTCCGTCGCGTCGCGCGATGGGTCTTGGGAGATCATCAAAACCATCTTTTACGCGATTTTGATCGCGCTGTTTGTCCGGGTGGTCGCCTATGAGCCGTTCAAAATTCCATCGGGATCGATGATCCCGACGCTGCAGGTCGGCGATTATATGTTCGTGTCCAAGTTTTCTTATGGCTATTCGCGTTTTTCGCTACCGTTTTCGCTGCCGCTTTTTCACGGGCGCATCTTTTACACGCCGCCCAAGCGCGGCGACGTGGTGGTGTTCAAGTTGCCGACCAACACCGATATCAATTATGTCAAACGCATTATCGGTCTGCCGGGTGATCGCATACAGATGATCAACGGCATTTTGAATATTAACGGCGTCCCGGTGAAGCGCAAAAGGGTGCAAGATTATACGTACACGGACGAACGTTCCGGAACGCTGGTCCGCGAAACCCAATACATCGAAACCCTGCCCAACGGCGTGAAGCACCCCATTTTGGAAATTTCAGACAACTTGCCCCAGGACAACACCCAGGTCTACACCGTTCCCCCAGGGCATTTCTTCGCCATGGGTGACAACCGGGATAATTCCGAAGACAGCCGCTTTTTGAATGTGGTCGGCTTTATTCCCAAGGAAAATCTTGTCGGGCATGCGGAATTTCTATTTTTCTCGTTTAACGGCGATGCTTGGGATTTGGGCAAATGGGGCTCCGTGATTCGCTTTTCGCGCATTTTCAGCGTGGTGCACTGAGGGCGCCGCCGTGAAGACAAGGGAAACCCGTCGGGGATGAACCATCAAGAGCTGGTCCAGATATTGGGCCACACGTTTCGCGATCCCGAACTTTTGACATGTGCGTTGCGCCATGCCAGCACGACGGACCGGCGCACGGCGTCGAACGAACGGCTCGAATTTTTGGGTGATCGGGTGCTCGGCTTGGTGATTGCGGAAATGCTCTACATGCGCTTTCCCGACGAGCCGGAAGGTCATTTGGCGCGCCGCTTCACCGCCCTGGTCAGCGGCGACGCCTTGGTGCGTATCGCGGGGGAAATCGGCCTTTCCCGTTTCATCGACATGGCGACCGCCGATGCCGACGCGGGGGGGCGCGACAACACCGCCCTGCACGCCAACGCCATGGAGGCGGTCCTGGGCGCGCTGTATCTGGATGGCGGCATCGACGCCCCGAAGCGGGTCATCGGCGCGTTTTGGGCGCCCTTGATCGACGAGGACAAGGCCCCGCCGAAGGATCCCAAGACGGCATTGCAGGAGTGGGCGCAAGCACACAAGATAGCGCTGCCGGTGTATCGCGAAATTAGCCGTAGCGGACCCGATCACGCCCCCAGGTTCACCATGGAGGTCGCCGTGAAGGGGGCCGCGCCGGCCCGCGCCGAGGGCGTCTCGAAACGCTTGGCGGAACGCGAGGCGGCGCAAGGCCTCCTCGATCGACTCAAGGATTAACCCGGCCGCTTTTGGCCGCCGAAGGACAACAAATGAACGTAAAGGCACAACGGTGCGGTTTTATCGCCATCGTCGGCGCGCCCAACGTCGGCAAGTCAACGCTGTTGAACCGAATTGTCGGCAGTAAGGTTTCGATCGTCTCGCCCAAGGTGCAGACCACGCGCACTCGGGTCTTAGGCATTGCCCAGCACGACCGGGCACAGCTTATTTTCATCGACACGCCGGGCATTTTCACGCCCCGTCGGCGGCTTGACCGGGCTATGGTCGCGGCGGCGTGGACGGGCGCCGAGGATGCCGACACCACCTTGATGGTAATCGACGCCAAGCGCGGCATCGATCGCGACAGCGAACGGATCATCGCGCGCTTCAAGGCTGACGGACGGCGGGTCGTGTTGGTCCTCAACAAGATCGACCTGGTGAAAAAGGCCGATCTTCTGGCGCAAATTTCCCGGCTCGACGAAGAGGGGATCTTCAGCGAAACCTTCCTGGTTTCCGCCGAAACCGGCGACGGCGTCGGCGACTTGCTCGACGCCCTGGCGGCGCGCGTTCCCGAGGGGCCGTGGCATTATCCCGAAGATCAATTGTCCGACATGAACGACCGCCTACTGGCGGCCGAGATCACGCGGGAGAAGTTGTACTTGCAATTGCACCAGGAATTGCCCTACGCGGCCACGGTGGAAACCGAGGAATGGGAAGAGCGCCCCGACGGCTCGGTTGCGATCCGCCAGGTTATTTTCGTCGAACGGGACAGTCAGAAGGGGATCATTTTGGGCAAGGGCGGCGCGCGGATCAAGCAAATCGGGGCGGCGTCGCGCCTGGAGCTGGAGGAAATCTTGGAGCGCCGGGTGCACGTTTTCCTGTTTGTCAAAGTCCGCGAAAAATGGGGCGACGATCCCGACCGTTACCGCGATTGGGGCTTGGATTACGACGCTTAAACGCCGAATATCCACCCCTGAAAAAAGGCGGCCACATGTCATGGCCGCCTTTTCTCTTCTCGCAGGAAAGCCCCCTCTTGATAGATTACGCCATCAGGACCTTTTGCGCCGCCTGAACGGCGTCGCCATGACCGATGTCGGCTTTCATGTCGGTCAATACCGCCTGTAGGGCGCCAAGGCAGAGCGTGACGTTCTTAGGGGTCGCCCCCGCGCCCATCAGACCGATGCGCCAAACCTTACCCGCCAACGCGCCCAATCCGGCGCCGATTTCCAGATCGTAATCGACCAACAGGCGGCGGCGAACCTCGGCCTCATTGACGCCCTCGGGGATCTTCACCGAATTGAGCTGCGGCAGGCGCGCCGTCTCATCGACAAGCATCTCAAGACCGATGGCGCTCAAGCCCGCAACCAAGGCCTTGGACATCCTGGCGTGGCGCTTCCAAGCATTCTCGACGCCTTCCTCGCGCAGCATGATCAGAGATTCGTGCAGGGCGTACAACGCATTGATCGGCGCGGTGTGGTGATAGGAACGGCTCGCCCCGGAATCGCCCCAGTATCCCATTATCAGGTTTAGATCCATGAACCAGCTTTGTACCTTGTGGTTGCGTCCGCGAATGACGTCTTCGGCGCGTCGGGAGAGAGTCACCGGGGAAAGTCCCGGCACGCACGACAAACATTTTTGCGATCCCGAGTAAATGGCGTCGGCGCCCCATTCGTCGGTCAGCACCGGGGTGCCGCCCAAGGAGGTCACGGCGTCAACGATGCTCAACGCGCCGTGTTCCTGGGCGAGGCGGCACAATAGGGCGGCGTCGGACTGTACGCCGGTCGATGTTTCGGCATGGACGAACGCCACCGCCTTAACGCCGGGATTGGCTTTCAGGGCGTCCTCGACCTTACCTGGATCGACGGGAAGCCCCCAGTCGTCTTCGACCATGATCGCCGTCGCGCCGCAGCGCTCGACGTTCTCTTTCATGCGTCCTCCAAAGACGCCGTTTTGGCAGACGATGACCCTATCGCCCGGTTCGATGAGATTGACGAAACACGTTTCCATGCCCACCGAGCCCGGCCCGCTCAGGGGAATGGTCAGGGGGTTTTCGGTTTGAAATGCGTGGTGGAGCAATCCTTTCATTTCGTCCATCATGGCGACGAACTGAGGGTCGAGATGTCCGATCGTCGGGCGCGCCAGTGCGCTTAGGACGCGGGGGTGAACATCGGACGGGCCGGGGCCCATCAGGGTGCGGAGCGGGGGATTGAACGAAGTGACGGTCATGGGGTTCCTACGATTTTCTTGCTGCGGTCGATATGTTCGTGCGTTTTGGATAAAACCCGTGAAATTCAACCACTTTAAAGTTATTTTTGATAAGTTTTTTTCTTTTACACGGTATTTTTCGATCAAAAGCACGCAATGTCGTGTGCATTGTCAATACCGTGTGGGACATGTGAAGGCAAAGAAAATTGTCCGTTCGGGCGCGTGGTCAAGGCCGATAATGCGTTATAAGGAGGATATCCTATGGCTGGAACGGTCCTTAAGAAGGAAGTGGTGCGCGCGCGATGGCGGTTGAATGGTCGGATCGGGGAATTGTGCTGTCCCTGCGCAAGCATGGAGAATCGTCGGCGATCGTCAGCTTGTTGACCCGCGCGCACGGCGTGCATGGTGGGTTGGTGCGCGGGGGGACGGGAAAGCGCGCGCGGGGGGACTTGCAACCGGGAAACTTGCTCGACGTTCACTGGCGCGCGCGCTTGGAAGATCACCTGGGCGCCTATAAGTGTGAAATGATCGAGGCCTATAGCGCCGCCGTGCTTGATCGTCCGGGCCCCTTGGCCGCCTTGAGCGCGGCGTGCGCCCTAAGCCTGACCGCGTTGCCGGAACGAGAATCTCATCCCCCTATCTTCGACGCCCTGACGGTGCTTTTGGGACACTTGCACAGGCCGCATTGGGCGGCTTTATACGTGCGCTGGGAACTGGGTTTTTTGGCGCAAACCGGCTTCCCTCTGGATCTGACGCGTTGCGCCGCCAGCGGCGTTACGGAGGATTTGGTTTTCGTCTCGCCCAAAAGTGGGCGCGCCGTTTGCGCCGCGGAGGGACGGCCTTATCGGGATAAGCTGTTGGAACTTCCGCCTTTTTTGCGCCCTCAAGTACGCGATGGAAGCGCCTTTTCGCGCCACGAAATCGCCGCCGGTTTGCGCCTGACGGCGTTTTTTCTGGGCCGCTTCATTTATGACCCAATGGGCAGGCCTCTACCTGACGCGCGTCTTCGATTGGCGCAACGTTTCGTTTCTCCGTAATGTGGTGGGGCGCTGTGTCGAAGCCAAATAAGAAAAAAGCAAAGAAGAAAACCCTGGCTTTTTCACGCGCAAAGCGGGAGAATTTTGATCACGGCGCAATCGGTTAAAAACACGGACGGAT
The DNA here is from genome assembly GCF_029318635.1 of Varunaivibrio sulfuroxidans. Lineage (NCBI taxonomy): Bacteria > Pseudomonadati > Pseudomonadota > Alphaproteobacteria > Rhodospirillales > Magnetovibrionaceae > Varunaivibrio > Varunaivibrio sulfuroxidans. Next base: position 626,682 of record NZ_CP119676.1, on the reverse strand, counting down.
AAACAAAGTTCGAAACCGGAAGCAAAGCGGGTGTGTGGGAATTTCCCAAGAAAAAACCGCCGCCGGATGGGGAGAAGGATAAAAGGGAGGTCTTGAAACGATGGCGTTTCGAAATGGTATGGCGCGAGGTGGCCGCGACCGCGCGTGGCCGCGTCGGGAGGCATGGTGGGGCATGCTTTTTGCGACGCTGCTGTTGTGGGGGGCGTCGGGGGGCGTGGCCCGCGCGCAAAGCGATTTTATCATTCAAAGCATCGACAATGATTTTCCTTCGGAAATCGCCGACGCGGCCGGAAATGATAAAAATTTGATCATTTTTTTCCATCAGGCGGGCTGTCCCTATTGTGACAAAATGCGCGCGCGGGTTTTTCCCGACCCCAAGGTGGATGGTTATTTCACCAAGCATTTCGTCATGATCGAAAGCAATATCCGCGGCAGCCTGAGCGTCGTTACGCCCGATGGAAAGACGATGACTGAAAGTGACTTCGGCCACAAAATGCGGGTGCGCGCGACGCCGGTGATCGTTTTTTACGACAGGCAAGGCCACGATGTGCTGCGTACCACGGGGTATCTGGACCCGCAGCAATTCTATCTTGCCGGACGCTATGTCGAGGATGGGGTTTATAAAAGCGGAAAGTCCTTTTTTCGCTATCTGAGGGATCAGTCGCAATGATCGCCGTCAAGCGCGTGGCCTGGGGGGTGTCGCTCTTTTTTTTGACGGCCCTTCCCGCAACACCCCGGGCGGCCTCCGCTTCCGGGGGCGCGGGTGCGCACGTTCTGGCGTCCACGCCCCAGGGGGTGGTGCGCCAGATCGCGGCCCATGTCGGCGCGCAGGGGACCGATTTCGTGCTGTCCACGTTGGCCCCGCGCGAACTGGGCGTGTCGGCGCAATACAGCGTCTTTCTGGAGGGGTTGAGGGTGTATTTCGATCTTCACGAATCGGAAATCATGCTGCGCGGCCTTAACGAGCGGCACACCCATGATTACCTGATGTGGACCCGGGCCCGCGACGACGCCAAGGATGGGCGGGTAAACCCCGTCGATGTGGCCAAAATGCTCGCCGTGACCGAGGCGACGCGGTTGGACCTCTACCGCGAACGAACACGCAATGCGATCCTGCGTGATCGCCTAAGCGCCTTTACCGGTCTTGCCCTACCCGACGAATTGGTCGATCCACCTGCGCCGCCTAAGGACAAGCCGCCGCAAATTGATTTGGGTCCGACCTTGAAAAAATTTTCCATGACGCGGGCGGATCCACGTATTCGACGTAAAATTCTGCATACCATATTGAATATCAAGGATGCCTGGCAGTTTGCCGTCGCGGCGCGGGCGAACCTTGATTATTTGCGCCGCAATCTGTTGCTTGCCCAGGAAATTTACCAACAAGACCGGGCCTCGTCGCTGGGCGCCGCCATGGGTGAGGTGACGATGGGCGAGGCCGAAATGGTGCGCGCGGCGAAGGCTTACTACAGTAACGTGTATTTGCTGTCCATTTTACTGGGAAACGAAAACAGCGACCCCGACCAACCGACCTTTAAGGGGCTAGATCCCCAGTTTCTCTATCGGTTGACGGGGCAAAAAAAAGGCGAGGAAAGGGGGGGATATGTTCCAAAATCAGGCACCGGGTTTGGGCAGAGCGATGCGCAGTAAAAGCGCAGAAACCCAGGATATTGCGCGGCGCGAAAAGTGCCCCCGCCGCGTGTTTTGGGTGCTGAGTGTCGTGATCGGATTGGTCGTGTTTCATGGATTTTCCGACGTCGCCCGCGCCGCCGATCGTGGCTATGGTTTTGCGGTGTTCGGCGTTATCGACGCCGTTTCGGTCAAGCCGGGGCAGGCGGTCGCCGCCGGAGACGTCCTGGCCCGTTTGGACGATCGCGTGTATCGGGCGCGCCTGAATACGGCCCGCTCGGCTCTCGATCTGGCCAATAATGCGGTCACCCTGGCCGAGAAGGAATACGACCGCGTGAAACAGCGCTATGACGACCTTTCAGCGTCGGGGCAGGCGTTGGAACAGGCCGATGTGGGACTGCGCACGGCGAAACGCGATCGGGCCAAGGCTGAAGAAGCGCATCTGCGCGCGCAGTGGGACCTGGATCATGCGACCTTGACGTCGCCGGTCGCGGGAACGGTCAAGTCGGTGTCGGGGTATCGCGGTTTGCTCGCCAATCCCGCTATCGCGGCGCCGCCCGTCGTCGTGATTACAACGCCCTGACACACCGCGTCCAGGCCGCTTTGCCAGGTCATTTTTCCAGGTCGCCTTGATTGTCCGCGATCCGTCGGAGTTTTCCCCAGGAACACCCCAGGGGTGGGCGTTGACGCCCGTTGTTCATGGGATACTATGAACGGTATGCTTCGGAGATTCTTGAAATTTACGAAGGCCTCGTTGGGCATACTTTTTTAAGAACAGTCACAGGTGACAGATCCCATGAGCGATCCCGCTCGCGAAGAAGACGACAACATCATCGACACCCGCCTTAGCGACGCCCTCAGCGAACGCTACCTGTCCTATGCGTTATCAACCATCATGTCGCGTTCTTTGCCCGACGTGCGCGATGGTTTGAAGCCGGTTCATCGGCGCCTGTTGTTCGCCATGCGGCAACTGAAACTGGACCCTAAGAACGGCTATAAAAAATGCGCCCGTGTGGTCGGTGACGTCATCGGTAAGTATCATCCCCATGGCGACAGCGCCGTTTACGAAACCCTGGTGCGCCTAGCCCAGGATTTTGCGGTGCGCTATCCCTTGGTCGATGGGCAGGGCAATTTCGGCAACATCGATGGCGATAACGCCGCCGCTATGCGTTATACGGAATCGCGCATGACCGCCGTTGCCGTGGCCCTGATGGACGGCCTCGATGAGGATGCCGTCGATTTTCGCCAAACCTACGATGGCGAGGACGAGGAACCGGTGGTTCTTCCTGCACGCTTTCCCAATCTTCTCGCCAATGGTTCGGCGGGGATCGCGGTGGGGATGGCGACCTCGATTCCACCGCATAACGTGGGGGAATTGTGTGACGCCCTGGCCTATATGATCAAGCACCCAGGCGCCAGTGTGGATAAGCTGGTTGACTTTATTCCCGGACCGGATTTTCCCACCGGGGGCATTTTAGTCGAATCGCGCGATAGTGTGATCGACGCCTACAAGACGGGGAAGGGCGGGTTTCGCCTGCGCGCCCGCTGGCAGTGCGAAGATCTCGGCCGCGGAGTCTATCAAATCGTCATTACCGAGATCCCCTATCAGGTCCAAAAATCGCGCCTGATCGAAAAAATCGCCGAGATGATGACCGCTCGGAAATTGCCTTTCGTCGATGACATTCGCGATGAATCGGCGGAAGACATTCGCCTGGTGATCGAGCCGAAAAGCCGCGCCGTCGATCCCGAGATGCTGATGGAACAACTGTTCAAGCTGACCGACCTGGAAACCCGTTTCAGCTTGAACATGAACGTTCTAGACGCGGCGCGCACCCCCAGCGTGATGGATCTGCGCCAGGTTTTACAGGCGTTCCTCGATCACCGCATGGATGTTTTGGAGCGCCGCTCGCGCCATCGCCTAGAGAAAATAGATCATCGTCTGGAAATTCTGGGCGGCATGCTGATCGCCTTTCTAAATCTGGATGAAGTCATCCACATCATCCGCACCGAGGATGAGCCCAAGGCGGTCATGATTCGGCAATTCGCCCTGAGCGACATTCAGGCCGAGGCGATCTTGAATATGCGCCTACGCCAGTTGCGCAAACTCGAGGAAATCGAAATCCGTACCGAACATGACGCCTTGAATCTGGAAAAAAGCGGCCTGTTGGCGCTGTTGGACGACGAACCGCTGCGCTGGAAAACCATCGGCAAGGAAATCGCCGCCATCAAGGCTGAATTTGGCGCCGCCACGGCGCTGGGCAAACGGCGGACCGATATCGGCGCGCCGCCCAGCGCCGTGGTGGTCCCCCTAGAGGCCTTGATCGAGCGTGAACCGATCACCGTGGTGTGCTCGCAAAAGGGATGGGTGCGCGCCATCAAGGGGCATCTCGACGATGGCGCGGTGAAGGATCTGCGCTTCAAGGATGGCGACAAGGGACGTTTCGCGGTTCATGCCCAGACCACGGATAAAATCCTCGTTTTCGCCACAAATGGGCGCTTTTACACCCTTGGCGGCGATAAGTTGCCGGGTGGGCGCGGCAATGGCGAGCCGTTGCGCCTGATGATCGATCTGGGTAACGAGCACGACGTGACCGCGATCCTGACCCATGATCCCGAGCGCCGCCTCGTGGTCGCATCGGACAGCGGGCGAGGGTTCGTCGTCGCGGAAAAGGATGTTATCGCCCAGACCAAGAACGGCAAACAGGTCCTAAACCTTGCGCCGGGCGAGGAAGCGGTCGCTTGCGCGGTTCTCGACGCCGGCGCCGACCACCTCGCCGTGATCGGCACAAACCGTAAGATGCTGATTTTCCCGTTGAGCGAACTCCCGCTCATGGGGCGGGGGAAGGGCGTGATCTTGCAGCGCTATAAAAAGGGCGGCGGCGCGACCTTGAATGATATCAAGGGGTTTTCAATGGAAACCGGACTTTCTTGGCCGTTCGGCTCGGGATGGCGGACGGAAACCGATCTGCGTTCATGGCTGAGCAAACGCGCGCAATCCGGGGTGATGGCCCCGCGTGGGTTTCCGACGTCGAACCGTTTTTCCTGATCGGAGAAACCATGGAGCTTGCCGCGGTCGCCGTCGGCGCATGAAATTTTAGCGTGGCCCATATTGGGAAGAAGGGGGGCGATCTTTTGTGGTCGTCCTTTTTTCGTGGCCTTGAAGCGCTGCTGTAAAAAACCCCCGCAAGGATCGGTTCCTTGCGGGGGAAGGACGATGCGCCTGTTTAGCTGGTTTTTCTCTATTGAAAAACGATCGTCGGCAGCCATGTTGCGATCGCGGGAAAAGCGGCGAGGGTCAAAAGCCCGATGATCTGAATCAATACAAACGGGGCGACTCCACGGTAAATATCCATGGTGGACACTTCTCTGGGGGCCACTCCGCGCAAATAAAACAGGGCGAAACCGAAGGGCGGCGTAAGGAAGGAGGTTTGCAAGTTCATCGCCATCATGACCCCAAGCCAAACGGGATTGACATCCATTTTCAATAGGACCGGGGCGACGATGGGAACCACGACAATGGTGATTTCGATGAAGTCGAGGAAAAACCCAAGTACGAACATCACCGCCATGACGACCGAGATTGCGCCCCATTTCCCACCCGGAAGGTCGCTGAGAATTCTGTGGACGAATTCATCGCCGCCCAGTCCGCGGAAAACGAGGGAAAAGACGGAGGCCCCAACCAGAATGACGAACACCATGGAGGAAATTTTTAGCGTCGTGCGCATGACCTCGATCAGGACGGGATGGGGTGATGTGCCGACATTGATTCTAAGAACTTGGCGCAGGCTGACGAATACCCCCCACATCATCCCCAATGTCGCGATGCCGGCTAAAGCAATGCCAACCATGTCGGCATGTGTCAGGTCGTCGCGGGAGATCCTAAGGTCGAGGGTATTGGACAAAATCAGAAGGAGCAACAGGGATGCAGCCCCCAGGTAGATGGATTTTTTCCCCGTGTCGCTCAATCGTACGCCCGCCAGCATGATCGAGCCCATGGCGCCGACCGAAGCGGCCTCGGTGGGGGTGGCGATACCCGACAGGATGGAACCGAGTACGGCGATAATCAAAATTACCGGAGGCAACATGGCTTGCGCGATCCGCCAGGCCAGACCATCGACGTTGATTTCCTCTTCGGGGATGGCGGGAGAGGTCTGGGGTCGCAACCAGGCCATCAAAATTTGGTAACCTATATACATGGCGACCAGGGTCAATCCCGGCAACAAGGCGCCGGCAAAGAGATCGCCGACCGAAACCGGTTCCGGAGACCAGTTGCCGATGGCGCGCTGGGCGTCCACGTAGGCGTTGGAAATTTGATCGCCCAACAGGACCAGAACGATCGAGGGGGGAATGATTTGCCCCAATGTTCCCGCAGCGCAGATGGATCCGCAGGCCAGCGATTTTGAATACCCCCTTTTCATCATGGTCGGCAGGGACAACAACCCCATGGTGACCACGGTCGCCCCGACGATTCCGGTCGAGGCGGCCAACAAGGCGCCCACGATGGTGACCGAAAACCCCAAACCGCCGCGTAGGCTGCCGAACAGCATGCTCATGCTGTCGAGCAATTCCTCGGCGACCTTGGAGCGTTCCAGCATCACCCCCATGAAGACAAAGAGAGGTACGGCGATCAACACTTCGTTGGTCATCGCGTTGCCGAAAATACGCGAAGGCAAGGCGCCGAAAATAGAGAAATCGAAAATACCCATGGATGCGCCGATGCCGGCGAAGACAAGGCCGGTTCCGGCTAGGGTGAAAGCAACGGGGAATCCCGCCAATAGGAAAAGACAAACGACGGCGAACATCGTGATGTCGAGAGTTTCTTTGCTTAGCATAGTTTATGAATTCCCCTGTGCGCCGTTGTTGTGGCCCACCAGCAAAAGAAAAGAGCGCAGCGCCATGGAAATGCCCTGTAGGGTCATCACGAAGGTAAAAAGCAAGATGGTCGTTTTTAGGATGTAGACGGCTTGAATGCCGCTGGTTTCCTTGGAGCCTTCCCAGACGGCCCAGGATGAGGTGACATAGGGCCACGTATACCAGGTGATCAAGACGCACACGGGGATCAAGAAGACGATTGCGCCCAGGAAATCAACGATGGCCTTGGTCCGCGGCGCGGCCTCGCGATAAAAAATATCGACCCGGACGTGACCTTCGCGCAACATCGTATATCCGGCGCCGATCAGGAAGACGAAGGAATGCATATAAACGATGGATTCCTGCATCTTGATGATGCTGACGCCAAAAATGTAGCGCATGACGACAATGGCGAACTGGGTCAAGACCATCAATAGGGTCATCCAGGCAAGGCCTCGGCCGATGCGTGTGTTGAATGCATCGATCAAGCGGACCACGTGGGCGATAGACTGCACGATCCGTCTCTCCTTCCGATCTCTAGGGGGGTAATTGTCCGAGGGTTGTTATTATAAGTCCGCGTGTGTGGTTAATTGAGAAGGCCCGCTCTCCTTTTGGGAAGCGGGCCTTTCCTGTGGCGTCATGCGGACTTAATACTTAAAGGGCAAAAGCCGGGCGTTGGCGTAGGCTTGAGAGGATATTTTCTCGTAGGCGATCGCGTTTTTACGGAACTTGATGAAGCTATCGTAAACTTTTTGCGCCAGCGGGTCGCTTTGTCCGGTTTCGCGGACGACTTCGCCGGAAATTTCACCGATTTTCATCATGACGTCGTTGGGCATTTGGCGCAGTTTGACGCCGTGCTTTTCGACCAGGGTGACCAGGGCGTCGCCGTTCTTAGCGTTAAATTCCGAGTACATCCGGTTGTTTTCCGCGGCGCAGGCCACCTGTATAATGGATTTTTGCCCCGCATCCAGGCTGTCCCAAACCCCCTTATTCATGCCGCAACTGAGCGTCGAGCCCGGCTCATGGAAGCCCGGCCAGTAGTAATATTTGGTGACCTTATAAAAGCCGAAGGCGAGATCGTTCCAGGGGCCCACCCACTCGGTGGCGTCGATCGCGCCCGACTGTAAGGCGGGGAAGATTTCACCGCCGGGGAGGGTGACCGCAGCGGCGCCGAGCCGACGCAGAACTTCGCCGCCCAGGCCCGGCATGCGGATTTTCAAACCCTTGTAGTCTTCAACCGACTTGATCTCTTTGTTGTACCAACCGGCCATCTGCACGCCCGTATTGCCGGCGGCGAAAGGCTTGATGTTGAATTTCGCGGACAGTTCATCCCACAACTGTTGGCCGCCGCCGTAGTTGACCCAGGCGTCCATTTCGTTCGCGGTTAGGCCGAAGGGCACGGCGGCGAAGAAATTAAAAGCCTTGTTCTTACCTTGCCAATAATACTCTGCGCCATGATACATGTCGGCGGTACCGCCGGACACGGCGTCGAAGGATTCCAGCGCGGGGACCAATTCTCCGGCGGAATAGAGGGTAACCTTGAGTTTTCCTTCACTCATAGCGGTGATGGAATCAGCCAGACGCTGCGCGCCGGTGCCCAGACCGGGGAAATTCTTCGGCCAGGTGGTGACCATTTTAAGCTCGCGCACGCCCTGCGCAAGGGCTGGAGCGGCAAGGGCGGAGGCCGCGGAAGCGACACCGGCGACGGTGGCTCCCCTCAAAAAATCGCGACGTTTCATTGAATTGTTTCTCCCTGAAAACTCGTACTTTGCGGAGGCGGTAATAAAGTTACCTCAACAGGCCGTGGAACAGTCATACAATGGTGTGGGCGAGACTATATCGAACATCTATGTAACGCAACGAAGGTTTAAAAGAAAATTTCAAAAAATGTTTAAATCACACCACTTTCCGTTGCAATAGGACTCAAGGGGATGGAATAATGCTTTGTAAGCCATTTTTCGGCTGTCACGAATCCAAAACCCTAAATAGACGTAGTCGAGATTTTGGCTTTTGGCGTGTTCGACGAGCCACATGATCATGTACGTCCCCAGGCTACGCTTACCGATGTCCGGGTCGTAAAAGCTATAAACGGCGGAATATCCTCCTCGGACGCTGTCGGTTAGGCACGCGGCGAGGAGCGTTCCTTGAGGGTCGCGAAATTCAAAAATAGCGGTATCGACCGGACTGTCGGAGACCATGGTTTCAAAATCATCTTCTTCCATCATCGCCATGTCGCCTTCGCCGTGACGATGGAGGAGGTATGTGTGAAACAGGTTGAACTGCTCCCGGGTCGCCTGAGCGGGACGTTCGCGCGCGACGAGGTCGCTGTTATACTTCCAGAGCCGCCGTTGCGTTTTCCCCGGCTTGAACCGTCGGGTCGGGATGCGCACGGGGATGCATGCTTGGCAGTTTTGGCAAACCGGGGCGTAGACGATGGAATGCGAGCGGCGGAACCCGGATAGGGTTAGGATGTCGTGAAGCAGGGAAGATTCGGGGCCGACCAGTTCGGTCACCAGGCGGCGCTCGACCCGGCCTTCGAGATAGGGGCAGGGCAGGGGGGTCGTGGTGAAAAAATGGTGTCTCGGAGTGTAGGCGCCTCTATCCATGCTCGAACTCTTTTCCCTACCGCCCAATGATCAAGGTCCTATTTTATAAGGCGGCGCTAGTCTTTTTGCGGGTTTATAATGCTCGGTGGCACGCGTGGTTGCGCCGGCGCCGCGGGCTTTCCTGTCCCCCGAAGAAGCACGATCGAAAGCCTCCTATTGCGCGCATTCTTCGGATCGTCCTTGAGGAGGGGATCGTTCGCCGCCCGCCCCACCACCATGGCGATGCGCTTTTCCGGAATGCCCAGTGAGACCAATTCCCGCCGCGCGGCATTGGCGCGATCGGCGGACAATTCCCAGTTCGAATACCCGCTGGCCCCTTTGAAGGGCACGGCGTCGGTGTGTCCGCTGATCGATATATCTTGCGGTAGGTTTTTTATCGCCTCGGCGACCAATTTTAGCAGATTGTGGGTGTGTTCGTACATAACGGCGCTGCCGCTGGGAAACATCGCCAGCCCATCTTGGTCCACCAGTTGGATGCGAAGCCCCTCGGGGGTGTCTTGAATAAGCAGGGACTTGGCCAATTGCTTCAGTCCCGGCGCCGCCTTGAGGGCGTCCTGCAATTGTTGCTGGGCTTGCTTGAATTGCTGCTCTTCTTTTTTCTTTTGTATGGCCTCGGCCGTTTGATCCGGCGGCGGATTCTCAAATCCCGCGTCGCCGCCGCCGGTTTGCCCACCGCTGCCCGCCTTGGGCGGGGGGAGATCCATGGTGACGCTGGCGCGGGCGGTCACCGTTTCGTTGGCGCCGGGAACTTCGATCGATTTTCCGCCCAGAATGTCGCCGGCGCCGCTTTGGCTTTTGGAGGTGACCGTGGGGGCGAAATAATCGGCGATGCCCTGGAGTTGCTCCTGCGTGACTGCGTTTAACAGCCAGAGCAGCAGGAAGAAGGCCATCATCGCGGTGACGAAATCGGCATAGGCGATTTTCCATGCCCCGCCGTGGTGGCCATGGGCGGCCTTTTTAACCTTTTTGACGATGATGGGAGGTTGCGACATCTTTGTGTTTTATCCGCCGAGAATTAGCCGGCGTCCCCCGCGTTTTGCACGGAATCTTCGAGTTCGGCGAATGTCGGGCGTACGTCGGAACCCAGTGTCTTGCGGGCGAATTCAATGGAAACCTGCGGGGCGTATCCTTGCATGTGCGCGATAATTCCGGCGCGAATGCAGGTCAAATATTGGCTTTCCGAGTTGAACGTATGGGTCAGGGATCCCGCCATAGGTCCAAAAAAACCATAGGAAAACAGAATACCACTGAAGGTTCCAACAAGGGCCGCGCCGATTAGATGACCCAGGATTTCAGGGGGTTCCGTGATCGAGCCCATGGTATGGATAATGCCCAAAACCGCGGCGACGATGCCCAGCGCGGGCGTTCCATCGGCGAGGGTCGTGACCGCCGAAGTGATGTTGTGGTGTTCCTCGTGATGGGATTCGAGCTCCAAATCCATGATGTCGCCGACCTCGTGGGGATTGGATGTTCCTAGCGTGAGCATTCTTAGGTAATCGCAGAGAAATTCGACGGCATGATGATCACTGTGAAAGCCCGGGTATTGTTGAAAAATAGAGCTGTCGTCCGGGTTTTCGACGTGAGACTCAAGAGCCAGGTCTCCCTTGCTTTTGGCCAGCTTGAAGACCGTGTAGAGCACGGAGAGCAGTTCCATATAATCGTCGCGACCGTATTTTGGACCCTTGATTAGCTTTCCCAAGGATTTTAGTGTGCCGGTAATGACGCTTTTGGGGTTGGATATAAGAAAGGCGCCAATCGCGGCACCGAAAATGATGACGAATTCCAGTGGTTGCCAGAGAACGACGAGGTGCCCGCCGGCCCCCATGAAGCCGCCGATAACGGCACCGATAACCACGACTATACCAACGATAAATAGCATTATTGTTCCTCAAAACAGCAAGAAGTCGCCCTGTCGTGTGCCTGAGAACGGCTATTCGAATGCCCCAAAGTTCGTAAAGCGCAATTCCGCCCGCCATCACGGGACTTTAAAAACACATACTCACACCAAACATAATCTATAGATTTGTAATTCAAAATTTTTTTTGAAGAAAAAAGGTTTTGATTGTATGAGAGCCGTGCGTGGCGTCGATGTCGCCACGCCCATTGAATTTACGTCGGGATTTGAATTCGTGAATGTTGATCAAGCGACTTTTCGCAATGCGCTAAGCAATTTCGCCAGTGGCGTCACCGTTGTTAGCGCGTGCGATGAAAATGCCCACCCCTATGCGATGACCGTCAGTGCGTTTACATCACTTTCTCTTGATCCGCCATTGATTTTGGTGTGTATCGGGCAGAATTCCGCGCGTGCGGAGAAATTTTCCCAAGCGCGTTTTTTTGCCGTGAATGTCCTCAGCGCCGGTCAAGTGGCCCTGTCCGACCGTTTCGCGCGCACTCAAGGGATAGACTTCGACGGTGTCGATTATGATCTGTGGGACCATGGCGCCCCAATTTTGAGGGGGGCGGTCGCCACTTTGGAATGTGAGCGCAGTAAAATGCATGAGGAAGGCGACCACTACATCATGATCGGGCGGGTCTTGCGCGCCCAATTTGACGAGAGCCGCCGCCCTTTGCTTCATTTTCGCCGCGAATACGGGAAGATCGGGTAATATTCGACGCGCCCCAGAGACTTTTTTCCGGTTAAACTGAACGGGACGGCAGAACAAGGCGGCATGCGCTCGTCAGTATAGAGAAGCGGGGGCGTAGGGAAGCGGGATACGATGGCGCGACGCGATGATGCTATTGGACGCGACCGGCTCGTGAAAGGCCGCATCGGGGCGCTGGCGCGGTTCTTGGTCGCTCTCATTTTGGGGGGCGGGGTTTCTTTTTTGCTCTTTTGGCTGGGTAAACGCTTTTCCGTGATTGCGATTCCCATCCCTATCTTGGTGTTGACGCAAGGATTCGCGGCGGCGCTTTTCAGCCGCCTGTTCGCCCTAGAGTGGTGGTGGAGCGCGATACAGCTTTTGCTGCCGATTTTTGTTTTTGGGATCAGCGCCTTTCCCCTGCCGGGGTGGATTTTTCCGCTAATTATCGTGGTTTGGGTGCTGGTTTTTTGGAACAGTGTTTTCGGTCGGGTTCCTTTGTTTCTCACCAACGCGACGACGGCGAAGGCTCTTGCGCAATATATCGCCCCCTACCGCGATGCGCGCGTGCTCGATGCGGGTCACGGTTTCGCCGGGGTTTTGCTTGCGCTCTCGAAGCACCGGCCCGACGTTCACTTCGTAGGGTGCGAAACCGCCCCGTTTCCGTTCATCGTGTCCTGGGTGCGGTTACACATGATTTTCCGAAGACCCAACGTCGAACTGCGATATCGGAATTTCTGGGATGTGAATTTTCGCGATTTCGACGTTGTTTACGCCTTTCTGTCTCCGACGCCGATGCGCGCACTGCATGAGAAGGCGAACGAGGAAATGCGTCCCGGAAGTATTTTGATCAGCAATTCGTTCGCCGTCGAAGGGGTTACGCCCGACGAAACGTTTTGCGTCGATGATCGGCGCAAGACCCGCCTGCTTATTTGGCGGATGTGATCGCGGGGGCGCTTATCCCGACGCGGTTTCGATGGAGGTGTCGCTCATCAAGCGGGTAGCGAATCCGGCGGCGTTGAGTTTGTCCAAAAGTGTACGGACGTGAATTTTATCCACGGTTTCGACGACGACATCCATCTCCGCCTGCTTAATGGGGACATCTGAAAATAGACGCTGATGGTATACTTCGACGATGTTGGCGCCGGTTTCGCCGATCAGTGTGGCGACGGTGGCGAGCGCGCCGGGGGCGTCGAAAATTTTCACTCTGAGACGGACCAAGCGTCCCGCGCGCACCAATCCGCGCATGAGAACGGACGCCAGGACCCGAGAATCGATGTTTCCCCCCGAGACGACCAACCCGACGCGCCGTCCCTTGAAGCGGTCGGGATCGCCGAGCAAGACAGCAAGGGACGCGGCGCCGGCCCCCTCAACGACAATGCGCTGGGTTTCCAGGTAAACCTGGATGGCATTTTCAAGGGCGGCTTCATCGGCGAGCACAATATCCGAGACATGCGTTTTGATGATCTTGCGGGTGATCTCGCCAGGGGCCTTGACGGCGATGCCTTCGGCCACGGTTTGTCCGCCCCCCCTCGGTTGGTCGGGCGCGTTCCCCCGCAGCGCGTTGAACATGGATGGGTAAAGCGCCGCCTCGGCGCCGATAATTTCGACGTTCGGCCAATGCGCCTTAAGGGCGATGGCGATGCCCGCGATCAGGCCGCCGCCACCGATCGGCACGATGACCACATCGAGGGGAAAGGGGGTGTCGTGAACGATTTCAAGGCCGATCGACCCCTGTCCGGCGATGACGTGTTCGTCGTCGTAAGGGTGTACGAAGACACGATCCTGCCGGGCCGCGATTTTCAGGGCGTGATCGCGCGCTTCGTTCAGGTCGTCGCCGATCAAGATAATTTCGGCGCCGAGGGATTCGGTGCGCCCGACCTTGGTGAACGGCGTTCCCTTGGGCATGGCGATCAGGGCGGGAATGCCCAATCTTTGAGCATGATAGGCGACGCCTTGGGCGTGGTTTCCGGCAGACGCCGCGACCACCCCGCGGGCGCGTTCCTGATCGCTTAGGCTGAGGAGCTTGTTCAACGCGCCGCGTGGCTTGAACGATCCGGTGTGCTGAAAATTTTCCAGCTTGAGCACGACTTCGGTCCCGCTCAGGGCGCTCAGGGAAGGGGATGGGATGCACGGCGTGCGCAGGATGTCCGAGGCGATGCGCGCGTGGGCGCGCTCAATATGTTCGACCGTAATGCTCATGGCTTCTCCGGGATGGGCGTGGCTTCTCCAGGATGGGCGTGTTTTATCTTCACGTCCAGACGGTTGACGTCTTCAATGGGAAGCGATGGAGATGAAGGCGTTAAGTTTACGCACGCCTTCGACATGGCGGATAATCGATTCCACGGTTCGTCGTTCCTGGGGGGTGCGCGCCTCGCCGATGATCGAGACCACGCCGAATACCGAACGCCAGCGGTAATTGATGGAGCCGACGTCCTTCGCCGCGACCAATTGCCCCTTGATTTTGGTTTCAATCCAGACGTCATTCAGGGCGTCGCCGACACGTGCTGCGCCTGCTTTCGCTTTGTCCATCATATCGCGGCGGTCTTGATGGCGCGCGGCGCTGACAATCTGGATTTCATCATATATTTTTTTGGTTCTGGCGTCGGCGTGGGCCGCCGCAAGGACTTTGGCGCGCAGAGACGGACTTTCCAACGCGCCAGTGAGCAAAACCTCGCGTTTCCAAACATCGACCGTAACGTCGATCAGGAGCATTTTGTCGATCTTGGCGAGACGTTCGAGCAGCGCCGTCTTGATTTTGGCATCGACAACCTGTTGTTCGGCCAGACGGTTTTCAAACGGGGCCTGCACCGCCTGAACGACCACCCCTTGCGTTCCGCAGGCTCCGAGGAAAAGGGCCAAGACCAAGACCGGGATGTGGCGGGGAAGGGCCGCCACGAATTTGGCGCGCGCGTACATGGTATACTCCTTGGATGCCGTTGCCCGGAGGCTATCCGGGGTGGTTGAAGATCGCCGTGAGCCGTGCTCATGTCATGCCCACGCCAATACTCATGCCTATACCATGTCCGCTTTCTTGGCTAGAGTCAGGACCTATTAATCTGGTGCGTCTGTTTTGTGAAACTATAGGGGCAAGTCTTAACTTAATCTTGAAACATCACTAAAGTGTATGATCGCATGGAAAAAAATAATTTTTTGTCTCTTGGACCTCATGGGTTTCATCGTGTGGCCTATGTGCTTTGGCCGGGCTTCAACGTTTCGGGGTGTTGCGTTTGCGTGCATGGCCTGACCAGAAACGCCCGCGATTTCGACATTCTCGCACAGGCCCTCGGCGCGGATTACGCGGCTGTCGCTTGCCCCGACATCGTCGGTCGGGGGTGCAGCGACCGGTTAGAGCGCCCCGAGGACTATGGCTACCCCCAGTACATGGCCGACATGGCGGCCTTGATTGCGCGTCTGGGGGTAGAGCGGGTCGATTGGGTGGGCACCTCCATGGGGGGATTGATCGGCATGATGTTGGCGGCCCAACCGGGCAGTCCGATCCGGCGTTTGGTGTTGAACGATATCGGCGCGGTTATTCCGGGCAAGGCCCTGGAACGTTTGGCCGAGTACGTCGGTAAGGCGCCGTTTTTCGAATCCATGCAGGAGGTCGAGACATACCTGCGTCGCGTCCACGGCTCGTTCGGAACGCTTGATGACGCGCAGTGGGCGCATCTCGCCCGCCACAGCGCCCGACGGGGCGACGATGGAAGATGGACCCTAAACTACGATCCGGCGATCGCCCAAGGCTTCGTGCGCAACGGCGAGGGGCGGTTCGACGATGTCGATTTGTGGGCGTTATGGGACCGGGTGCGTTGCCCGACGTTGATCCTTAGGGGCGAGCGCTCGGATATTCTCAGCGCCGATTGCGCCCGTGAAATGGTGGCGCGCAACGCCTGCGCCCAGTGGGTGGAAATCCCCAATACCGGCCACGCCCCGGCCTTGATGGCGGCGGAGCAAATCGCCACCGTTCGCGCATGGTTGAAGAAATAGGGCGTGGCGCAGGCTATGGATCGGAACGGAAGGGCCGTATTTTCGCGTCTATTCGGAAATAACCGTTTCGCGATAAACAATCTTTTTTTTCGTTTGGCGATAGGTATGCTAGCAACCATATTAGGTTCAATATCCGCGATAATTTTCGGTCTGCGCGTTTTTCGAGAAGTCCCCCGAGAACGCCGCCGCTTTTGGAGGACGAGACATGGTGGGTCAAGCTGTCGCCACGACGGGGTCAACCTCGCTTGAGAGTGTCGGAGGTGAAAATTTAGAAGATTTTGTCACCTTCGTCATCGCCGGGCAGCTTTTTGGTATTCCGGTGCTTAAGGTTCAAGACATTCTCACTCCAGAAAATATTGCCTCGATTCCTCTCGCGCCGCCTGAAGTGCGTGGGTCGATCAATCTTCGCGGCCGGATCGTGACGGTCATAGATGTGCGCGTGCGATTAGGTTTGCAGCGCCGTGAAATCAAAGGCCGGTCCAGCGCAAACGCGCAGAAAGCTCAAGATGCGGCGGTGAAGAAAAAAAACCAAGACGCCGCGGAGCAGAAGAAAAAAGAAGATGGCGCGTCCGAGCCGGCGAAGAGCGACGGCGAAGCCGTGTTGGACACCCAATCCATGACCACCAGCACCCGGGCCAAGAATGAGTTGATGATGGGGGTTACCGTCGAGTACAAGAACGAGCTTTATACGCTTCTTGTCGATAGCGTGGGTGACGTGATCGGGGTGGAAAAAGACCGTTACGAGAGCAATCCCAGCACGTTGGATCCGATTTGGCGCGAATATGCGAGCGGCGTTTTCCGATTGGATGGAAATTTGATGGTTGTCTTGGATATTGGACGGTTACTCAACTTCGCGTCCGAGGGCGACGCCTGACATCCCTCAAGGGCGCTCCCAAGATAGACGCCGAGATAAACACCAGTGCGAATCATAAAGGCCGCCTTTATCAAAGGCGGCCTTTTCCGGTGGTGATGGTAGGTTGGGTGGCGGTTTATCTTTTTTGTCCGATCAATTGCGCCGCTTCCAGTGCGCAATAGGTTAAAATGCCGTCCGCGCCCGCACGCTTGAAGGCGAGAAGGGTTTCCAGAACCACCTTATCGTTCTCCAGCCAACCGTTAAGGGTCGCGGCCTTCAACATGGCGTATTCGCCGCTAACGTGATAGGCGAAGGTCGGTACGCGAAATGTTTCCTTCACCCGGTGGATCACGTCGAGGTAGGGCAATCCCGGTTTCACCATCACCATGTCGGCGCCCTCATGAAGGTCGAGGGCGACTTCATGCAGCGCTTCATCGGTATTGGCGGGGTCCATTTGATAGGTGGCTTTATCGCCTTTCAGCGCGCCGCCCGAGCCGACGGCGTCCCTAAATGGGCCGTAAAAAGCCGACGCGTACTTGGCGGCGTAGGACATGATACGGACGTCATGGTGGCCGTTGCCGTCCAACATTTCGCGGATCGCGCGCACGCGTCCGTCCATCATGTCCGATGGGGCGTTAATGTCGCACCCCGCCTGAGCCTGCACCAGGGCCTGACGGCTGAGGACGTCGAGGGTTTCGTCGTTGATAATTCGCCCATCGCGGACAATGCCGTCGTGTCCGTCGCTGTTAAACGGGTCCAGAGCGACATCGCAAACGACCCCGATCCGATCGGAGAAACGTTCCTTAATGGCGCGTACCGCCCGACACACCAGATTGTCCGGGTTATAGGCTTCCCTGGCGTCGGGAGATTTTCGCGCATCGTCAATGCAAGGAAACAGCGCTATGGCGGGAATGCCGAGATCGACGGCCTGTTGAACCGCCTCCAACAACGTATCGACGGAGCGGCGCATAACGCCCGGCATCGAGGGGACGGGCACGCAAATCTGCGCGCCTTCGACGACGAACAAAGGCCAAATCAAATCGTCGATCCCCAGTCGCACCTGGGAAACCAAGCGTCGGTTCCATGAATCGTGTCGGTTGCGCCGCATGCGGGTCAGGGGAAATCCGCCGTGGATCGGGTCGGTCATCATCATTCCTTAAACAGCTTTGGAAATAGTCTTGAAAAAGGCCTGGGGGCGTTTTAAAGCCGGGATTGTAGAGCTAAAATATCATCGAAGAAGGCGCAACAACAGACTCCCATTGGCGTAAGGTTTTTTCGTGCGCGCCGCCGCCCCCCTTACCACCCCGAATTCACGATTGTTTGAAAAAAAAGACGGAAGAAGGGGCGTAAAACAGCATACGTTTCGTATCCCACTATCCTTCTCATGTCCGAATCGCATCCCTTTTGACATTGTCTCGCCACCCGATAAAATACCGTCGTCGTACTCGAAATTACGATTTGGTCCGCGTTGTGACGCTCCGAATGTGCCTTTTTTTGTGTGAATAGTCATGCCCAGCAAAAAAAATCGTGAAATATTGTTCGAATTCCAACGCGTCGGCCAAGCGCTCCGCATTACGGCGATAGATGCTCAAAGCGGGACCGAGGTTGTCATGGTTGGCGACCCCCGCTATAGCCAAGAAATGCTTAAACGTATGGCGGTCCGGAAACTTGAATATGTTTTGAGCAAAAAATGACAAAAAATCGACTTTATTCGTGTTTTTCCTTGTTCGCAGTCGTCTTATGGTTGGAGTTTGGTGCTTTTTCGCGCCTTTCGTTTTGTTATTTTGTCTTGACACAATCTGTGACACGATTAGCTTTCACCTTCTGTAACAGAAGATACATCATCTCAATCGGATGATTGCGTTGTCTGGCTATTAACGAAACTAATCAATGAAACGAAGATCGTGAAGATCGCATGGGGGAGGACTGATTAAAGCCGGACGCTGGATGTTTTTGGATACTTCATTTTCGCCCTGACACGGAGTGTGCCTGGTGGTCCAGAAGTTGGATCCCGTGCGCGGTGGGGGCGTTTTTATTTATCCCAAGTTATCCTCGTCGCCGCCTTTAGCGGAAATAAAAATGGCATATTTTACACAGCAACTCATCAACGGTTTATCCCTGGGCGCGGTTTATGGCTTGATCGCCATCGGCTACACCATGGTTTACGGCATCATCGGAATGATCAACTTCGCCCATGGCGAGATTTTCATGATTGGGGCGTTTTTGTCCTTGATCACGATCATGTTGGTCAAATCCCTTGGCGTGGCGTCCGTCCCCCTGATTCTTTTGACCGCCCTTGGCGTCACCATGGTGCTGACGTCGGTTTACGGTTGGGCCTTGGAGCGGGTCGCCTACCGCCCCCTGCGCAATTCCCCACGGCTCGCCGCTCTGATTACCGCGATCGGAATGTCGATCACTTTTCAGAATTACGTTCAATTGGCGCAAGGGCCGCGCAATAAGCCCTTGCAGCCTTTGATCGAGGGAGGATTTGTGATCATGCATCGTGGGAATTTCACGGTCATGCTCAGTTATCTGCAAATTTTCACGATCGTCCTTACCATCATTTTGATGGCGATCTTCACGTACGTCATCAGCAAGACCGAGTTGGGGCGCGCTCAGCGCGCTTGCGAGCAAGACATGAAGATGGCGTCTCTGTTGGGCGTGAACGTTGACAGGACAATCGCCCTGACCTTTGTGATGGGGGCCGCGCTGGCCTCTGTCGCCGGTCTGATTTTCCTTATCAGCTATGGGGTGATTGATTTTTACATCGGCTTCCTGGCTGGCGTGAAGGCCTTCACGGCGGCGGTATTGGGAGGGATCGGCTCTTTGCCCGGCGCGATGTTGGGCGGGTTATTGATCGGTCTGATCGAAACGTTCTGGTCGGGATATTTCACCGTTGAATACAAAGACGTCGCCGTTTTCGCCATTTTGGTCCTTGTCCTGATTTTCCGGCCTACCGGCTTGCTCGGAAAACCGGACATAGAAAAAGTCTAGGTCCATGGTCGATACGGTTAAGTATAAGAAGGATTCTTCTGTGATACGCCCCCCACTTGATATTCCCTCGATGTTAAAAGAAGCCGCGTTGGCCTCTTTCGTGATGTTCTTGCTGTCCATCGGGATGATCGGTTTTCGTATTACCGACATCACCGGAGGGCTCGAACTGGTAAGCCGTTTCGGGTACGTCTTCACCACCATCGTTCTGACCTTTATCGGACGGATCGCCTTGGTCCTGATGCGTGAAAATCGCCCGCGTCCGGTGATCGCGATCACCGCCGTCATCGCCATCGTCCTGGCCGCGCAATTGTTGGGCTTGGTTGATACGGGCGGCGCCTTGTTGCCTTACGACGATCCGGTGATGAATTGGTTGGTGACGTTGCTGGCGGTTGGTTTTTTTCTGCGCGCCGTCATAAAACAGACGCGCGGAGAGCGCGACACCAAACCGATTGACCTCGGCGCGAAGGTCAGCAAGGCGTCGAAATATATGACGCCGTTGATGCTTCTCGGCGCCGTCGGGCTTCCTTTTATGCCCTTTTCCGATCGCCATATTTTGGATATCGCCGTTCTGGTGACGACCTACATCATGCTCGGCTGGGGGCTGAATATCGTTGTCGGGCTAGCCGGTCTTCTGGACCTCGGTTACGTCGCCTTTTATGCGGTGGGGGCGTACTCATACGCCTTGTTGGCGCAAAATTTCGATCTTGGATTTTGGGTGTGCCTGCCGTTTGCCGGCATCATGGCGGCGTTCGCGGGGATTATGCTGGGCTTTCCCGTGTTGCGTCTGCGTGGTGATTATCTGGCCATCGTCACCTTGGGGTTTGGCGAGATCGTTCGTATCGTGTTGCTTAATTGGTACACGTTCACGGGGGGACCCGACGGACTTTCCGATATTCCCCGTCCGACATTGTTTGGCCTCAGCTTTACCAAAAAGGCCCCGGAGGGCATGGTCCCATTTCACGAATTCTTCGGGTTGCACTATTCGTCGATTTACCGCGTCATTTTTCTCTATTACCTAATTGTCGCCTTGGCCATGCTGACCAACATCTTCACTTTGCGCATTCGCAAATTGCCCATTGGGCGCGCCTGGGAGGCCCTGCGCGAGGATGAAATCGCCTGTCGTTCGTTGGGCATCAACCCCACCAACACCAAGCTGACGGCATTTTCGATCGGCGCCATGTTCGCCGGGTTCGCCGGCTCGTTCTTCGCCACCCGACAAGGCTTCATCAGCCCGGAAAGTTTCACCTTTATCGAATCCGCCGTGATTTTGGCGATTGTCGTTCTCGGCGGCATGGGCAGCCAGATCGGGGTGGTTATCGCCGCCGTATTGCTTGTCGGGCTGCCGGAATTTTTCCGCGATTTGCAACAGTACCGTATGCTCGCCTTTGGCAGTGCGATGGTCTTCATTATGTTGTGGAAACCGTCGGGCATTTTGGCTCATCGCGAACCGACCTTGCGCTTGCACCCCAAAATTAGTGGAGGAGGGAACTGAGATGACAAGCCCGAATCCACAACCGCTATTGACCGTCGAGCACCTGACCATGCGTTTCGGGGGGCTGGTGGCGATCAACGACGTGTCGTTCAAGGCGCAAGACCGCAAGATCACAGCCATCATCGGCCCCAACGGCGCCGGCAAGACGACCCTTTTCAACTGTTTGACCGGGTTTTACAAACCTTCGGAAGGACGGCTCGGCCTCAACCATCCGAGGCGCGGACAAATTTATTTGGAGCGACTGGAAGGGTTTCGTATCCCGCAAAAAGCGGGTGTGGCGCGCACCTTTCAGAATATTCGCCTATTTTCTCAGATGTCGGTTTTGGAAAATCTGGTGATTGCCCAGCACAATACCCTGATGCGGGCCTCGGGGATTACGGTCGGGGGGTTGCTTGGTCTTCCTTCCTATCGTAAGGCCGAGCGCGAAGCGGTGGAACTGGCGAAATATTGGCTCGACAAGGTCGGCCTGACCGACCGCGCGGATTGGGAGGCGGGCAATCTGCCTTACGGCGATCAACGCCGTCTGGAAATTGCCCGCGCCATGTGCACGAAACCGGTTTTGCTTTGCCTGGATGAGCCCGCGGCGGGGCTTAACCCCAGAGAGTCCGGGGATCTTAACACCTTGCTGATCAATATCCGTGACGAACAGAAAATCGGTCTTCTTCTGATCGAGCACGACATGAGCGTTGTGATGGGAATCTCCGATCATATTATCGTGCTCGATTATGGTACTAAAATCTCCGATGGCGCGCCCGATGCGGTGCGCAATGATCCGGCGGTGATCCGCGCCTATCTTGGTGAGGAAGAAGGCGAGGATATCCCCCCCGATGTCGCCGCGGATGCCGCAAGCAAGGCCGCGCATGAAAAAGAGGCCGCGCAAACGGCCCCAAAATCGGAAGAGGGGGAGGTCTGAGCATGGCGATGTTGGAAATTTCAGGCGTCCATACCTTTTATGGCCGCATCGAGGCGCTGCGTGGGGTTGATCTTACGGTCGAGGAAGGTGAGATCGTCACCATGGTGGGCGCCAATGGGGCGGGAAAATCGACACTGTTGATGACCCTGTGCGGTAACCCGCGCGCGGCGCAAGGCTCGATCGTTTTCGAGGGTCGAGACATTGCCGCCATGCCGACACACGACATCGTTTCGTTGGGCATTGCGCAATCCCCGGAAGGGCGGCGCATTTTTCCGCGCATGAGCGTACTCGAAAACCTGCAGATGGGGGCGATCAACACGGACGACGCCTTTTTCGATGATGATTTGGAAAAAGTTTTCGAGATGTTTCCGATCTTGAAACAGCGACAAGATCAACGCGGCGGAACCTTATCGGGTGGAGAACAGCAGATGCTGGCCATCGGTCGCGCCTTGATGAGCCGACCGCGCTTGTTGCTGCTTGACGAACCTTCCCTCGGTCTAGCCCCGCTGGTGGTGCGTCAAATTTTCGAGGTGATCAAGACGTTGAATAAAGAACAGGGGATGACCGTCTTTCTGGTCGAACAAAACGCCTACCATGCCCTGAAGCTGGCCCATCGCGGGTATGTCATGGTCAACGGCTTGATTACATTAAGCGGCAGCGGTACGGAATTGCTTAGCGACCCGGAAGTCCGCGCCGCATATTTGGAGGGCGGCGCATAAGCGCCGTGTTGAGGAGCCTGTTGATGGACAACATCCTTGGTACCACTTTTTTCGTTTATATCGGGATGAACATTTTTCTGATCGGATTCGCCGCCTACATGACCGGTCAAGCCATCGCCACGACGTGGCGTCCTATGTGGCAAATACTTCCGTACAGCGTTTTGCTTGGTTTGGCGTCGCGTTTTCTAACGTATGCTCTGTTTGATGGGCCGTTGCTTCATTTAAGTGGATTTTTGATCGGAACGTTGACCGTTTTCGCGATGTGTTGTCTGGGATATTTCATCAGCCGCGCTACGGTGATGGTTAATCAGTATCCCTGGCTTTACCGGCGCAACGGGTTGTTTGGATGGTCCGAAAAGACAGACGTGGCCAATGGCGAATAATACGAAAAATACACGCCGAAACGCCGCGTCTGATATGTGTTGCGTGTTGTTGCGTTGCGCAGCCGTGATACTGTTGTCCCCCTCGTCGTAGTCTCGATGAGTCTGTCAATCTTTGGCCCAGCCCAGGGGAAGGGTAGGAGGCTGTTAACTCAGGGAGGAGTACCTGGTATGTTGAATTGGAAGTCTTTAATCGTCGCGGGTGTGGTTTCCGCCGCCGCGATGAGTACCGCGCAGGCGGATATTTTAATCGCGACGGCCGGCCCGATGACCGGGCAGTACGCCGCCTTTGGTGAGCAGATGAAGCGTGGCGCCCTGATGGCGGTTGCCGATATCAACCGCGCCGGCGGCGTTTTGGGGCAAAAATTGAAGCTGGAAATCGGCGATGACGCATGCGATCCCAAGCAGGCCGTCGCCGTCGCCAACAAGTTGGCGGCCGATGGTGTTGTTTTCGTGGCCGGGCATTTTTGTTCCAGCTCCTCGATACCGGCATCCAAGGTGTATACCGAAGAAGGCGTTCTTCAGATTTCGCCGGCCTCCACCAATCCTAAATTGACGGACGATGGCGGCGATAACGTGTTCCGTACCTGCGGTCGTGACGACCAGCAGGGCGCCGTTGCCGGAGCTTATCTGTGGGACCACTTCAAGGGCAAGAAAATAGCCTTCCTTCATGACAAGACCGCATACGGTAAAGGTCTTGCCGACGAAACCAAGGCCGCGTACGAAGCCAAAGGCGGAAAGCCGGCGATGTATGAAGCCATTACCGCGGGTGAAAAAGATTATTCCGCAGTTGTTTCCAAGCTGAAATCCGCCGGCATCGACGTTGTTTATCTGGGCGGTTATCACACCGAAGCGGGGTTGATCATTCGTCAGGCCAAGGAACAGGGGTACACCCCGGTTCTGGTTTCCGGCGACGCCTTGGTGACCGACGAATATTGGAAAATCACGGGCGACGCCGGCGAAGGCACCCTGATGACCTTTAGCCCCGACCCCCGGAAAAACGCCGTCGCCGCGCCGATTGTGAAAGAATTTCAGGCCACGGGTTATGATCCGGAAGGTTATACCCTGTATACCTATGGCGCAATCCAGGCATGGGTCCAGGCCGTCGCCGCGGTCGGTTCCACGGACACCGATAAAGTCGCCGCCGAATTGCACAAAGGGAAATTCAAAACCGTCTTGGGCGATATTGGCTTTGACGCCAAAGGCGACGTCACCGCGCCGGGCTACGTTTTTTACAAGTGGTCTCACGGTAAATACGATTACGTGAAGTAAGGTTTTTGCTTCGCGCACACGCAAACGTGACCGATCGTATGGTCAAAAAGGCCCGGGACAATCAACCCGGGCCTTTTTATATGCATCGTTCACCGTCATTCATGCAGAAAATTAGTGTTGGCTGTGTATACTGGCGAACGCTGTCATGAAATGGTCACGATGACCATATCTAAGCCTGGTTACTTTTTGAGCGCCCCTTTAGCGCTTTGCTGGCCAAGGCCAATTTTTTTTGCGAAATCTGAACGGCGTTTCGCATAGTTAGGGGCGACCATTGGGTAATCGGGCGCCAAGTTCCATTTGGCCCTGTAGTCTTCCGGCGTCATGCCATAGGCTGTTCGCAAATGGCGTTTGAGCATCTTGAGTTTTTTTCCGTCTTCGAGACAGATGATAAAATCCGGAGTTATCGAACGGCGTACGGGAACGGCAGGCTTTTGCTGTTCTTGTACTTGGGGTTGAAGTTGAAGTTGGCAGACCGAAGTCAATGTCGTGTGAACCGTTTTGATAACATCTGGTATTTGGGCCGCAGGCACCTGGTTTTGTCCGACATATGCGGCAACAATATCGGCGGTTAAACGCACAATATCGTTCAGGGCCTCTGCGCTTCCATCAGGAGGCGTAACTTTTTCGTTCATAGCGTGTGACTTTTTCACTCTAGGTTTTATGAGTAGCGGTCTATTGCTACTTCAAATAGAAGTTTACTATACCTTTATACTTTTTAATCGATAGAAGTGTCAAATATTCCATTTAAAAAAAATATGAAATTCTTAAATTTTCAATCATCGCATATGAATAGATATGGGGTAGGTATGATTTCTTGTGGTTAAAATCGTTTATATAAGGTCAAATGATTGTATTTTTAACGTAACAGTGTATTCGTTTGAGTGCCGTAACAATAATTTTAGGTTACGTTCAGATGGGTTGATATACCTAATATCCCGACTTTGAAGAACATTCAGCCCACGAAACGTTGTGGCTGCTTGGCAGAGAGATTCGAGATATGGTATTTAGACGGCGTAGCCCCTCTCTTGAACCGGTATTTAGGGATGAATTATGGCCTCCTCAACAATCGCCGTCGCTTGTGACCACGGTGGGTTTCATCTTAAGGACACTCTGATGAATGCCGTCCACGACCTGGATTGGGATGTTCTCGATTTGGGCACCAATTCCATCGAATCGGTGGACTATCCGCAATTCGGATACGCCATGGCCAGGGCCATAAAAAACGGCGACGCTGAACGAGGAATTTTGATCTGCGGCAGCGGAATCGGAATATCCATCGCCGCGAACCGTTTCATCGAGGTGCGCGCCGCTCTTATCCACGACGGTCTGGGCGCGCGTTTGGCCAGACAGCACAACGACGCCAATGTGATTTGTTTCGGGGGGCGTATGATCGGCCCCGATTTGGCCGTCGATTGTCTGAAAATTTTCCTTTCAACCTCGTTCGAAGGCGGCCGTCATGCGCGCCGTGTGGACCAGTTGTCCGATCCACGGTGACAATCTCATAGCCTCATCATCCCTGCTTAGGAATATCCCTATGACCGATTATTCTTCGGATACACAAAATCATTTTTTCTCTCGTTCCCTCGCCGAAAGCGATCCCGAGGTTTTTGCCTCGATCGTTCGTGAGTTGGATCGCCAAAAGGATCAGATCGAATTGATCGCGTCCGAGAATATCGTCTCCAGGGCGGTATTGGAGGCCCAAGGGTCGGTTTTAACCAACAAATATGCCGAGGGTTATCCGGGGCGTCGTTATTATGGGGGGTGTGAATTTGTCGATGTCTCCGAAAGTCTGGCCATCGAACGGGCGAAAGAATTGTTCGACTGTGCTTATGTGAATGTGCAGCCGCATTCCGGGGCCCAAGCCAACGGCGCCGTTTTCATGGCGTTGCTTAAACCGGGCGACACCATTTTGGGGATGTCTCTTGCCGCCGGCGGTCATTTGACTCATGGCGCGCCTCCGGCGCAAAGCGGAAAGTGGTTCAACGCCGTTCAATACGGCGTGACGCCGGACACGCACCAGATCGACTATGATGAGGTGGCGCGTTTGGCGAAAGAACATCGGCCGAAATTGATTATCGCCGGTGGGTCGGCCTATCCAAGGGTTATCGATTTCAAACGGTTTCGTGAAATTGCCGATGAGGTCGGGGCGTTTTTAATGGTCGATATGGCGCACTTCGCCGGACTGGTCGCCGCGGGGGTTCATCCCAGCCCGCTCCCGCACGCCCACGTCGTTACATCGACGACACACAAAACCCTGCGCGGCCCTCGCGGCGGGATCGTGCTTAGCAACGATCTCGATTTGGGCAAAAAAATTAATTCCGCGGTTTTTCCGGGATTGCAGGGCGGTCCGTTGATGCACGTCATCGCCGCCAAGGCGGTCGCCCTTGGCGAAGCCCTCAGGCCGGAATTCAAGACCTACGCCACGGCCGTGCGCGATAACGCCCAGGTTTTGTCCAGGGTTCTCATCGAAAATGGCCTGGACATCGTTTCGGGAGGAACCGATACCCATGTCGTTTTGGTTGATCTTCGCCCCAAGAAACTGACCGGACGGGACGCCGAAGCGAGTCTGGAGCGCGCCGGCATGACCTGTAACAAGAACGGCATTCCCTTCGATCCGGAAAAACCGATGGTGACTTCGGGTGTCCGCCTGGGCACGCCGGCGGGGACGACGCGAGGGTTCGGCGTTGCCGAGTTCGAACAAATCGGGCACATGATCGGCGCCGTGCTCGACGGCTTGGCGTCGCCGGGCGACAACGGGGCGGCCGAGGCCGCCGCTCGCGAGAAGGTCGCCGATCTTTGCCGCAAATTTCCGATTTATGGCGGTCACTGAGGTACCAACGGGAGGGGATTAAGCCATGCGTTGTCCTTTTTGCGGGCATGATGACACACAGGTCAAGGATTCGCGACCGACGGAAGATAATGCGACTATTCGTCGGCGGCGTTTTTGCCCGTCGTGCGGATCGCGCTTTACAACTTTTGAGCGCGTTCAACTGCGCGAGCTGACCGTGGTCAAGCGCAGCGGCGAAAAATCGGTGTTCGATCGCGAAAAAGTAATGCGTTCGATGCGGGTCGCCTTGCGCAAGCGTCCGATCGATGACGACCGAGTGGAACGTATCGTTAACTCGATTCAGCGTCGCCTGGAGACGCTGGGCGAAAATGAAATTCCGACTAAAGTGATTGGAGAAATGATCATGGATCACCTTTCCAGTCTCGATCAAGTGGCTTATGTACGCTTTGCCTCGGTCTATCGCGATTTCCACGAGGCTAAGGATTTCAAGGAATTCGTCGGGAGTCTCAGTGACGACACCTGATCCATTGCGGAGCGCTTCTGCGAAGAGTTCCCCTCATGTCGCGCACGAGCGCGGCTATATGCGCGTCGCCCTGGGGCTGGCCCGGCGCGCGCTGGGCCGGGTGCATCCCAATCCTGCCGTCGGGTGTTTGCTTGTCCGGGATGGGGATGTCGTCGGACGCGGGTGGACACAGGCGGGCGGTCGCCCTCATGGCGAAACCATGGCGTTGCGTCAGGCCGGCGCGGCGGCGCGAGGCGCGACGGCCTATGTCACCTTGGAACCGTGCAGCCATCACGGACAAACCCCCCCATGCGCGGCGGCCTTGATCGCCGCGGGCGTAAAAAGGGTGGTGGTGGCGACGACGGACCCCGATCCCCGGGTCTCCGGGGCGGGAATCCGCGCTTTGGAAGAGGCCGGAGTCGCGGTCACGCTCAATGTGTTGAAAGATGAGGCGGATGATCTCAATGCCGGATTTTTCTTGCGCATTACCCGCCAACGTCCTTTGTTCACCTTGAAAAGTGCGACGACCCTGGATGGGAGAATTGCAACCGGGAGCGGGCAAAGCCAGTGGATCACCGGTCCCGAGGCGCGCGCGCGTGGGCATTTGTTACGGGCGCAACACGATGCCATTTTAACGGGCGTTTCAACCGTGGTCGCGGACGACCCCTCTTTGACATGCCGGATTGACGGGCTGTCCGAACGGTCTCCGATTAGGGTTGTTCTGGACGGTGCTTTGAAAATTCCCGTTCGTTCGACCTTGGTGCGCAGCGCCGCCGAGGTTCCTCTTTGGGTTTTCCATCACGCCGACGCAAATTTGCAAAAATGCAAAGCCCTGAAGGATGTGGGTGTGGAGATGATCGCCATTAAACCCGACAACGATACGCGGTTAAACCTTCCCGAGGTCGCGCACATTTTGGCGCAACGAGGGCTGACTCGGGTCCTCGTCGAGGCTGGTGCGACATTGAGCGGCGCTTTTGTCGCTGAAAATTTGGTCGATCGCATCGCCTGGTTCCAGGCCCCATCGCTGATCGGCGCGGACGGCCTGGCGGCGATCGGCCCGCTGAAATTGGAGACATTGGCGTGTATGGCGCGCTTCGATACTGAAGATGTGATTCCCTGCGGTGTGGATACGCTGGCATTTTTGCGGCGAAAGCCTTAAACATCTCGATCAGATTATTAAGGACCATCCGTTATGTTCACAGGAATTATCACCGATATCGGTACGCTTAGGGATGTACGTCGGGATTCGTCTTCCAAGCGGGAGGCGCATTTCACGATCGCCACCGCCTATGACACGACGACGATCGATATCGGCGCCTCGATCGCCTGCGCCGGGGCGTGTATGACGGTGACGCAAACGGGTCCCGATTGGTTTCGTGTCACGGCGTCGGGCGAAAGCCTGTCGAAAACCACCATGGGGGCCTGGACCGTGGGTGCGCGCATAAATCTGGAGCGCGCCCTGCGCCTTGGCGACGAACTTGGTGGGCACTTGGTGTCCGGTCATGTCGATGATGTTGGCGAAGTGACGGCCTTGCGCGAAGATGGCGAATCCTTGCGTATAACCGTTCGCGCGCCCGGCGAACTGGCCCGATTTATTTCGCCCAAAGGCTCTGTTGTGATCGACGGTGTTTCGTTGACCGTTAATGAAACCGATGGCGCGTGCTTTGGCGTCAATATCATCCCCCACACCCAGCAAGCGACAACGTTGTCGTCTCTCGGTGTCAACAGCCGAGTTAATCTGGAAATCGATATGTTGGCGCGCTACGTTGCGCGACTTTTGGAAAAGGAATAAGCCCCGTGCCCCACCGCCAATACCTGTCCTCTATCGATGAAATTATCGAAGACGCCCGCAACGGACGAATGTTCATTTTGGTGGACGACGAAGATCGCGAAAACGAGGGCGATCTCGTTATTCCGGCTCAGATGGCGACGCCGGAGGCAATTAATTTTATGGCGAAATATGGCCGGGGGCTGATTTGTCTGTCGTTGACCAACGCCCGCGTCCGTGAATTGAACCTGCCGCGCATGGCCAAACACAACGGTTCGCGCCACGAAACGGCGTTCACGGTATCGATCGAGGCCAAGGAAGGGGTGACTACGGGAATTTCCGCATCCGATCGCGCGCGCACGATTTCGGTCGCCATAGATCCCGCCAAGGGAATCCATGACATCGCCACGCCCGGTCACGTTTTTCCTTTGGAGGCGCGCGACGGCGGGGTCCTCGTGCGCGCCGGTCATACCGAGGCCGCGGTCGATGTATCGCGTTTGGCGGGATTGAACCCGTCGGGCGTGATCTGTGAAATTATGAACGAAGACGGCACGATGGCGCGGATGGACGATCTGATTGTCTTCGCCAAGACCCACCAATTGAAAATCGCGACCATCGCCGATTTGATCCGTTACCGCCTGCGCAACGATCACCTGGTCGAGCGGACCTTGAGCACGACATTGGACAGCGAATACGGTGGAACGTTCGATATGTCGGTTTATGTCAGCACCCTGAACTACGCCGAACATGTGGTCCTGAGCAAGGGGGACATCGCCACCAAGGAGCCGGTCTTGGTGCGCATGCACGCGCTGAATCTTCTTGAGGACGTGCTGGGCGACACCGCCTCTGGCAAGGCGCATGAACTGCATCGGGCGATGCGGGCCATTGCCGACGAGGGCCGCGGCGTTATCGTTTTGCTGCGCGAGCCCAATCCCGAGACGTTGTCGCAGAGAGTGCGTTCGAAGATGGGCGATGGCGACGGTGCGGGTGGGCAATTGCGTGATTACGGCGTCGGCGCGCAGATTTTGCGTGATCTCGGCTTGGGAGAAATCGTCCTGCTGTCCAATACTCAGCGTACGATCGTCGGCCTTGAGGGCTATGAATTGAAAGTGGTCGGTCAACGGCCGATCGGTGGAGGGGCGTAACCATGGTGGGCGACGATAGAGTCCTGATTGTCGAGGCGCGCTTTTACGAAGATATCGCAGACGAACTCGTCAAAGGGGCGGTGCGGGTTCTTGAAGACGCGGGGATACCCTACGACCGTGTCGCTGTTCCCGGCGTTTTCGAAATACCGGCGGCCATCCAGTTCGCGCGGCTGTCCACGATTAAAAACCCCAAGGCTCCAAAATATACGGGTTTTGTCGCTCTGGGTTGCGTGATTCGCGGGGAAACCACGCACTACGACTATGTCTGCATGGAATCGGCCCGCGCGCTCATGACGCTCACAACCGACGACAACGCCATCGCTTTGGGCTATGGTGTCGTGACGACGGAGAATATGGAACAGGCTTGGGCGCGCGCCGGGGTCGATCGTAAAAACAAGGGCGGCGACGTCGCCCGCGCCTGCGTGAGAATGATGGAGATCAAGCGTGACATGCGCCTGAGGGAAGAATGACCGTAAACGATACGCCCGCCGGGACGGAAAAAAAAGTTTCCGCGCTTAAAAAGAGAAGTGCGGCACGCCTTTCCGCCGTTCAAGCTTTGTATGAAATGGACGTATCGCACGCCGGCGCCGATCCGGTACTGCGTGAATTCATGCAGCGCCGCTGGTCCATCGGCGTTGGCGACGGCGACGACACGCTTCTTGTCGAGCCGGACCAAACTTTCTTGATCGAACTGGTGCGCGGCGTGACCGAACGCCTTGGCGAACTGGATAAAATCCTGGGATCGTCTTTGCGCGGCGAATGGACGGTGGAGCGCCTGGAGGTTTTACTGCGTGCGGTTCTGCGCGCCGGAACCTTGGAATTGGTTGGCCGCCCAGACATTCCCGCCAAGGTCGTCATCAGCGAGTACCTGGAAGTTTCTCACGCCTTCTTCTCCGGGTCGGAGCCGTCGTTGGTGAATGGCGTTCTCGACCGGATCGCCCATGTCGTGCGGGGCGATGAATTCTAAACGGGCCTGTTTTCGAACCCTCCGACAACGACGGAAGAACCTCCATGTCGATAGAAAAAGACCTGGGTGAATTCGATCGGATTTCTCATTTTTTCGCCCCTCTCGCACAGGGCCGCAAGGGCGCTTTTTCGCTCACGGACGACGGGGCGCTGATCGACGATGTCCCCCGCGATGGAAGCATGGTGGCGACGATGGACACCCTGGTCGAGGGCGTCCACTTTCTTACCGCATCCCCCCCCGAGACCGTGGCGCGCAAACTGATTGGGGTTAACCTTTCGGATCTTGCGGCAATGGGCGCGCGGCCCCATAGCTGTTTGTTGTCGCTGGCGTTACCAAGAAACATAGATGATTCCTGGCTCGCCTCCTTCGCGGGAACCCTGCGGACGATGCAGGATGAATTTTCCTTCGCCGTGATCGGCGGCGATACGGTCGCTACGCCGGGACCGCTTACGGTGACGTTGAGCGCGCTGGGGCATATCGCCGCGCCGGGCCGGGTGTTGCGCCGTTCGGCTGCGCGCCCCTCGCACGGGGTGTGCGTATCGGGCACAATTGGAGATGGCGCGCTGGGGCTGATCGCGGCGCGGGGGGGATTGACGGAGCTCGACGGTAACGACCGCGCTTATCTTATCGATCGCTATAATCATCCCCGTCCGCGTATCGGATTGGGACGGGTTTTAGCGAACCTCGCCCCCGAAACCGTTGGCGGCGTGTGTGATATTTCCGACGGCTTGCTGGCCGATCTCGGACACATAGGCGAACAATCCGGTGTGCGTTTCGATATCGACGCCACGCGAATTCCCTTGTCGCCGGCGACGCGCCACGCACTAGACCGCGATCCCTCCCTGATCGAAACGGTTCTCGGCGGCGGAGACGACTACGAATTGGTTTTTACGCTTGGCGATACGAGTCCGGGGTTCATTGAGAAAATTATCGCGGCGGGGCAGGTTGACGTGCATGTTATCGGCCATGCCGACGCCACGCCAAAAGCCAATGACGACGGCATACCCCTGGTTTCCGCCCGCGATGAAAGGGGGGAACGGATTACCGTTATCCACCCGGGCTACAGTCATTTTTGAAACCTCGTAAACGTCGCGTGCGGAGCAGAGGAGGACGCGCACCTTTATTGCCCTGTCATGTCTCGTTATACTAGTGGATCGACTCCGACGTTTCGCTCTCGCGAACCATCGGGCCGACCACTATCTATCTTTTTGTTGCAGTTTGATTTCTTCACACATTTGTTTCCAATTGCATCGGACTCAAATGTTAAACTCAAACCACTAGGCCGCGGACTCGATTATGGAACGCGATGGGGAGCGTTCTCATGGGGCTGCTTGATCAGGCGCACGATCTAAACCGATAGGACCGACAGATGAAAAAACTGGCCATCGCCATCGCCGCGGTTCTCATGCTGTCGGGGGGGACAATCAGTATCCTGAAATGGATGAAGATAGGCCCGTTTGCCGATACCACGGCAGAAAAATCGGATGCGATCAAACAGATCGATAACGCCACGCGGTTTATCGACATGGATCCGATGTTTATTCCTATTTTTAAAGATAACGGCGTCGCCGGCACGATCCAATTGCACTTTAAGTTTGAAGTTAACGGGGCGGATAATGAAAAAAAAGTCCGCCAAGTCGTGCGTCTTTTGAATAATGAAATTTTCAAGGATCTGTACGCCTATATCCCGCGCACGCTGCACAATAACAATACCCTGGATGTCGAACTGATTAAACATCGCTTGGAAATGGATGCGGCCAAGGTCCTCGGCCCCGGTGTCGTTAACGCCGCGCTAATTCAATCGATGACCAATAGCGGTGGGTGATCTTGGTGACGCGGATATAAGAGATATAAGATACGAGGCCACCGCTCGCCGATCGGATCTCCCGGATGGTATGCGGCCAGGAAAAACGACCGGTCCGATGTGTGTAAGCTAACCCCGCCGATGTGCAAGAGTTCTGTGATCTTGCCGACAAAGGCGTCGATAAAGGCTAAGGCTGGAACGCTTCAGGGCGTATTTGAGTTAACCGAGATTATGCCCCGCGGCGGGAAGCGTCGGGGTGATCGTCATCTCTGTACGGACAGGGGGGAGGGGGCGATTCCCATCTCGATGCACTATCGTGTATGCAATCATAAATAATTTCTATTATTTTCTTTCTTGCCGTAATTATCTGGTAGCGTGAGAAATATATTTTTTAATCATTTTTTAGAGGACGCGCGATCGCGTGGTGCGCAAAATACGCGCATTGATTTTATTCGTTGTGCGGTGCCTATCGTTACGATAAGTATACAAATGCTTATATTTCAGTGTGTAATTGCAATTTATCGTATAATTATAATATTAGATTTTAATGTAACTATTTGAAATTTAGTAAATAACAATAAGTATATCCGTCACGATTTTCTAATATATATACAATCTTGTCATATTACAGTTTGCTAATTTTCATAATTTCTGCCAAATTTTTCAAATAAATAAAGGACATCACCGGATTCAACCGGGGAGGCTTTTTTGAACCATCAAGGGTGAGAAAACATGTCGAATCTGTATTTATTAGTGATTGCCATGGCAATCTTGGCACTACTTTACGGACTTTATGCGATCCGTTCCATTCTCGCCGCGCCGGCGGGGACGGAGCGAATGCAGGAAATTGGGCGCGCCATTCAAGAAGGGGCGGGCGCATATTTGAAACGTCAATATACGACGATCGCCGTGGTCGGGGTCGTGGTTTGCGCCTTGTTGGGGCTGCGTTTGGGCGTTCATGCCGCCGTTGGTTTCGCCATCGGTGCTTTTTTATCGGGCGTCACGGGCTTTATCGGGATGCACGTCTCCGTGCGCGCCAACGTGCGCACCGCCGAAGCCGCGCGGACCCAAGGTCTTGCGGCGGCGATGGGGATCGGGTTTAAATCCGGCGCGGTCACCGGCATGCTGGTCGTCGGTTTGGGTCTTCTTGGCGTTACCGGCTATTACATGTACATGCGCTCCATCGTCGATCCATCGACCGCCGCAGGCGTGCGTCATATTCTCGAATCCCTGGTCGCCCTGAGTTTCGGTGCGTCCTTGATCTCCATCTTCGCCCGTCTCGGCGGTGGCATCTTTACAAAGGGTGCGGACGTCGGCGGTGATCTGGTCGGTAAGGTCGAGGCCGGAATTCCGGAAGACGACCCCCGCAACCCCGCGACCATCGCCGACAACGTGGGCGATAACGTGGGCGATTGCGCCGGGATGGCGGCCGACCTTTTCGAAACCTACGCGGTGACGATCGTAGCGACCATGTTGCTGGGGGGGATTTTCTTCACCGGCGCGGCACAGGAAACGCTTATGGTGTTCCCGTTGCTGGTTGGCGGCGTGTGCATCATCGGTTCGGTGATTGGAACTTTTTTCGTGAAATTGGGGGCCTCGAACAATGTGATGGGCGCCCTTTACAAGGGTTTCATCGCCACGGCGATTATTTCCGGAATTTTGATCGCCGGACTTATCGCCACGTTGATCGGTTTCGGCACAAGCTTCACCACCTCCTCCGGTCTGACGTTCACGGGCTTTAACCTGTTCGTTTGCTCCTTGGCCGGCCTGGGCATGACCGGGCTTTTGATTTGGATAACCGAATACTACACCGGCACCGATTACCGACCGGTAAAAAGCATCGCGCTTGCCTCGACCACCGGGCACGGCACCAACGTGATTCAGGGTTTGGCCGTTTCCATGGAGGCGACCGCGTTGCCGGTGTTGGTGATCAGCGCCACGATCATTATCACCTATCTCAGCGCCGGATTGTTCGGTATCGCCGTTGCGGCGACCACGATGTTGGCCTTGGCCGGTATCGTTGTCGCTCTGGACGCCTTCGGTCCGGTGACCGATAACGCCGGCGGTATCGCCGAAATGGCGGATTTGCCCGCCGATGTTCGCGTTACGACGGACGCTTTGGACGCCGTTGGAAATACCACTAAAGCGGTTACCAAAGGGTACGCCATCGGATCCGCCGGCCTTGCCGCGTTGGTTTTGTTCGCTGCGTACACGGAAGACCTGGTGCACTATTTCCCCACCCTCCACGTCACCTTCAGCCTACAGAACCCGTATGTCATGATCGGGCTGTTTATTGGTGGATTGCTGCCTTATTCCTTTGGCGGCATGAGCATGATGGCGGTCGGTCGGGCCGGGGGCGCGGTGGTGCGTGAAGTGCGCCGCCAGTTCAAGGAAATTCCGGGCATCATGGAAGGGACCACCAAGCCGGATTACGCGGCGTGCGTCGATCTGCTGACCAAGGCCGCCATCAAGGAAATGATTATTCCGTCCTTGTTGCCGGTTTTGGCGCCGATTGTGGTTTATTTCGCGGTCAATGCGTTCGCCGGTCAAACGGCGGCGTTTAGCGCCTTGGGCGCGATGCTTCTGGGCACGATCGTCACCGGCCTGTTCGTCGCCATTTCGATGACGGCGGGCGGCGGTGCTTGGGATAACGCCAAGAAGTATATCGAAGACGGCAACTACGGCGGTAAGGGTTCGGAAGCCCATAAAGCCGCGGTTACCGGCGATACGGTTGGCGATCCTTATAAAGATACGTCGGGCCCAGCGGTCAACCCGTTGATCAAAATCACCAACATCGTTGCGATTTTGCTGCTGGCGTTTGTCGCCTAACGGCGGCATCGTTAAAGGAAAAGGCCCGGCATATGCCGGGCCTTTTTTTGTTGTGAGCTTATCTCGAACAATGTCGGGAAATTAAATTTTTCCGCGAACATAGCGCCAAAGCACTAGGGCGAGCCATATCGGAATGACCACGACGGCGCCCAATAGGATGTAGGGAACGGCGGTCTCCACCCACCCCACGACGATGGAAAAAACGGCCCTGACAGTATCGCCAAAGCGGGTCAGGAGTTCCTCGGGGCGCATATTGAACAGCGACAACAGCAAGCCGACGATGAGCGAAATGACGATCAGCTTTAAAACGGGAACGCGGAAATTCCTAAAATGCGGTTCGCCCATTTTAAGTTCTGGTTCCCATCGCGCGCTCTATTTTTTTATCGGTCTTATATTGGCTAAGGGCGTAGACGGACCAGATGGCCGCGGGAATCCAGCCGATAAGCGATATCTGCAAAAGCAGGCAAATAATCCCGGCAATGGGTCTTCCTATGGTGAAGAATTGTAACCAGGGCAGGAAAATGGCGAGAATGAGCCTCATTGACCCCTCCTATACGGGATGTAAAACAACAAAACGATGGCGTCCATTCATAGCAGATCGTTTATGGAAATCTATATTAAGATCGTCCTCTTTCGTGTGCTGGGCAGGTGCGTACGAAAGACAGGAAACGATTTTGTTCAAAAAGGGCCATAATCGAGTGCGCGCCCTAAGACGAAATAATTTTTCAAAAGATACCCACGTATTGGTTACATTTGTCTTTTCTAAAGTGGTGTTTTCCCGCATAGTATTTAGAAAACCTACCCGTTAGGGGGGACTGCGCCAGGGGGAGCCTTCACAGTGGCCGAAGACAAGGGTGCCATAGAAGTTGTCGTCGCGGATAAATCGCCGTTGATGTTGCATGCGTTGACCCAGCTTTTCGGCGGCGACGACAGGTTTTCCTTGGTCGCGACGGCGGCCGATGGGGAGCGTTTCATGGAGGCCGTCGATAGGTTGTGTTTCGATGTTGGCGTTATCGGCTGGAATATGCCGTACATGACCGGACAGGGGGTTTTGCAGTCGATCAAAAACACCGAGTGTCCGCCCAAAATTGTCGTTTTTACCGGAAACATGGTCGGCGATGTTCCTCGTCAGGTGATGCATTTGGGTGGGGCCGGTTTTTGTTCAAAAACGGAGCGTCCCGAGAAGTTGATCGATACGGTCGTCGCGGTATCGGAAGGACGCATGGTTTTCCCGTTTATGGACCTGTCCCGCCCCAGCAACGATCCCTTCGCCAGTCTGACCGCGCGTGAGCAGGAATTGTTATGTTCTGTCGCACAGGGTCGGACGAATGCTCAAATCGCGGGAGACTTGGACATTTCGTTGAACACGGTGAAGTTTCATCTCAAAAATCTATACGGAAAATTGGACGTTAAAAACCGCGCCCAGGCCGTCGCCTCTTATTTGAATGCGCATGCCTGACGGCGGCGTCTATGCTGAGGACATTAATTCCGTCTTTCATAACGTAAAAAAACTGGGCGCGCGCCACATGCCCTCCTTCGGGCGCAGACTCTTGATTTTCCGCTACCTACCCGAAAGAGTTTTTTTGGCTCCCCTTGCGGGTGTTCCCTTGCGCCGCCTGGGATTCAATGATGCGGCTGCGTCCACCTAGGGGGAAATTTGGACGTCCTCTCGGCCACGGGGGCGCTATGGGAGCGCCATGAGGGGGGCCATGGGATGAACGGGGTTGGGTTATCCACGATTGTATCCGGGATCGCGTGAACGGCGTCAGACTCGTGACCGATCCGCTACGGAATCAATCCGCTATGGAATCAAATAGGGTAGGGCGATGAGCGACGCGTCTATTGAGGATCCATTATTTGTCTACGCGTTGCGCAACGCAACCGAGGCCGCGGCTCGCGCTGCGTATGATTGGATCGGACGCGGCGATCGCGGTCGGGGGGACCGCGGGGCCATATCCGCGATGCGTGGCGAACTCGACAAATTACCGGTTCACGGGCGCATCGTCGTCGGTGAAAGCAATCCTGAGGATAGCGGCCTGTCGGTCGGAGAGGTGATCGGGGGGGGAACGGTCGCGATGCGCTTTGACATCGCGGCCGACCCGATCGAAGGTATGTCGTATTTGGCGCGGGGGATGACCAATGCGATGGCGGTGATCGCTCTGACCGTCGAAGGCGCCATGTTCGATCCGGGGCCGGCGTTTTACATGGAAAAATTTGCCGCTCCACCAGCCGCGCGCGGCAAGATCGATCCCGCGGCGCCGTTGGAGGAGAAATTGAAAAATCTCGCCAACGCGCTGGATAAGCCTATAGACGAATTGACGATTTTTGTTTTGGAGAAGCCACGCCATCGCAATTTAGTCGAGCGTATTCACAACGCGGGCGCGCGGGTGGCGTTGTACCCGGCGGGCGATGTCGCGGGCGCTTTGATGGCGGCGATGCCCAATTCGGGAATCGATGCCTTGATGGGCTGCGGCGGTGCGCGCGAGGGGTTGCTTTCGGCTTGTGCGATCCGCGCCTTGGGAGGCGAATTTATGGCCCGTCTCGATCCGCAACTGGCCACCGAAAAGGCCGAAGTCGCCAAGGCCGGAATGAACACCGCGTCGTGGATGGCGTTGGAAACGTTAATCCGTTCGCCGCAGGTTTATTTTTGCGCTACGGGCATTACCACGGGGTTGCTGTTCGAGGGTATTGTGCGCAGACCCGATCATGAGCAAACGCAAACGCTTCTAATTTCGGGAAGCGGAGAGAGGCAAGTTCTGACGACGTTCCATCGCACCCGGGGAAGTCTCCCGAGATATGACGGGGACGATAAAAATGCCGTTTAAGAAATTGGAACGCCCCATTATCTTGGGCATCGTCGGTGATTCCGCGTCGGGAAAAAGCACCCTAGCCGACGGTATCGCGCAGATTTTGGGGGCCGATCGGGTCGTGACGATATGTACCGACGATTATCACAGCCTGTCGCGGGCGGCGCGGGTGGAGCGGGGGGTCACAGCGCTTAGCCCCGAGGCCAATTACACCGACATCCTGGAACAGCATATCGGCCTGTTACGCCAGGGAAGGCCGATCTTAAAGCCGGTCTACAATCATGTCTCCGGGGATTTCGACACGCCGCAGTATGTTCGCCCGAAGGAATTTATCATTCTTGAAGGGCTGCTCGGGTATTCGACTCGGCAGATGCGCGATTGTTACGACGTTAAAATTTTTCTCGAACCGCACGAGGCGCTGCGCATCAAATGGAAGATCAAGCGCGACACTCATATGCGGGGCTATACCGTGGACGAGGCGCGGCGCACGTTGGCGCGGCGGGTTGAAGACAGCGTGCATTGCATCCTGCCGCAACGCACTTTTGCCGATATGGTCGTCAGCTTCTACCCGCCCGACAGCAATCACGACGAAAGCGGGGCGCACCTCAATGTGCGCCACACCCTGCGCCCGACGCTGCCCCACCCGGATTTGACCCCGGTGCTTGAAGTCGGGGCGATGAAAAAAGGTTTCCGTCTTGAATTGGCGCGCGATATCGACGGAAAACCGGTCGATGTCCTGGATATTTCAGGGGATATCGACGGCAAGCGCGCCAAGGCCGTGGAGGACTTGTTGTGGAATCTGATACCGGAGGCCCAACACCTGCGCGAAAACGTCGGAAAATTCTACGACGACCAAAATCAACTGGCTCTCAGCCATCCGCTCGCCCTGTCGCAGCTTTTGGTGACGTATCACATGATCAAAGCCGCTCAGGGACATCACGCGATCTAAGGGGACCTCAATCGATGACCGCGACGCATAATGAAATGGCCAACGCAATCCGCTTCTTGTCGGTGGACGCCGTGCAAAAGGCAAAATCCGGACACCCGGGAATGCCCATGGGCATGGCCGACGTGGCTACCGTTCTTTTTACCAAATTTTTAAAATTCGACCCCAAGGCGCCCCATTGGCGCGACCGCGACCGTTTCGTGCTGTCGGCCGGTCACGGATCGATGTTGATGTATTCCCTGCTGTATCTTGCGGGCTACGACGACGTAACCATGGACGACATCAAAAATTTCCGTCAGCTCGGCGCGAAAACGGCGGGGCACCCGGAATATGGACACGTCGAAGGGGTCGAAACCACGACAGGGCCGTTGGGGCAGGGGATCACCACCGCCGTCGGCATGGCGCTGGCGGAAAAAATGCAAAACGCCCACTTCGGCGACGATATGGTGGATCATTACACCTACACCATCGCCGGTGACGGCTGCCTGATGGAAGGGATCTCCCAGGAGGCGATTTCGATCGCCGGTCACTTGAAGTTGAGCAAGATGATCGTGTTTTGGGACGACAATTCGATCTGCATCGACGGCAATACCAACTTGACCCTGAGCGACAATCAGCGCCAGCGTTTCGAGGCGTCGGGCTGGGATACGCAGCAGGTTGACGGCCACGATCCCGCCGCCATCGAGGCGGCGATCGTCAAGGCGAAGAAATCCGGCGCGCCGTCCCTGATCGCCTGCAAAACCACCATCGGTTATGGCGCGCCGACCAAGGCGGGCACCCACGACACCCACGGCGCGCCCCTGGGCGATGAGGAAATCAAAGGTATGCGCGAAGGCCTGGGCTGGCGCGCCGAACCGTTCGAGATTCCCGACGACATCTTAGAAAGCTGGCGTTCGGCCTGTGCGCGCGGCTCGGCCGACCGGCAGAACTGGGAATCCGCACTTAAAAACGCCGATCCCAAGGCGCGCGAAAAATTCGACGCCCTGTATAGCGATCAGCTCCCCGCGGGGTGGATGGAGGCGCTTAACGCCTTCAAGAAAAAGATGTCCGCCGAAGCGCCCAAGCTGGCGACCCGCCAGGCTTCGGGCAAGACCCTCGAAGTTTTGACCAAAAATATCCCCGCGATGATCGGCGGCTCGGCCGACTTGACGGGGTCGGTCAACACCAAGACCCCTTCGACCGCCTCGATCACCAACAGTGACTTTACCGGACGGTATATCCACTACGGTGTGCGCGAGCACGCCATGTCGGCGGTGATGAACGGCTTGTCATTGCATGGTGGATATATTCCCTACTCTGGAA
Organism: Varunaivibrio sulfuroxidans; assembly: GCF_029318635.1. NCBI lineage: Bacteria > Pseudomonadati > Pseudomonadota > Alphaproteobacteria > Rhodospirillales > Magnetovibrionaceae > Varunaivibrio > Varunaivibrio sulfuroxidans. The sequence goes on along the minus strand of NZ_CP119676.1, from coordinate 585,549 downwards.
CATTCGCGGTTTTCGCCAACTACATGATGGGCGGGATTCGGCTTTCGGCGTTGATGGAAAAACGGGTGATTTATGTTTTGACCCACGATTCGATCGGCCTCGGCGAAGACGGCCCCACGCATCAGCCCGTTGAAACCTTGGCGATGTTGCGCGCCCTGCCGAATTTCAACACCATGCGTCCGTGCGACGTGGTGGAAACGGCGGAATGTTGGGCCCTGGCCGTCGCCAATACCAAAACCCCGACAGGCATGGTCTTGACCCGCCAGGGTCTGCCCACCCTGCGCACGACGTATACCGACGACAACCTGTCGGCGCGCGGCGCGTATGTCCTGGCCGAGGCCGATGGCGCGCGCAAGGTGACGATCATGGCCACCGGATCGGAAGTATCGATCGCCATGGACGCTCGCGCCGCACTGCAAGGCGACGGCATTCCCACCGCCGTTGTTTCAATGCCGTGTTGGGAGCTTTTCAACGATCAAGATGATGCGTATAAAGCATCGGTTTTAGGCGCCGAAGGCGGCGTGCGCATCGGCGTCGAAGCGGCGATGCGCTTCGGCTGGGACGCCTATTTGGGAAGCAACGGCGATTTTGTCGGGATGAATTCGTTCGGGGCCTCGGCGCCGGCGCCGGAACTCTACAAACACTTCGGCATTACCGCCGAAAATGTCGTCGCCAAGGCAAAAGCCCGCGTCTAAGGCGGGGGGGAATTTTATTCGGAGGAAAATGACTAATGGCACTCGTCTCTCTGCGACAGCTGCTCGATCACGCCGCGGAAAACGGTTACGGCCTGCCCGCGTTCAACGTCAACAATATGGAACAGGTCAAGGCGATTATGATCGCCGCCGATGCGGTGGACAGCCCCGTCATTTTGCAAGGCTCCGCCGGAGCGCGCAAATACGCCGGCGAGCCGTTCTTGCGCCACCTGATCTTGGCCGCGCTTGAGGCCTATCCTCATATCCCGGTGTGCATGCACCAGGATCACGGCACCAGCCCGGCGGTCTGCCAGCGTTCCATCCAGTCGGGCTTTAGCTCGGTGATGATGGATGGTTCTTTGATGGAGGACGGCAAGACCCCGTCGACTTACGATTACAACGTCGAAACCACCCGCAAGGTGGTCGAGACGGCCCATTCATGCGGCGTTTCCGTGGAAGGGGAACTGGGCTGCCTGGGATCGCTGGAAACCGGCGAGGCGGGCGAGGAGGATGGCGTCGGCGCGGAAGGCAAATTGACCCACGACCAAATGCTGACCGATCCCGAAGAGGCCGCCGATTTTGTTAAGAAAACCCAAGTTGACGCCCTGGCGATCGCCATCGGCACCAGCCACGGCGCATATAAGTTCACCCGTCCGCCGACCGGCGATATTCTGGCCATCGAACGGGTCAAGGAAATCCACGCCCGCATTCCCGACACCCATCTTGTCATGCACGGCTCAAGTTCGGTGCCTCAGGATTGGCTTAAGATCATCAACGATTTCGGCGGTGACATGGGGCAGACCTACGGCGTGCCGGTCGAAGAAATCGTCGAGGGTATCAAGTCCGGTGTACGCAAGGTGAATATCGACACCGATTTGCGCATGGCGTCCACCGGGTCGATCCGACGTCATCTGGCGCAAAATACGTCCAACTTCGATCCCCGGAAGTATTTCGCCGAGGCGACCAAGGGAATGACGGAAATTTGTAAAAACCGCTACGAGGCCTTCGGCTCCGCCGGACAGGCGCAGAAGATAAAGCCTCTGTCTCTGGAAAAAATGTTTGAACGTTACGCCGCCGGTGAATTGGATCCCAAGGTGAACTGACCGGGCCTCGGCATAAAACTTACAACGAAAGGAAGGCGGGCTTAGGCCCGTCTTTTTTTCGTTTATGACTCTGGCTTTCGTTTATGACTCTGGCTTTCGTTTATGACTCAGGCTTTCGCTTATGACTCTGGCGTTTTTTCCGCGAAGGATGCTCTCTTTGACGTTGCCGTTCGATCCTGTTAGGCAGGTTGAAAAGGGAACGGAAGCCTTGAGACACCCGTTTCTTAACGCATCGTGTGACGGGTCGTTTCCATGAAAAATAAAAAATCCGACATCGCCGAAAATGAACAGCTTTCCGGCGTTGCCTTGATCTTGCTGGCGACGGCTTGTTTATCGTTGATGGACGGGACGATAAAATATCTTGTCGGTCAGGGCTTCGCCGTCGTGCAAATCTTAGCCGTGCGCAGTTGGTTCATCGTTCCCGTGCTGTTGATTTGGGTGTTGCACACGAAGGGGGGCGGCGTTTTGCGCACGCGGCGCAAGTGGGCGCATTTTTCTCGCGTCGTGTTGGGGATGGGGGCGCCGTATTTTTTCTTTACCGCCCTTAAAACCATGGCCCTTGCCGACGCCACGGTTATTTTTTTCGGATCGACCTTCATCATGACGGCGCTTTCGGTGCCGGTGTTCAAGGAAAAGGTCGGCGTTCATCGTTGGAGCGCCGTTATCATCGGTTTTGTCGGCGTCGTGATCGCCATGAAGCCCAGTGGGAATGTGTTTCAGCCCGGCGCGCTTTATGTCGTGGTATCGAGCATCTCGTACGCGTTGTTCATGTTGTCAACGCGCTGGTTGGGCCTTCGCGAGGGGGCGTTCAAACAGGTCGTATACTTTAACGTGTGGATCGGCTTGGCGGCGAGCGCGGCATTGCCGTTGAGCTTCAAACCCATGACCGGGATGGACGTCGCCATGGCGGGCTTGGCCTCGGCTTTCGCCCTTTTGGGGCACCTCAGTTCGACCCGGGCGTTCGCGCTCGCCCCGGTCGGTCTTCTGGCGCCGTTCGAGTATTCCGGCCTGTTGTGGGCCAGCGGTATCGGATATTTTTTTTGGCGCGAAATCCCCGGTCCAAACGCGCTTGTCGGCGGGGCGGTGATCGTCGCCTGCGGGCTATATCTGGTTCATCGCGAATCTAAAAACCATCGGGCCCGAGGCCGCCGAAAGACCCCGGGTGACGTTGTCGCCGATCCGATCGTTGCGCCGGCCCTGATCGCGACGCCGAAAAAGGGCCGCGATCAAGAAAGTTAGACGCCGTTTTTTTAGGACGCTCGCGTGGTGGTTAGGGCCTGACCCTAGTGGTTTGAGTTTAACATTTGAGTCCGATGCAATTGGACACAAATGTGTGAAGAAATCAAACTGCAACAAAAAGATAGATAGTGGTCGGCCCGATGGTTCGCGGGAGCGAAACGTCGGAGTCGATCCACTAGAGCGCGCTGATGGGCGGCTTGCGTAACAACCCTTTGGCTTCGTTAAGGACAAAGTCCCTAAATGCTTGGGCGGAAGGCGAAAGATGTTTCCCCTTTCGGGAAACCAGATACCAACTACGCATCAACGGAAAGCGCTGGATGTCGGGAATAATTAAACGCCCGAGGGTCAATTCCATCTGCACCGCGTCGCGGGACATTAACCCCAGTCCCAGCCCGGCTTGAACGGATTGTTTGATTGCCTCGTCGGAACTGACCTCCATGCCGTAGGTAATCTTAAGGTCGTGTTTGCGGAAAAATCGTTCCATGGCTTGGCGCGTTCCCGATCCTTTTTCACGCACCAGAAAAATTTCTTTTTCCAGGGCGCGTAGGGGAATTTTTTTACCCGTGGCGAAGGCATGATCGGGGGGGGCGATGACGACCAGAGGATTTTCCATGAACGATCCGGCCTCAAGGTCCATCTCGCCGGGGGGCATTCCCATGATCACCATATCGACGTCGTTTTCCGCCAGTTGCGCCAGTAACGCCTTGCGGTTGGTGACGTCCAGGTGGACGCTGACCAGGGGGTAGCGTTCGTGAAAAATTCTTAGTAAGGCGGGCGCGAAATAATTGGCGGTTGTCGCCGCGGCGATGCGCAAACGCCCATGCCCCGGCTCCTTGTATTCGTTGAGAACGGCGTCTAGATCGTCGATTTGCTGTAAAACATCGCGGGCGTGCTGAAGCACGATTTGGCCGGCTTGGGTCAAATATATTTTTTTTCCGACATGCTCAAGAAGAGGTAGCCGCACCTGATTTTCAAGTTGTTTGATCTGCATGGAAACGGCGGGTTGGCTGAGGTTTAGATCTTCGGCGGCGCGCGTGTAACTGTTGTGTTTAACGACGGATGAGAAGACTTTTAGTTGTCGTAACGTGATGTTCATGGCGCTATGCTGTGATGTTGTTTACGGAGATTTTTATCATAATATTTTCTTATGATAGATATCAATATTCATTACTTCACTTATGGTTTGTGGCTTGCTAGAACCAGGGCGAGCCAGATCGGAAAATATGGGAAGAATGAAACGGTCCGGTTGAACCATGTGGTCATGATGACCGTTTCGTCCGCGTGGCGCGCGATGCGCCAATATCAAACAGAGGGGGTTTTAAGTTATGGACCAATCCGCACGGTATGCCGATTTATCGTTGAAAGAGGACGATTTGCTTAAAGAAGGCAAACACGTCCTGGTCGCTTATGAGATGATGCCCAAGTCAGGGTACGGATATTTGGAGGCGGCCGCCCATTTTTCCGCGGAATCGTCAACCGGCACCAACGTCGAGGTTTCCACCACCGACGATTTCACCAAGGGCGTGGACGCCCTAGTCTACGAAATCGACGAAGCCAAGCACATCATGAAGATCGCCTATCCGGTGGAATTGTTCGACCGTAACATCACCGACGGGCGTGCGATGATCGTCTCGTTCTTGACGTTGGCGATCGGTAACAATCAGGGCATGGGGGATATCGCCCATGCCAAAATGCTTGATTTTTATGTGCCGCCTAAGTTTCTGCAACTTTTCGACGGTCCTGCAAAGGACATCTCGGACATGTGGCGCATCCTCGGACGTCCGATCAAGGACGGCGGGTATATCGCCGGCACCATCATCAAGCCGAAATTGGGCCTGCGCCCCGAACCGTTCGCCGAGGCGGCCTATCAGTTCTGGCTGGGCGGCGATTTTATCAAAAACGACGAACCCCAGGGCAACCAACTTTTCGCGCCGATGAAAAAGGTGATGCCCCTGGTCGCCGACGCCATGCGCCGCGCCCAGGACGAAACCGGCGAGGCCAAGCTGTTTTCCGCGAACATCACCGCCGACGATCATTATGAAATGCTCGCCCGCGCCGAGTATGTTTTGGAAACCTTCGCCGAAAACGCCTCGCACGTGGCCTTCCTGGTCGATGGCTATGTCGGTGGGCCGGGCATGGTGACGACGGCGCGTCGTTGCTTCCCCAATCAGTATCTGCATTACCACCGCGCCGGTCACGGCGCCGTGACGTCGCCTTCGGCCAAGCGCGGCTATACCGCCTTCGTGCTCGCCAAGATGTCGCGCCTGCAAGGGGCGTCGGGGATCCATGTCGGCACCATGGGCTACGGCAAGATGGAAGGTGCGGCGGATGACCGCAACATCGCCTACATGATCGAACGCGATAGCGCCGACGGTCCGTTCTATCACCAGGAATGGTACGGCATGAAGCCGACCACGCCGATTATTTCCGGCGGCATGAACGCCCTGCGTCTGCCTGGATTCTTCGAAAACCTGGGCCACGGAAACGTGATCAACACGGCCGGCGGCGGGTCATACGGTCACATCGACAGCCCGGCGGCGGGCGCCGTCTCGTTGCGCCAGGCCTACGAATGCTGGAAAGAGGGGGCCGATCCCATTGAATGGGCGAAGGAGCACAAGGAATTCGCCCGCGCCTTCGAAAGCTTTCCCGGCGATGCCGATAGCATTTTCCCGGGATGGCGTGACAAATTGGGCGTGCATAAATAAGCTCGCCGCGCTCTGTCGTGAGATCCGCCAGAAGCCCCCGCTTTCCGTGCGGGGGCTTTTTGGTGGAGGCCGAAGCAAGGGGGGGACAGGGGAGCGCCCCCTGTCGTGTTAGCACCGTCCGTGATGAAGGAGATCCCATGAGCACCGATGTCGAACAATTCAAGATTCACGACGAACCCTTCTATCGTCCGCAGCGCGGTGAAATTGATCTTTATCGCGCGGCGTACCAGGAACGCCTTCCGGTGATGATCAAGGGGCCAACCGGATGCGGCAAGTCGCGTTTCGTCGAATATATGGCGTGGTCCCTGGGTCGCCCCTTGATCACGGTGGCGTGCAACGAGGATATGACCGCCTCCGATCTTGTCGGACGCTACCTTCTCGACGCCAACGGCACCCGCTGGGTCGATGGGCCATTGACCACGGCGGCGCGGATTGGCGCGATTTGCTATCTGGACGAAATCGTCGAGGCGCGCCAAGACACGACCGTGGTCATTCACCCGCTGACCGACCATCGCCGCGCGCTTCCGCTGGACAAGAAAGGGGAACTGGTTAAGGCGCACCCGGATTTTCAGTTGGTGATTTCGTACAATCCCGGATACCAGAGCCTGATGAAGGACCTGAAGCAATCGACAAAGCAGCGCTTCTGCGGACTTGACTTCGATTACCCGGAAAAGGATTTGGAAATTGCCGTGGTCGCCAAGGAAGGCGGTTGCGACGAGGCCGTGGCCGCCAAGTTGGTTCATATCGGCGAGATTGCCCGCAATTTGAAGGGGCACGGATTGGATGAGGGTATCTCGACCCGCTTGTTGATTTACGCCGCGCGCCTGATCGCCCAAGACATTGCCCCGGACGCGGCCTGTCGCATGGCCCTGGTGGCGCCGATTAGCGATGATGCCGATATTCGCGCCACGCTTTATCACGCCATCGAAACCGTGTTTGCTTGACGGGTCGAACATGTAAAGGGATACACCATGACGCTGAGCGCGGGCGAACTTGAGGAATTAAGGCGAGAGCTCAGCTGCGGCTTCGAGCAGCTTGACGGCGTTTTCCCCGAGTGCATGGAAAATGCGGTCGTGCGCTTGAGTCCGGCGGGCGTGAAGACGTATCTTGAGGGCGCTTCCTTGATCTGCATGATCGGGCGCGGGTTCGAGCCGGTGCTGACGTACCTGGAGAAAATGCCCGAACTCGCCGAACGTCTGGGCGAGGAAACGCTCTCTTTGGTATCGCAAAGCGTCTGGAAAATGTCGCGCACCCCCAACGGCCAGGCAATACCGCCGTTCCTGCAATGCCTTCCCGAGGCCGCTCGCCGTTTGGGCACGGCGGAACGCCTGGGGACGTTTATCGATATCGTCTTCGACATCATGGCGCGCACGACGCGCTCCATCCATGGCTTTCACGCCACCATTCCCAGCCCCGGTTTGGTCGATTTTCTCGATCATACGCCCTATCTTCTCAGTCAACTGTCCCTGGACGGGGTGCAAAACTGGGTGGCGTACGGGCTGCGCTATTACCTCGATCATCCCGATCGCCAACGCGATTATTTTTCCTTGCAATCGGCCGACAGCAGGGCGGTGTTGCAACGCGAACGTCATGGCACTCTGTATGGCGACGTCGAACGCGCCTTGGGCCTCTACCTGCGTGCGCTGTGGCGGCGCGATGATTTTTTGATCCCGTATTCCACCGGATTTGACGAATTGCGCAAGCCGACGCCGTATTTCGACCACCTCGGCATACGCCTACCCGACGTCTACGACGACCTGGGAGAGATCGCCGGAATTGACCGCTATCGGGCGCTGCTGGCCCATATCGCGGCCCACCGTCGGTGGACGCGGGCGATTGTCGCCGATAATTTCAGTCCTTTTCAGCGCTTGGCGATCGAGACTTTCGAGGATCTGCGCGTGGAAACCTTGGCGATACGTCTTTATCCCGGACTTGGAAATTTATGGCGCGCGCTCCACCCCAAACCGATCGAGGGGGATTGCGATCCCGATGCGATGTCATGCATTCGCCATCGGTTGGCGATGTTTTCCTATGCCGTTTTGGATCCGGATCACCCTTATGGCGACCCGAATATTTTGTCTTTCGTCGAACGCTTTCACGCTGAAATGGAGCACGGTGAAAGCTCGACGAAAGCCATGGCCGATCTCGCGGTGACGTTTATCACAAAAACACGAGGCGCCGCCGATCTGTCGGCCAACATTTACTTTAAGGATACCGAAATCGACTACCGAGACGATAACAGGCATATGTGGACCTTCATCGAGATGGGCGATGAAGAAGAGATGTTCGATCAGCCTGATAAGACCCAGGTCGAAGACGAAGAACAACAGAACGCCTTGCCGCCGCGTTATTACCCTGAATGGGATTATCACACCCAAAGCTATCGTCCCGATTGGGCCAGCTTGTACGAAAGCCTCCATCCCAGTGCCGACCCGGCGCGTATAGATGATCTGCTTGTTAAGCACGCCGCTTTGGCGAAGCAATTAAAGAAATTGATGGACCTGCTAAAGCCTCAGCGCTACGTCCGAATTCGTTTTCAGGAGGACGGCAGTGAACTCGACCTGGATGTGGCGTTGCGCTCTCTGCTCGATTTTAAAAGTGGGTGCACGCCCGACCCGCGCATTACGATGAGCCATCGTCACGACGGTCGGGATATCGCGGTTTTGCTTCTTCTCGATCTGTCCGAATCGCTCGACCATGTGCCGCCGGGGGGGAGCCAGAGTATTCTCGAATTGAGCCAAGAGGCCGTGGCGCTGTTGGCTTGGGCGATCGACGGTTTGGGCGATACCTTCGCCATCGCGGGATTTTCCTCAAATACGCGCCATGAGGTGCGCTATCAGCATATCAAGGGCTACGGGGAAAAGTGGGACGACACGGTGAAGGCGCGCTTGGCGGCGATGGCGGCCGGGTACTCGACTCGGATGGGTGCGGCCTTGCGTCACGGTGGGCACTATTTGTCGGCCCGCAAAGCCGACAAAAAGCTGATGCTGGTCCTTACCGATGGCGAGCCGTCCGATATTGACGTGAAGGAAGACCGCCTGCTCATCGAAGACACCCGAAAGGCGGTTCAAGAATTAGACCGTGACGGTATTTATACGTACTGTATCAATCTCGACCCCGATGCGGATAATTACGTTCGCGATATTTTCGCCAACCGCTACACGGTTATCGACCGTGTCGAGCGCTTGCCAGAAAGGTTGCCGCAACTTTTCATGGCGCTAACGAAATAGTATGAACGCGATAGTCTTAATTATATCAATAACCTAAAACAACAGAGAGGCCGCCATGACCGTTAAAATCGCCCCTAGCATTCTGTCCGCGGATTTCGCCCAACTGGGCCCCGAGGTCAAAGCCATCGACGATGCGGGATGCGACTATATCCATATCGACGTCATGGACGGTCATTTTGTTCCCAATTTGACCTTCGGCCCGCCGGTGATCCAGTGCATTCGTCCGTGGACGAAGAAAGTTTTCGATGTCCACCTGATGATCGACCCGGCCCAGCCCTATCTCGAAGAATATGCCAAGGCGGGCGCCGATATCATTACCGTCCATGCCGAGGCCGATAAGCATCTCGATCGTTCGCTCCAGGTGATTAAGGATCTGGGAAAAAAGGCCGGGGTGTCGCTAAACCCGCATACCCCGATCAATGTCATCGAACATGTCCTCGACCGTCTCGATCTGATCTTGATCATGTCCGTCAATCCGGGCTTCGGCGGGCAGGGGTTTATTCCCGAGGCGCTCAATAAAATTCGCGCGGTCAAAGAGATGATCGGCGCCCGCCCGATCGAACTGGAGGTGGACGGCGGCGTCAACGCCGGCACCGCGAAGGCGGTCGTCGAGGCCGGCGCCAACGTCTTGGTCGCCGGAAGCGCTGTTTTCAAGGGCGATGACTACGCCGCGACAATCAAGGCGATTAAAGAGGTTTACGAAAAATAACAAACCCCAGGCCTTAATGATAAGACCTTAATGACATGTGAGAGACATCCGGCCCTTTGCGGCCGGATGTCTCTTTTTCATGGGCTGGGCGTTGCCGCGCGCGATGAACTCTGATAGACAATAATGACCATTGGTTTCTCAAGGGCAAAGCCCGTGAGATGAAAAGGGAACACGGTAGGGAAGACCTCGACGGGTCCCGATCCGTGGCTGCCCCCGCAACTGTGAACGGTAGCGGCCTTTCGTAAACCCACTGGCGATTTTTCGCCGGGAAGGGGAAGGGCCTCGCGATGATCCGTGAGCCAGGAGACCTGCCATGGTTTTAGCCGGCCGCCGTATAGGGGTGGCGGCCATGTTTTTGTACGGTGGGTACGTAAAGGAAAGTAAAATGCATATCGAACCGGGTTTCGTGACGCCCGTAAAAGTCGCCATGGCCAATGTCGGCGCGCTCGCTATTGCCGGATGGGCCCTCAAGGAACATATCAAAATTTCGATTAAAAACCCCTGGTCGGTGGCCAAGCCTTTGGTCGCCGCGGTTTTCTTCACCCTTTTCATGCAGAGCTTCCACATGCAGGTCGGTCCGTCCGAACTGCATTTCGTCGGTGCGATGGCGATGTACCTGACGCTCGGGTTTATACCGACGCTGTTGGGGTTCGCCATCGGGTTGCTGCTTCAGGGCTTGGTCTTCTCGCCCTGGGATTTGGTCAATCTGGGGGTTAATTCGCTGTCATTAATCGTGCCGTTGCTGGCCGTGCATTACGGCGGCGGGCGGCGTTATTTCGCCGGCGGCGATGCGCCGCAAATTTCGTGGGCGCGTATCGTTAAATTGGATGCGATGTATTATTCCGGTGTCACCGCGATGGTCGGGTTCTGGCTGACGGTCGGCGGCGGCGAGGCGCACTTTATGGCTTGGCTGAAGTTCGCCAGTTCCTATCTTGTGCTCGTGGCGCTTGAACCCGTGTTTACGTGGACCATCGTCAAAGGATTGAAAAAAATAGAAAATTCATCCTTTGTCTCGCGTTTGTTCGCGGTTCGAGAACTGAATATCGCCGGCTCGTAAATCCACTTTTCCAGAAAAAACGCCGCCTTGGCCGTGATGGTCCAGGCGGCGTTTTTTTGACCTTATCACAGGCTTCAAACCTCGCTTACGCGCGCGCGGGTCCACTCTTTCGAGACGGTTCGGTCATGGCGCCCGTTCGAACACAAAAGTGTAATTGAGCGTTCACAGTTTCATTCAAAAACCGCAACGCCGCGCAACTAGACTTCCTCCCGTTAACGCCTATGCCGCCATCGCTTCGCGTTCCGATCCAGGGGGCGGCGAAGGGGAACGGTTCACGCCGATAGATCACATCACGGGAGAGAAAAAAATGAAGCTTCGTGTCGCCGTCATCGCCGCCGGTGCGATGGCCACCATGGCCGCCACCGCCGCCTCGGCCATGGCCACCTCGGCCGATTGCCCCAACAACGGCGTCGTCCGTTTCGCCGTCGAGCCTTACGAATCGTCGGCCCATTTGATGCCTGTTTATAAGAACCTCGGCAAACTGATCGGCGAGAAGATCGGTTGCACGGTCAAGGTGCTGATCACCACCAACTACACCGCCGAGATCGAGGCGATGCGCAACAACAAGCTGGAAATCGCGCAGTTTGGTCCGCTCGGCTATGTGCTCGCCCATCAGGTCGCCGGGGCCGAGGCCGTCGCGACTTTCGCCACCCCAGACGGTAAGCCCTCGACCTACACCGCCAGCATCGTCACGTGGCCGGGTTCGGGAATAGCCTCGCTCGATGACGTCAGAGGTAAATCGTTCGCATTTTCCGACGCGGCATCGACCTCCGGTCACCTGTTTCCGGCCTATGGCCTGAGCACCAATGGCATCGACCCCGACCATGGCGTCAAGGCGATTTACGCGGGCAGCCATACCTCGTCCTACGAGGCTTTGCGCCATCACAAGGTCAAGGCCGGCGAATTGAACAGCGAACAGATCGAGTCCGCCAAGCAGGCCAACGAGTACAAGGATGGCGACTTCATCACCTTGTGGAAATCCGATCCGATCCCGACCGATCCGATCACCGTACGCGGCAACCTGCCCGCGGCGTTCAAGGCCCGTGTTTCCAAGGTGCTTGCCAATCTCGATCTTAGCGTGCTGTCCGAAGCGGACCGCAAGGTTCTGGTCGCCAACGGCTCACATCTGGTGCCGGCGACGGATCATACTTACGACCTGATCCGCAGCCTGGTGCACACCTTGCATATCGACTTGGCCAAACTCTAAGGCCGACGGCTCACCCTGAAGGAGACTTCTCATGAAGACGCCATCGCGCACGCTTCTAGATATCACCGATCTCGCCATGTGTTACCCTAACGGAAAGCAAGCGTTGCACGGCGCCAGCCTATCCGTTCGGGCGGGTGAATTGGCGGTGGTTTTAGGGAGCAACGGTTCGGGCAAGTCCACCCTGCTCAAGTGCGTGGCCCGTCTTTTGACGCCGTCTTCGGGGGCCATCAGGGTCGCCGGACAGGATCTTACCGCCCTGTCCGGCGAGGCCCTGCGCCGGGCCCGCATGGCGTTGGGGATGGTGTCGCAACACGCCAATTTGGTGAAGCGGCGCAGTGTCATCGCCAACGTGGTCAGCGGCACGCTCGGGCGCCACCGCAATCCGGTCACCGCCTTGGGCTTCTTGCCTCGCGGCGAATTCACGTCCGCCCATGCCCTATTAGATCATGTCGGTCTTGTCCACCTTGCCCGCCAACGCGCCGGAACGCTTTCCGGCGGCCAAGCGCAGCGTGTCGCCATCGTCCGCGCCCTGGCGCAACGACCGAGCGTGTTGCTCGCCGACGAGCCGGTCGCCAGTCTCGATCCCGAGGCGGCTCAGGACGTCATGGGTTTGCTGCGCCGTCTCGCCAGCGAGGACGGCCTCGCAGTATTGTGCGTCCTGCACCAGCCGGAACTTGCGGCGCGTTACGGCGATCGCATCATTGGCATCCAGGATGGGCGAATTTTGTTCGACACCCCGCCCAAGGGCATGTCCGACCACCACGTTTCCACCCTTTACACAACGCAGGCAGCATGAACACCATTCCCGCTCTCGCCGACGCCCCCCACACGCCGAATGGCCATCAAGTCATCTCTGACGGCGGTCCGTCTCGCACGCTGCGTCTTGTCCTTGGCTTCGGCGCCCTGATTGCTTTCATCCAATCCCTATTCGTCATCGAGGCCAAGCCCGAGGACCTGATTTCCGGTGCGGCGGGCATGGCCGATATGATCTCCCGCGCCATGCCGCCCGCCGTTGACCAGTTGCCCAGCGCCATGTGGCCGGCGCTGGAGACCATCGACATTGCCATTTTCGGCACCTTTGCCGGGGTGTTCCTCGCGGTGCCGCTGGCCGTGCTCGCCGCCGGCAATGTCAGTCCGGCGCGCCCGCTCTATTATCTGTCGCGGGCGGTGATCGCGTTGTGCCGCTCGGTCCCTGATTTGGTGTGGGCGCTGCTGTTCGTCGCCGCCGTCGGGCTTGGCCCGTTCCCCGGCGCATTGGCGATCTCGATCCATTCGGTCGGTATGCTCGGGCGCTTGTTCTCCGAGGTTATCGAGGACATGGATATGGGGCCGGTGGACGCCCTGACGTTGACCGGGGCGACCCGGATGCAGGTCTTCACCCACGCCGTATTGCCCAGTGTGCTGCCCTCGGTTCTGGGCATCAGCCTGTATCGTCTCGACGAGAATATCCGCTCGTCGCTGGTGCTCGGCTTCGTCGGCGCCGGGGGTATCGGTTTCCAGCTGCTTACGGCCATGAACCTGTTTCAGTATAAAACGGTCTCGGTGCTGCTGATCGTCACTTTCGTCATGGTGATGCTCGCCGAACGCTTCTCCGCCTATCTGCGCCGCGTGATCGCCTGAGGGGGATCGTCATCCCCGGCGGAATTTTACCATTTGCACGATCAGGGTGTGAAAACCACTTGTACCCGGTCGCCCGCGAAACGGCTGATGGCGAATTCGACCGGACGACCGGTGGTGTCGATATTGATATTTTCGCAGACCATGATTGGACGGGTATGCGCCTGACGAAGGTATTCGGCATCTTCGCGCTTTGGCAGACGGGCGCTGACGCGTGTCTCCTTGCGGGTATAATCTTCAACACCAAGGCGCGCCAGAGTGCGGCTAATCGATCCCGTCTCGCGAAAGACGTCGATCAAGTTAGGGAATCTTCGGGCGCAAAAATAACTATCGGCGATGTTGACCGGACGACCATCGGCTTCGTTCAACGTGCGCAGTTGGATAACCATCGCGCCGGGGGGAAGGGTGAGGTTGTCGAGCGTTTTCTCATTGCCCTCAACGATGCGGGACATCAGCAAGCGCCCGCCGGGAACGCGCGATTGTGCGCTCATGATTTCGCTGAACCGCGTGCGCTTGCGCACCGCATAATCGATGACATCCTCGCGAACGAACGTCCCCCGGCCCTGCGCGACGGTAAGTAAGCCTTCCTCGACCAGGGTGGCGACGGCGCGGCGCACCGTGTGCCGGTTAACGCCGAAGCGCGACGCCATGGCGTTTTCGGTGGGCAACTGCGCACCGGCGGAATACCGCGCGCCGACAATCTCGGCCTTCAGGATATCGGCGATCTGCCGCCATACGGCGACGCCGCGGCTGCGGTCTACGGACATCGAGAATCCTCCTTATGCGTTGGCGGACGCATGGTGCGTTGACGGACGCATGGTGGGGATGCGTATGGCGTCAAAAAAAGTTCATTCAACAGTTGTTGCGCGGCGCGCCCGTTGAGTCGTATAAGAACACAATAAGATATAGACGTCTATACAAATTAGCCAAAGATCCCGTTTTGGCCGCAAGGCGAAAAAACCGAACGCGCCTACTAAATTCGATTGTTTAAGAGGCTGGTCATGCACTCTCGGTTCAAGCTTCGGAGATTAGGGTCAGGACCCTAGGTTCGACGAGAGGAAGTTCCCGTCGAAGAAACCCGCCCCACGCAAATGGCGACACCGCAACACCAGTGCGATTATGGAAAAATGCCACATATCGACAGCGCCACGCCCCTCAATGAGCCCACCGACGCGCGGGTCGCCGCGCAAACCGATACGCGCGCCGATGACGATCCGGGCGCCGTGCGCTCCGCCGCCGAAAGCGGGGAGGCGGAGACAAGCGAGGGAAGGGATGGGATGGGCGCGGACAAAACGCCTCGTCAACGCTGGATGGGGGCGTTGGCGCGATCCGACGGCGCGACCCTCGAAGCGGCATGGACGGATCTGGATGGGGTTCCGGATTATACCTTCTTGCGTCCGGCGGAGATCGGAATGGTCATGGTTCGCGCTCGGGCGGGCGGCGCCGGACGGCGCTTTAACTTGGGTGAAATGACGGTTTGTCGTTGTGCGGTGCGCACCGGGGACAATTATATCGGACATGCTTATGTCGCCGGACGCGACACCCGCCATGCTCACTATGGCGCGCTTTTCGACGCCCTTCTTCAAGATCCCGTCTGGTATGCCCGATTGAAAACGGACTTGCTTGAAAAGCTCGCCGCGTCTCAGGCGCGCCGCCGACAGGCGTTAAACCGCAAGACGGCCGCGACCAAAGTTGATTTCTTCACCCTGGCGCGCGCGCAGGGCGTGCAAGGAGGCGACAGCTCATGACCGCGCAAACTCCAATTTTTGGTGGGGACACGCAGCCGTTGCCCGGGTTTTCCAATCCCGGCCACGACAGTCAGCGCGTCTTCCGTTCCGTTCTTGAGGCGATGTCCCATCCCGGTCGGGTCGTCGATTTTGACGATCTTCCGGAGCCGCCTTTGCCGTTGTATCCCTCAAGTGCGGCGATTTGTCTCGGTCTGGCGGATTTCGAGACTCCACTGTGGATCGACGACGCTATCGCCGCCTCGGCGCAGACGGTCAACCATCTGAAATTCCACTGCGCCTGTCCGATCACCACCGTACCCGGCGCGGCGCGCATTGCGTTGCACGCCGACTCCCTGAGCTGCGCCGACCTGGCGCGCTTTTGCCGGGGCACGGACGTGCGGCCCGAAATCTCGACCACCGTGATCGTTCAGGTCGAGAGCTTCGAGGAGGGGCGGGGGAAACGCCTCGACGGCCCCGGCATCGACGGCGCGCGAAGGTTGTCTGTCGGCGGCGTTCCTGAACGGTTCTGGTCCTCGTTGAGGGAAAACAACGCCCAGTTCCCCCGCGGCGTCGATGTTATTTTATGCGTGCGTAGCGCTATCGTCTGCCTGCCGCGCACGACCCGAGTCGAGGATTAAGCGATGTACGTTGCGGTCAAAGGTGGCGAACGGGCGATCGACAGCGCCCATGCCCTGCTCGACGAACAGCGCCGCGGCGACCCCGCCGTGGCGGAAATTTCACCGACCCAGATTTCGGAACAAATGGGGTTGGCCGTCGATCGGGTGATGAGCGAGGGCGCCCTGTATGACCGCGATCTCGCCGCGTTGGCGCTAAAGCAGGCCTGTGGCGATCAGGTCGAGGCCATTTTCCTATTGCGTGCCTTTCGCACCACCTTGGCGCGCTTTGCCGCCAGCACACCCATCGACAGCGCCGCGATGAACACCCGTCGGCGCATTTCCGCCACCTACAAAGACCTTCCCGGTGGACAAATGCTGGGACCGACGTTCGATTACACCCATCGCCTGCTTGATTTCACCCTGGCGGAGACGCCCGGCGCGGCGCGCTCGGAGCGCCGGGCGAAGAGCGAACGGCCGGTGACGGCGGACTATCCTGTTGCCGATGATGGCGATGAACTACCCGTCTTGCCCCGAGTTTCCGAATTTTTGTCCCGCGAGGGCCTGCTCCAGGACGAGGTGGCCGAGGATGACCAACCCGTCGGCGACATTACCCGCGATCCGATAGCCTTTCCCGCCGAACGGGACGTGCGCCTGCAGGCGCTGGCGCGCGCCGACGAAGGCTTCTTGCTTGGACTCGGCTATTCGACGCAGCGCGGCTATGGCCGCAATCATCCCTTCGCCGGTGAAATTCGTCTCGGAGACGTCGCGGTGGAGATCGTCCCCGAGGAATTGGGTTTCGCCATCGAGATCGGCGACATCACCGTCAGCGAGTGCGAAATGGTCAATCAGTTCACCGGCTCGGCGCAAGCCCCGGCCCAGTTCACGCGTGGCTATGGGCTCGCCTTCGGCTACTGCGAGCGTAAGGTCATGGCGATGGCCCTGGTCGATCGCGCCTTGCGCGCCCGCGAACTGGGCGAGGAGGTCACGGCGCCCGCCCAGGACGATGAATTCGTCCTCTCTCATAGCGACAATGTCGAGGCGTCGGGTTTCGTGCAGCACCTCAAGTTGCCCCATTACGTCGATTTTCAGGGAGAACTGGAAACCGTGCGCAAGCTGCGCGCCGATGCCGACAAGGCACGCCACGGTGACGACAAGCAGTGCGATAATCCGGTGTCCGACACCCCGAAGGAGACGGCGTCATGAATTCAAGCAGACCGTGGCCCGGCGACACCGTGGCGGGGCAAGGCGCTTACAATTTCGCCTACCTGGACGAACAGAGCAAACGGATGATCCGTCGGGCCATACTCAAGGCGGTGGCGATTCCCGGCCATCAGGTCCCTTTTGCGTCGCGGGAGATGCCTTTGCCCTACGGCTGGGGGACAGGCGGTATTCAGATTACCGCCAGCATCATCGGTAAAGACGATACCCTAAAGGTGATCGATCAGGGCGCCGACGACACCACCAACGCCGTCAGCATTCGCCGTTTTTTCGCCAAGACGGCGGGCGTCGCCACCACCGAGCGCACCGCGGAAGCGAGCCTCATCCAGACCCGCCATCGGATTCCCGAGAGTCCCTTGGAAGAGGGACAAGTCTTGGTCTATCAGGTTCCCATTCCCGAACCGTTGCGCTGGCTGGAGCCGCGCGAGGCGCAGACTCGCACGATGCACGCGCTCGGTGATTACGGTGCGATGTCGGTCAAATTGTATGAGGACATTACCCATTATGGGCGGATCGCCACGACCTACGACTACCCCGTCATGGTCGGCGGGCGTTATCTCATGTCGCCCTCGCCAATCCCCAAATTCGACAATCCGAAAATGGACCGTATGGCGGCGCTACAACTGTTCGGGGCCGGGCGTGAGCAGCGCATTTACGCCGTTCCACCCTACACCCGGGTCGAAAGCCTGGATTTCGACGACTATCCCTTTGCGGTGCAGACCTGGGACGAGGCGTGCGCCCTATGTGGCAGCGCCGACAGCTATCTCGACGAGATCGTGATCGACGACGCGGGGGCGCGAATGCATGTTTGTTCGGACACCGATTATTGCCGGGAACGCCGCGAGGCCGGGCACGGCGGCGCGCCCGAAACGACGGACGGGGCCACGGACGCGACCGCGAAGCGCGAGGCGGCGTACTGAGATGACAATACAAACGCCCCTCTCGGATCTCTCCGGCGGCAGACCCCTGATGCGGGTTTGCGGTTTGCATAAAATGTACGGCATGCGGGTCGGTTGCGCCGATGTCAGCTTCGACATCTGGCCCGGTGAGGTGCTCGGCATCGTCGGCGAATCGGGATCGGGGAAAACCACGGTGCTGGAGTGCGCATCGGCCCAACGCTCTCCCAGTGGGGGGGGCGTGTGGTACGACCTCCCGGAGCGGGGCCTGTGCGATATATTCTCCCTGAGCGCGGCCGAACGACGCATGGTGATGCGCACCCAGTGGGGTTTGGTGCGGCAAGACGCCCGGGATGGTCTGCGCATGGGGGTCAGTGCCGGAGCCAACGTGGGCGAGCCGCTGATGGCGGTGGGGGCGCGCCACTACGGCGATATTCGCACTCGGGCGCTCCACTGGTTGCGTCGGGTCGAAATCGACGCCGAGCGGATCGACGATTTCCCGACGACATTTTCCGGGGGCATGCG
Organism: Varunaivibrio sulfuroxidans; assembly: GCF_029318635.1. Lineage (NCBI taxonomy): Bacteria > Pseudomonadati > Pseudomonadota > Alphaproteobacteria > Rhodospirillales > Magnetovibrionaceae > Varunaivibrio > Varunaivibrio sulfuroxidans. The sequence continues at coordinate 567,007 of NZ_CP119676.1, read as the reverse complement.
GCAACGTTTGCAGATCGCGCGCAACCTCATCACTGAACCGCGCCTATTGTTCATGGACGAGCCTACTGGCGGCCTGGATGTCTCGGTGCAGGCGCGTCTCCTCGATCTGTTGCGTTCCTTGGTGGCGACGCTGGGCGTTTCGGCGATTATCGTTACCCACGACCTGGCGGTCGCCCGCCTGCTCGCCCATCGCCTGGTGGTGATGCGCCGGGGGCGCATCATCGAAAGCGGGCTTACCGATCAAGTCCTCGACGACCCGCAGCATCCCTACACCCAATTGCTGGTGTCCTCGATCTTACAGCCCTGAGGATCTCATGAAAAAAAACCCCTCCATGATCGATGACGCGGATATGATTTTCGTTCGGGGGATCGAAAAAACCTTTACCCTGCATAATCAGGGTGGCATCGAAATCCCCGTCCTGCGCGCCGTCAGCGTGACCGCGCGGCGCGGTGAATGTCTCGTCTTGCGCGGTCCGTCGGGGGTCGGCAAAAGCACCCTCTTGCGCGCCTTGTACGGCAACTACCGAATCCAGGCTGGGGCCATCTGGGTGCGCCACGGCGATCACGTCGTCGATATCGTCGGCGCATCCCCCCGTCAAGTTATCGAGATCCGCCGTCGGACCATCGGCTACGTCAGTCAATTCCTGCGCGCCGTCCCCCGGGTGCCGGCGATCGATGTCGTCGCCGAGCCTTTGATCGCCTTGGGCGAGAGGGCGGCGCACGCCCGCGACAAGGCGGCGGCGGTATTGCGCCGGATGAACATCCCGGAACGGCTGTGGTTGCTGGCCCCGGCGACATTTTCCGGCGGCCAACAGCAACGTATCAACGTTGCGCGCGGCCTGATCGTCGATTATCCGATTCTGCTGCTGGACGAGCCCACGGCATCGCTGGACGCGGACAACCGCGATGTTGTCGGCGCCCTGATCGGCGATGCGTTGCGACGCGGCGCCTGCGTTGTCGGGACCTTTCACGACGACGCCCTTCCCCAGGCATTGGGCGCGAAATTTTTCGAGATGGCGGCGTTGACGTCCGCACCGTGAAGACTGATGGGGTTCTAAAAAATAGGTCGTGTTTTGCTAAGGCATCTTTTCCCTTGCGAACCCATCCCATCCTGTCTCATCCCATCCTGTCTCATCTCATCTCATCTTTTAGGGTGCCGGAGGCTCCTTTTTCGATTAAGAAAAGGCTCGAACTCGATCAAGAAGCGGCGCGGGTTTGCACGGTATAGTGCGATTTCTTTTCCCGGCATCGCCTGTTGGGCGGATGGAGGTAAATGTCTTAAGGTTAATAAGTGAGGGGATTTTCAATCCCGGATAGAGTACCATGATTCCCACGGGTGGGGCCTTTTTGCGGGTTCGTGTTCTCCTTGCATGAAAACGCCATGAATATAAGCCACGGGGACCCGTGGACACAGGGGGTGTGCTCGCGATGTTTAATGGGCGGATAACGGTCGGCGCGCTCTCGAAGAATCTACCTCGTATTCTTCATGTACGCCGCCGTTTGAATCTTCTCTATTTCTGGGAAAAACGTTGGTTTTTCATCGCTCTCGCCGTGGGCGCGATCCTGCTTAGTTTGGGACAACCCGAAGGACTGAGTCGCGAAGGGATGATCGTTCTGACCGTCTCGCTGGTCGCCACGATTTTGTTTATCACCGAGCCGGTTCCCTTGCCCACCGTGGCGCTACTGATCGTGACGGCGGAAGTCGTCTTGATGGAACTGGAATCTTCCACCGTCGCCAAAAGCCTGATGAGCGATTCCGTTTTGTTTATCATGGGCTCGCTGATGTTGGCTGTGGCCGTCGTCAAGCAAAAGTTGGATACGCGAATCGCCTGGATATTGGTGCGCATGACGGGAACCCGCACGGCGCGAATCGCCTTTGGAATATCGGCGGTTTCGGGAATCCTGGCCTCGTTCATCGGTGAACACACGGTCGCTGCGATGATGTTGCCGGTGGGAATCACCTTGATCAGCCTGACCTCGGACGACCCCAGGAAGGTGCGTAAACTGGCGGCCGTTTTATTGTTGTCCATATCGTACGGCTGTTCCGTCGCCGGTATTGGCACGCCATCGGGCGGGGCGCGTAACGCCATCATGATCGGCTATTGGAAAGAATTTTTTTACGACCCGACCAACCCCGCGACATATGGCTATCTGGTCGATTATCTGAAGTGGACATTTTACGCCTATCCCATATTTTTGGTGCAACTGCCGTTTGTTACGTTGATCCTGCTGTTTACCTTCCGCCCCGAATACAAGGATATGTCTCGCGCGATCGTTAAGCTCCGCGCCAGGGTCGAGGAACAGGGGCCGATGAAAATCGGCGACTGGCTGTCGATCGTCCTTTTCCTGATGGTCTTGGGGGGATGGATTTTCCTTTCCGGCGATCATGGCATGGGCACCATCGCCATCGCCGGAGCCGCCGCCTTCTTGGTTGCCGGTCTGGTGCGCTGGGAGGACATCAACTCGGGCGTCAACTGGGGAGTCGTTTTGCTGTACGGCGCGGCAATATCCCTGGGCGTTCAGATGAAGGACACGGGGGCGGCGCAATGGGTTGCCGAAAGCTTCCTCGCGCTCCTCACCCCCTTGGGGGCGCATAGCGGAATTGGTCTGTGGGCCGCCGTTTCCGTTCTGACCACCTTTGTGACCAATACCATGTCCAATGGCGCCGCCGTCGCCGTGTTGGGGCCAATCGTCCTGAAGTTGGCCGTCGCGGCCCACGAAAGCCCGATCGTCCTGGGCTTCGTGACGGCGGTTTCGTCCGCTTTTGCCTACCTTACCGTGGTCGGTACGCCGGCGTGCACCATCGTTTATGCATCGGGTTACCTGAAAACCACGGATTTCCTTCGTGTCGGTTGGAAAATGGTGATTGTCTCGACGGTTATTCTGCTTATCGGGGCTTTGGTGTATTGGCCCCTGATCGGCGTGTAGGACGTTTCCACCGGCGTGTTCAGTTAAGGAGTATGTTGCCGTGAACGACCTGGATCAGAAAGCTATCGGCGATGCGATGGACGATCACCGGTTTCGCATCCTTGTGTGTATAGACGGATCGGACGAATCTTACCGAGGGCTGCGCTATGCCGCCAAACTCGGTGGGGGAATCGACGCCGATATCGTTCTTTTGTACGTTCGCCCCGCCGATCAGGGGTTGCGCTCCGGGGGGTTTGAGATCGAAGTGGCGCGCCAGAACATGTTGGAGTGGGGCCTCGAATTGCCGGGGATTAAATATTTAAAGAAAGGTCGCGATCTTCTCGTCGATCTGGGCGTTATGGACAATAACTGGGAGCAGCACAGCTATCACACCGATGTCCAGGGCACGACGCTGGGGGACAATAAAATTGAGTACAGGAATGAAAATGGCAAGAAGACGGTCCTAAAACTTAAAGTCGCCCCGGATGTCGCTACCGGTATTTTGCAGCAGTACGAGCTGGCGCCTTACGATTTGATCATCTTGGGGGCGTCTTCGCGCTGGAAGGGGAGCATTAAGGGATTTTGGGATCCGGCTGTTGCCGAAAAAGTCGCTATTCACGCGCCCTGTTCCGTCTTGATCGCCCGTGATTTGGAAGTTGGGCATGGACATTTGATCTGTACCGACGGCTCCGCGACCGCCATGGATATGGTGCGCAAGGACGCTATGATCGCTAGCCGATGCCAGTGCCCGATTTCCATCATGTCGGTTGCTTTGGATGATGAAGGCGAGGAAAAGGCGCGAGAAAACGTCGAAGCGGCTCGCAACGCGCTCGAATCCATGAAGATTTCCGTGGCTGAAACCTTGATCCGCAGGGGCGATCCGGTAGAAGAAATCGTCGAGGCCGGGCCGGATTATTCCCTGATTGTCTTGTCGGATACGGCGAAGAGTGGCCTGCATCGATTTTTCATGGGGTCCGTCGCCTTCAAAGTCATGGAAACGGCGCACAATTCGGTCATGATCGTACGCTGAGTGTCCTGTGTTTTCGGGTACGGCTCTTGGAACGGCCCTTCGGCGGCACGGCCCCTGACGCGGACTCCCGGAAGCAAGCGCCCCGCGCCCTTTTCCCCTCAAAGGAGGAGGAGGAGGGGGAGGGTGCAGAGATCATGTGATTTGGTCTATTTCCTCGTCCGTAAGCGATCCGGGGACGATCGTGATCGGAACGCGCAGCTGACCGGCCATCTTCTCAATCAAGGTCGATACCAGCGGACCGGGACCTTCGGCGCCCGTCGCTGCGCCGAGAACCAGAAGTGAAATGGATTTTTCTTCTTCGATCAGCTCGATTAACTGTTCGAGAAGGTTGCCTTCGCGGATGTAGTTTGTCGGTTTTTTTCCGGTACGTTTGAAAACCACATTCGAGACGACATTCAACATCTCCTCGGCTTCTTCCAAGCGTTCTTCACGCATCAGATCGCCGACGGCGACCCAGTGATGGAACTCGGCCGGTTCGACAACATAGAGCAAGGACACCCGTCCGCCGACCCGTTTCGCTCGGGCGCATGAAAAGCGAAGCGCCTGGCTAAGCTCCTCGGTGTCGTCAACGACGCATAAAAAGGTAAATTCCTTATTTTCGTCGGTGTGGATTTCACTGCCCTCTAGGGCTTCGGGAGATAATCTTTTTTCACTCATGAGTTTTAAGCCTTCCGGAAGATGGCGTTTGCAACCCATCCTGCCAGACCGGCAACGATGATAGCAAGAATTCCGTACGCCCAAGCCTGTTGATGGGCGAAATTGTAGATTTCTTCTTCGACGCCGATTTTATGCACGCGCATCTCCGTTTCATGGCGCGTGACGATTTTGTCGTCGCGCACCAAATAGGTCTCGATCCGGTAATCGCCCACGGGAACGGCGGCGGGAAAATGAAGGGTGGTGCGAAACAGATTTACGCCGACGAATGTCACATCCCCAATATCCGTCGCGTAAAGGCCTTGCCGGCGTTTGTTACGCAGCAGGGCCTCGTGGTAGGCGGCCTGCTTTTCCGGCCCCATGGTGGTTCCCGCAATGGGACTGAAGACCAAACGGTGTGCGCCGATCTGTTCACGCTTTAGGACATCCTCGGGCAAAATTTCGTTCAAGGGACGACTGCTGGCGACGGTATAAAAATCGGGTACGCCGACAAACTCCATTTCGCCACTGTTGATCCAAAGTCCCATGACGTGCTCCTTGTGGCGCACGATTTCCTTGCCTTTGGGGCCACGGACAACGACGATAATGTCGCTTTTTTTGTTTTGGTCGGTGGCGCCGAAAAGAAGAAGGTCGGTACCACTGAAAGCCGTGGTGATCGCAACCTCGTTATGGGAAAGGTCGATCGCTAAATCTTCGCCATGAGCGGTGGATATGCCAAAGAGGAGCATACATATTGCGATAAAAGGTGAATTTTTACGCATTAAGCGCATTAGCATTGAAAGCGTCATGGACTTAGTGACCTCCAACGGGGCCGATTGAAAAAACATCAACTGGGGTGATGAGAAGATCGAAACCGATTTTTCCGCAAACCCCAAGAACCATTACGGCAAGGAGAACGCGAAGCTGTTCGCCATGCAGTTTCGCACCGGCCTTGGCGCCAAACTGGGCGCCGATCACGCCGCCGGCAAGCAAGAGCAGCGCCAAGACGACATCAACGGCAAAGTTATTGACGGCCTGCAAGATGGTGACATTGGCGGTGACGAAAATAATCTGAAAAAGCGATGTTCCCACGACGACCGCCGTAGGCATGCCGAGCAGATAAATCATCGCCGGAACCATGATGAATCCACCGCCAACCCCCATGATCGCAGACAAGATGCCGACGACGACGCCGATCATGAGAGTCGGAATCACGCTGATATATAGACGCGAACGATGGAAACGCATCTTCAAGGGCAGCCCATGCATCCAGTTGTGCACCCTGCGCCTGGGAGCGGCTTGCTTCTGGCGATGCATCATCGTCCTCAGACTTTCGACGAACATAACCGATCCGATGATTCCCAGGAAAACGACATACGAGACCTTAATGACCAGATCGATCTGCCCGAGTTCCTTGAGGATTGTGAACAGCCAAACGCCCAAAGTAGAGCCGATGACGCCGCCGATCAGCAGCATGACCCCCATTTTGACATCGACATTGCCCCGTTTCCAGTGGGCGAGAACCCCGGACACGGACGACGCTACAATCTGGTTGGCTTCCGTGGCTACGGCGACCGCGGGGGGAATGCCGATAAAGATCAGCAAGGGAGTCATCAAGAAGCCGCCGCCAACACCAAAAAGACCGGAGAGGAAGCCCACGCCGCCCCCCATGCCTAAGATTAAAAAGATGTTCACTGAGACTTCGGCGATGGGGAGGTAAATTTGCATAGCGATTTTTGCCTTATTTCCCTGCCCGGGACGTGTTGGCCGAGGCGGTCAAAACCACCCATGCACGCGTTTGAAATGTATTTTTTGTCGTCACGCGCGTCTGTTTTCCATCCCGGTGGCCTTCTTTAACGTCCCAGGTTTTGAACCGAACGTTCCCGACAGAGAAAAAATGTCGGAAAAAGGCGTGTGTGAAGGCATGATCATATGTCTGTAAGGCATCGAATAAAACAAAAAACCCCTTACATTTAAAGACATTAGAGGCTTCTAATGTAATGTGGGCCGATTGTCAAGGGGCGTGCATCGACAATATCGAATTTCAACCGGCGGCGCGGGGGGGGGCATTCTTTTTTAATTTCCGCCCAACATCGCCAAGGAATAGACGTCTTCGGGCGTGGCGATCAGGCCATAGGCCATCTTTGCGCAGACGGCGACAACCAGTAACGCCAAAAGAACGCGGAGCTGTTCGCCATGCAATTTGGCGCCGAGCCGGGCGCCAAATTGGGCGCCGATGACCCCACCGACCAGCAGCAGCAACGCCAGGACGACGTCCACTGCGTAATTGTTAACGGCTTGCAAGATGGTGACGTTGCCGGTAACAAAAATGATCTGAAAAAGCGATGTCCCAATGACGATCGACGTCGGCATGCCAAGAAGATATATCATCGCCGGAACCATGACGAAGCCGCCACCGACCCCCATGATTGCCGAAAGAACGCCGACGATGATGCCGATTATGAAGGGGAGAATGGCGCTGATATACAGGCGCGAACGACGAAACCGGGTCTTGAAGGGCAGTCCATGAATCCAGGTGTGATGATGGCGTTTTCCCGCCCCCGCATTCTTTTTGCGCATCATGGCGTTGATGCTTTCGACAAGCATCAATCCCCCGATGATGCCGAGAAAAACGACATAAGACAATTTGATGACGAGGTCAATTTGACCCAACGATTTTAAGAAGGTGAACAGCCAAACGCCCAGGGTTGAGCCGATCACGCCGCCAACCAGCAAAATAATCCCCATCTTGAGATCGACATTACCGCGTTTCCAGTGCGCGAGGACGCCGGACACGGAGGCCGCCACGATTTGATTGGCCCCGGTCGCCACAGCGACGGCGGAGGGAATGCCGATGAAAATCAACAAAGGGGTGATTAAAAAACCTCCGCCGACGCCGAACAGGCCGGATAACAGGCCAACGCCCCCACCCATGCCTAAAATAACAAAAATATTGACGGAGATTTTAGCTATAGGAAGGTAGATCATCATGACGGTTACGCCTCGAATTCAGTCTCGAATACAGCCTGCAGCACACTTAACCGAATGTTCGGCGTCGGCTGGCGCGACCATTTCATGGCGGTTGCGTCTCACAGCGCGATAGAGCGAAACATCATAAGGTGTGCTGACAGCCCCCAAAAGCCTACGAAAGAAATTCCCGAAAGCTCGTGAAAACGATTGCTCGTTAACGATAAGATCGGTGAAAGTCTGGGGTTCGAAACGCCGCCGCCTTCCATGTGCTCGGTCCCGCTTCGTATGCGGACCCCCAATCGACACATCCGGCGAGGCTATGCGAGGAAAACACAAAACCCCTTCGATTCAAGGATATTAGGGGCTTCTAATAAGAACCGGCCCGTTTGTCAATAACCTGCACTCGATTAACGATTAAAAAGTTGCGCAATTGTTATTATAGATTTTGTAAAGGGCCTCAATGATCGCTCTCGGCTCGGGGCCGGCGATCGAATAAAAAATAGATTGTGATTTTCGGCGCGTTTTTACCAAGCCGTTTTCACGAAGGACCGCAAGATGTTGGGAAAGCGCCGACTGGCTCAATTTAACGGTGGTGTCGAGTTCGCCCACCGTCTTCTCGCCGTGGACCAGCTGGCAAAGGATCATAAGCCGCGTCTCGTTGCTCATGGCTTTGAGCAACTTGCTCGCCGCCGTGGCCCGGACCTCCAAGATATCTAGAGAAGTTTGCTCTAAAGCTGGTTTCATAGCTAATTTATTAGATAATTCTTATATATCTGTCAAGCCAAAGCCCACGTGGCATGCGGCTATTGCGTATGGCGTGCGTCTGGAACAATCGTCATCTCGGAGCGCGCTGTGGGCGCTTTATTTTTTCGTCAGCAGAGGCGAGGATAGCCTTAAGGTGCTTTCATCACACGTTCGGATAAACTAATATAAAGAAATTCGAGTAATCTAATATAAAAAAATATTTTCAAGGGAGAGGTTTTATGCAATTCAGGCAATGGGTTGGGGTGTTTTTGGTTTTTGTTGCTTGTGGTATTTCCACGGCCAAGGCGCAAGAGTTCGCCGATCCGCAACCCACGATGGACAACCCGCGGCGAATCGTGCTCGGGGTGGATACCAAGGATGTCGCCCGCCTGAACAATATTTTATACAATACCGTCAATCTGCAAAAAAATTATGGGCAGGATAACGTCGAAATCGCCATCATCGCTTACGGCCCCGGCGTGCGTATGCTGTTGAAGGGGTCGCCCGTCGCCGAGCGCGTACGCTCCTTGATGATGTACGGCGTTAAATTTATCGCCTGTCAAAACACGATGGACACCCTACATAAAACTAAAGCCGACCTTATCGACGGCGTGAGCGTCGTGCGGTCGGGGCTGGCCGAAATCGTCGAGCGGCGCTTGAAAGGGTGGGTCGATATCAAGCCCTAATTCCAAGGACGGTCCCCGCCGAAAATATCGACCCTTCGCGCCGCTGAGACGCAGCAAAAAGGAGGTAAATAAAATGACGGGATTATCCAGACGATCGCTTTTGGCATTTTCCGTGGCGGCCGCGGCAACGGGGATGGGTGTGGGGATTTTTCCCTCGCGCGGTGAGGGCGCGCCGGTCGCGTCGGACGAACGTTTGCCCGTACCGGCTTTGGGTGAAGACGGCTTATATGTGCAGCCGTGGTTCCTCGACAGCTTTCTCGAACTTTCTAGCGATTTGGCGGAAACGTCGGCCCAAGGAAAGCGGTTGGCGATTATGTGGGAGCAACGGGGGTGTCCTTACTGCCGTGAAACACATTTAGTGAATCTGCGCCAACCCAAGGTCGTTGATTACATTACCAAGCACTTCAATGTGATCCAGATGAATTTGTGGGGCGACCGAGAAGTCGTCGATTTTGATGGGGAGAAACTCTCGGAAAAGAAACTGGCCCGCAAATATGGCGTGCAGTTCACGCCGACGATCATGTTTTTCAAGGACGACCCGAACGGAATCGGAAAGCTATCCCCACGAGATCGCGAGGTTTGGCGATTGCTCGGCTACTGGAAGCCGTTTCATTTTCTCAATTCGTTCGTTTATGTCTCTGAAAAAGCCTATGAAAAAGAACCTAATTTTCAACGATGGCTTCAGGGTGTCGCCGAGGAAATGCAACGTCGCGGAGAGCCCGTGAATTTGTGGTGACGCACGCACAAAAGGAAGGTCGCACCTCAGGGTCAGGACCTATTCATCTGGTGCGTCTGGTTTGTGAAAAATGTCACAAGCCGAGGAGAAGACTTGCCGGAAGTGCCGTTCACTTTCAAAAGTCTTCGACGACGTTCCTGGGGCATTTTTCACAAATCCCCGCGGGACGGGATGGGTTTAAGCGCGGATGTCGCTGGAAAACCCTTGCAATGAGGGCCATTGCGGCGGATTTTCCGCCTAACCCACACTTAAACTCGTCTTCGCCAGACGGATCAGATTAAGAGGTCCTGACCCTAGGTCTCGGTGGTTTGAGTTTAACATTTGCGTCCGACGCCATTGGACACGAATGCGTGAAGAAATCAAACCGCAATAAAAAGAGAGGCAGGGGTCGGCCCGATGGTTCGCGGGAGCGAAACGCCGGAGCCGGTCCCCCGGCCTAGTTAACCTTGTTCGCCCAGGCTGGGGAAGGTTTCCAAAATCCATTGCGAAGCGTCGGCTAGAGAGCCCGTGAAAATGGCGATGCCGGTTAGGATCAATAAAACGCCAATGGCGATTTCCACCTTGTGCAGGTGGCGACGGAAGCGTCCCATGAACGTCATGAAGGGTTTGACCGCGAAGGCCGCCAGCAAGAAAGGAATGCCGATGCCGGCGGCGTAAACCGCGAGCAAGCGAACACCGAACCATACCGAATCGCTTCCCGCCGCGACCATTAATATCGTCGCCAGAATAGGGCCAACGCAGGGTGTCCAACCGAAGGCGAAGGCCAGACCCAAAACATAAGACCCGAAAAATCCCGAAGGTTTGTTTTGGATATGGACCCGCTTTTCAAAATTGAGAAAACCAATTTTGAAAATACCCATGTAGTGCAAGCCAAAGATGATAATGACCACCCCCCCGAACTTGGATAGAACCCCCATGTTCTCGGCGAGGACGGCGCTCAATGTCGTCGCTGTTGCGCCCAGGGCGACAAAAACGGAGGAAAAGCCAAGTACGAAAAAGAGGGCGGAAAGAAAGACCTTACGCTGAACCGCCTTGTTGATTCCATCCTTTGCGGTTAATTCGTCGAGGGTGGAACCTCCAAGGAAACAAAGATACGCCGGAATCAAGGGAAGGACGCATGGGGACACGAAGCTCAGAATTCCAGCGGTAAATGCGCCTAAGTAGCTAATGTTAAACGGGTCCATAAGTTATCCTGAATTTCTTTGGCGGCTGAACGACCTTACGTTTTTCAACCGGCATGCCTACCCCGACGCGTGGAAAGGCGCCCTATATCGTGACTTTGATCGTATTGTTTTGCGGAACCGAAACAACTTTTTTGCGACGAATATAATCGGAAACGACATCGTAGATCGGCGGCCCTTCGGTGCCTGGGTTGACCGACGCCCATCCGCCGACGGTATATGTCTTCTTCGCGTCGATCTGCTCTCCGGTGTCCAGCAGGGTCATTTCGCTGATCCGGTTTCCGATTGTTTTCGAAATATCGATGGCGTAGCCCATACCGCCGACGCGAACCATATCGCCGCCTTGTTGGTAGTAGGGATCTGCATTGAACAGATTGTCGGCGACGTCTTCCAATATCGTTTTCAGACGCGCCCCCGTCATTTCCTGACGGTAGCAGTTGGGATAGGTGATCGCGGTTTGTGAAAACAGATCGTCGGTGGTGATGGCCTGTCCGGGCAGAAGCGTCGCCCCCCAACGAAATCCCGGCGAAAGGGCAATCTGGGTGTCGCGTTCCTGACGAATGGCTTGGCAGATCAAATCATCGAAGCTGCCGTTGAAATTGCCCCGACGGTACAACAGCGAGTCCGTACGGCCGAGAATTTCGGAAATGTCTTTTAGATACGGTGCGCGTACGTCGCGGACGACGGCGGCGATTTCCGGGTCGGGGGCGATGGCGTCGGAGAGAATGGGGATCATTTTGAAGCTGTGGTTGACGATTTTTTTACCCTGAACGTCCAAATCCAGTCGCGCCAAGAACTTGCCGTGCGATCCGGCGGCGACGAGCAGGGTGTCTTTGACCTTGACCAAGGCGGGAATGGCGTCGTGGGTGTGGCCGGTCAGGATGACGTCGATGCCTTCCACGCGGCCGGCCAGTTTGCGATCGACGTCAAAGCCGTTATGCGAGGCGAGAACGATTAGGTCGGCTCCATTGGATTTAGCCTCGGCGATATTTTCGACAATCATATCTTCATTAATGCCGAACGACCAGTCGGGGACCATGTAGCGCGGGTTGGCGATCGGCGTATAAGGGAAGGCCTGTCCGATAACCGCGACCTTGACGCCGGAACGTTCGAAATAAGCGATCGAATCAAACACGCGTTCTTGCCATTCGTTATCCTTGACGTTACCCGCTAGGAAGGGGAATTTCAGTTTTTTGATCAACTCCTTGACGCGGTCCTCACCATAGGTGAATTCCCAATGGGGGACCATGACATCGACACCCAGGGCGTTCATCGCCGTGACCATATCCTCGCCGCGAGATTTTAATGATCCGTAAGAACCCTGCCAGGTATCGCCGCAGTCGATCAGAACCGTGTTGTCCGGGCGTTCGGCGCGGATAGCCTTGATTAAGGTCGCCATATGCGCCAAGCCGCCGACGCGTCCGTATTGTCGAGCCAGGGAGACATAATCGTCGCTGGTGAAGGCGTAGGCATCCATCGTTCCGGCGCGAAGTTTGAAATAGTTCAGAAAATCTTTCCCCGTCAGGTGCGGGGGGATGCCGGCGGATTTACCGACGCCTAAATTGGTGGATGGCTCACGGAAATATAAGGGCACCAATTGGGCGTGGATATCGGTGAAATTCAGCAACGTGACCTGCCCGACGGGATCGAACTGAAGAAGTTTCTCCTGGGTAATTTTTTGTCCGGCGGCGGCGCGCCCTAGCGAGGAACACCCCGTGGGCCCAAGCAGGGCTGCGGTCGCGGCGGTTATTTGCATGAAATCTCGGCGGGTGAGCATGTTGTTTTCCGTTTCTCCGTTAGGGATAAACCGTTTGGCGGAAGCAAATTAACCGCCAAAATGGGGCGGGACCCCCTTTGCCTATTCCATTTTGTTGTGATGCGTGTCTCGGTGAAAAATAAAAAAGAATAAATTGAGAAAAAGGGGCGGCATGGGCCAAGGCCAAGGCCACCCCTTTTTGAGTAAATTTGGCTACTTCCGAACGGAAGGTGTCTCGACCTTAAGGCCTCGACCACGCCAAGCCAAATAGGTTTCGAGATTGAGATATTCATCCGAACCATAGCCGTAAGGTTGTGCGCGGATATTTTTGTTGCAGCCCCGGAAACGCCGGTCTAGAGATCCGATTTTTTGCCATTTTAGACGGTAGGTCGGAAAACCATTCGACTGTCCCTGAGAAAGCAGTTCGGCGCGAATATATTGACCGGCATGGTCTTCGTGGCAATTGCTGCACGCCATGTCGAGCTGTCCGCGGCGTTTGTAGTAAAATTCTTTGCCTTTGAGCCAAGCCTGATGCAAAGGATCGTTTTCGTTGGCTGCGGTCGAGACCACCGGCATGCCGCGCGACTGCATGCGGATTAGCGCCGTCATGCCGAGCAGTTCGTCGGATTCGTATTTATAAGGCTTGGCCTTCATCTTTTCCGTACGGCACTTATTGATGCGCAATTCTATATTGATCGGCTTCTTCGTTTCCTTGTCGTACACGGGATAACGGGCGCCGACGCCTTTCATGCTTTTCACGTCGCCGTGACACGATGCGCAGGACTTTCCCGCCTCTCCCTCGACTTTGGTCCAGTTTTCTGAAGCCAGGTCAACCCATGGCATGGCGGGGTTGGAAAAATCATCGTCTTGCATGGCGCGTGTTTCAGGCGTTGCCGTTTTATAGCCGGACCAAGCATCAGGATTCGAATCCCCCCCCGTGCAGCCGGCCAGCAGAGCCCCCATACCCAGTGTGATGATAACCCCGGTAAGTTTAATATTCATTTTTGATAACCTCCCTTGGTTATACCCCCTTAAGAAACAGCGATATTTTTACTTGTTTTTACGGTTTTCCCGTTATCGTCTGTCCATGCGAACTCGAACGTGCCGCTGTCCGTGGCCCTTGCATAAAACGCGAAGTAGGGGTTGGCGGAGATGGACGTGTTCATATCGGCGCGCAAAATCTCGTTCCCGTTATAGGTGCAGGTAAATTTATTGATGATCATGCGCGGAATTTTTTTGCCGTCTTTTCCCTTGCGATTCCCGGTTTCCATGGGATGGGTAATCAACGTTTTGATTTCAAAAACTTCCCCTTTTTTCGCCGTTTTGGGGACTTTAACGCGCGGCGGTTTGGTAGCCATTATTGGTTTCTCCTGTAAAAAACGATCTTTACACTCAGCCGCCGCAGCCGCCGATGGTGACTTTGACTTCTTTGCTTGTGGAGTAGACGGAGCCGTCGCTCATAACGGCGGCGGCAACGACCTTTTGGGTTTGTCCCAGGCGCATGCGCGTCGAGATGTCGGCTTTTCCCGCCGCCGGGGTCAGGTAGAAGCTGACGACTTCGGGGGTTGGATTGCCTTCCGCCAATAAGTGAATTTGTTTGACGTAGTTGTCCGCGGTCATCGGGCTATCGACGATGAGGGTCACCGGAACGCTGGCGCCGTTCTCTGCGATTTCGGGCAGCTTTAAGGTGATTTTACCCGACTGGGGCGTAACCCCACCAGTCAGCTTGGCCAATGCCGTGGCCACTTCCTCGGGGGTGGCCTGGGCGACATTCGCCGTTAGGGAAGCCCCGGCGATCGCCAGCACGCCTACGCCCGCCGCCTTCAAGGCGTTGCGCCGTCCTGTATCAATTATTTTTTGTGGTTGGTTATTCATTTCGTTCCTCTTCGATTTTTCGGAAAAACTTCCGTTACTTTAAGGTCATCATGTAGGCGATGACGTCTTCCACATCTTGCGCCGACAAAACGGTTTTCCCTCGAAAGCCCTTGAGAACGCGATATTGGCCCAATTTGTAAAAACTGGGCATCATGGTCGCTGGGTTAATCATCTTAGAATCGACGAGACGCATGCGCATTTCGGCGACGCTATGATGCTCGGGAATGTGTTCCAGTGCAGGCCCGGTTTGTCCGTGAAAGGGTTGCTCGGGAATATCCTTGATGTCGTGGCACGCCAGACAATTCCCCTTTTTTCGGTTGATTACGATTTTACGGCCACGGATAGGGTCCCCGGCAACGCCGGTTAGCGATTGTGGGACGGTATCGTCCTTAATCACAACATCGTTGGGGGCGGTTACCTGCGCGGCGTACGCCGTGGATCCCATCAATGCGAATCCCATGGTGGCGACAAAAATTTTTAAGGTCTTCATTGTCCCTCCCTTTTAAAAAAGGTCTTAGTCGTTGTTTCCCGCAGGGAACGCCTCCACTTGCGGGGAGCTTGCCGACAATACGCATCTATGTGCGCTGATTTATCGACCGTACGGAGTTGCAAACCCTTTATTGGTGTATTGTCAAAAGATCAGACAACCCCAGGGGTATTGCTTATGCATAAAATAGACGGATGAGGATACAACCTTAACTGTGTACTAGAACTCAAGCGCGACGTCGCCATCAAAGGGTCCCGCCGCGTTTATCTAACGCAGTCGCCCCACACACGAGTTTTCGGAGATATTTTTCCCATCATCCCAATTTAACGCCTCGGCCTCCCAGGCCTTTTAAAGGATTTTTTATGGATCGCATTGATGCGAAATTCCTTTTATTAGATGAAGATAACATTATCTCTGCGAATGGCTATAGACAATTAGGGAAAACCCCTATTTGTACAGGGGGATTTACTAGGGATATGGTCGATGTTTCGATTTTTTAGGCGCAAAGGCGCGCGCTTAACGGAGCCGAAGCCAGGAAGCTGGCGGCAAAACAAAAAGCCTCCTTCTCGATGACGCGCGCAACCGGAGGACGCTCAAGGGGAACATTAAGAGGGGGGGCGCAATGGCGATCCCGGGATTTATTCTTATTATCGGTCTTTGTCTTGTAAAATGACAAACCTCGCCATAATCATGGCGAGGTTTGCGTGGACTGAGGCGCGCCGTTTGCGCGCGCCCGAGAAGATAGGCGAGGAAAGCTCGTCGGTCAGCCGGCGGCGAAAATTGCCCTGAAAGCACCACTGAAAGACCCTTCCTCCATGCGTTTTAACGAGATGACCGCACCCATGATGATCGACGATAAGGCGATCAACGAGCCGACGGCCAGGGTGGACATGCCCGTAATTCCTTGGCCGATCGTGCAACCCAGGGCCAACACGCCGCCGGTTCCCATCATGGCGGCGCCAAACAAATGTCCGATCATGTCCGGCGTTGTGGAAAACCCCTCGATGTGAAAGGATTTACTTGCGATCGCGGCCAAAAACGAACCCAGTATGACCCCACCGACGGTGGCGATGCCGAAATTGATCGTCGCGCCGGAAAACGTCATCAGGTACTGAAGGCTGTCGCCGGAGGGCGCGACGAAGGTGAACGAGGCCAGTTGTGTCGGTTCGAAATCATCGTATCCCATGACCCCGGTGATGTACCAACCGATCGGGGTTAGGAGGCCAATGATGACGCCCGCCGAAATATTAAGCGGTTCGCCGCGGAATTTACGATCCTTGAAGCAGTAAATCAACAATGCCCCGGCGAAAATCGCGGTAATTGCAACCCGGATGGAATCGGGCTGCACGC
Source organism: Varunaivibrio sulfuroxidans (assembly GCF_029318635.1). Taxonomy (NCBI): domain Bacteria; kingdom Pseudomonadati; phylum Pseudomonadota; class Alphaproteobacteria; order Rhodospirillales; family Magnetovibrionaceae; genus Varunaivibrio; species Varunaivibrio sulfuroxidans. The sequence continues at coordinate 550,652 of NZ_CP119676.1, read as the reverse complement.
CAACCAATTTTGCTATGATATCCACCATTCCTTGGCTTTGCAGGCCGACGCCGGTCAGATCGACGTTGGCTGCGGCCTCCATCTGGACGCGCCCCATGCCGATCAATCCGCGTAAGGTCATATAAGCGAAAACCCCCATGACGAGGACCACGATCAGAGATTTTAAATTCCCACCACCGACACGAATCAGGTTTTTCCCGGCGCATCCACCGGCCAGGGTCATGCCGTAGCCAAACATCAGCCCGCCGACAATTGCGCCGAGCCAACCGAAATTACTGGTCAGATAGATCGATTTATAAATGTCAATGTACCCGAGAACGTGAAGCGTCTGGGTTCCAATAATCGCGACGGCAATCGCCAGCATCCACGACCGGAAACGGCCTTTGTCCCCCATCAGCACCATGTCGGATACGCCCCCCATGGTGCAGAAATTTGTTTTATTGGCCGTGGCGCCGAAGACAACTCCGGCCAACAACCCGAAGGTGGACACAATCGTCCCTACACTCATCGCTTCCATTTCACCATCCCTTGTTTGATCGATATGTTTTTTTCTATTTTTTTGGCGCTCAAGCGTCCCGCGAACGCAATTTTGTACGTCTTGATCTATTGGCGAGGCCGCATGAACGAATTTTTCAAGCTAATGCTTTAGTGTATTAAAAGATTATACTAAATTAGAGTCCACTAACGCCTTCGCTGCGGCTAAACCTATCACGCCGTTATAATTCGTGAATTGGGGTTTTCCCTACTATTGGGGGTTCCCTCCGAATTTTAACTTTTATAACAAGGCGTTGAGATTGTTTACGCAGGCACGCCCCACCGTAGTTTAGCGAAGCGTGTGGGGTGTTTTCCTTGTCGGAATGTCTTCTCCGCGGCTCTGGATATGCAATGGGGGTACCTGAAATCGTGATGCGTAGGCACTGAGTACTACCATTGGGAATTTGAGGTACGTTAGATTGGGGTTATATAAGAAAACGCTAAACTCTTAAATCGACGTATGTTGATGAGTTGGCATATTTTTAATAGGGAAGAAACAATGTCAAATAGCGGTGAAAACACCAAAAAGATGTCGATCATTGTCACGAAGGGGACCTTGGACTGGGCCTACCCGCCGTTTATCCTGGCGACAACCGCCGCCAGCATGGACGTCGATGTGACTTTGTTCTTCACTTTTTATGGGCTGCAATTGCTCAAAAAAGATCTCAGCCATTTACAGATATCCACGCTGGGGAACCCGGCCATGGAAATGCCCATCATGGGGATGCACATGACGATGCCTAACATCGTTTCCGCCATTCCCGGCGTCGATGCGATAGCCTCGTCGATGATGCGTAACCTGACCAAGAAAAAAGGGGTTGCGTCGATTCCTGAACTGCGTGACATGGCCGTTGAATGCGATGTCAAAATCATCGGTTGTCAGATGACACTGGATTTATTCGAGTGGAACAAGGATGACATGATCCCGGAGATGGAGCTTGGCGGAGCCGCGACCTTTATGGAAAAGGCTCTGGATTCCGATGTTAATTTGTACATCTGATTAGCGTCCCCGGCGGGGGGCGTCCGCTTCCCCTGTGTGGCCTTTTCTTTTGTTCCGCCCTGGTTCTGCTGTACCGACCGGGCGCGCGTGGCGTCGGAGTTTTAACCGGCCCTCTTAAAAAAATCCGCCCGGCGCACGGTCATTAATATAGGACAAGGGTGGCGCCTAGAGGGGGACGTTCGCGCTAATTTATTGCAAAATGACGACCAAGCCATATAGGTTGGTGCGGATTTGCCTTCATGACATCTTCGGGGCGACATCCTGGGGTGTCCCTGAGAATGGAAAGTGGGCGTCTCCTTTCCTCATCGGCGTGCGGGCGTATTCATTGGTCCGCCGGGATATTTGTTAAGGACACATCGAACGATGGCTAAATTGGAAGCGGAGTCCCAATCGCCACTTTCATACCTTTTCGGGCTTTGTGTCGCCGATCAGGATCGTGAGTATACGCCCGAGCGCCGCTCTTTGCGCATTCACGGCCACTCGACAACGATACGCCTTGAACGCGCCTTCTGGACGGTTCTTGAGGAACTTGCGGGTCAAGAAAGTATTTCTGTTGCCGGTTTGGTTACGCGAATTTACGATCACTGTCAGGTTGCAAATCAGAAAAACATGGCGTCCTGCCTTCGGGTGGTTTGCCTGAAATACATCAACATCGGTTATTGAATCTGCCGGTGGTGGTTTTTTGAACACTAAAAAAATGGGAGAAATTTTATTATGACGACGACACTCGACACCAAAGGAATGAACTGCCCGTTGCCTATTTTGAAGACCAAAAAATCAATTAAAGACCTCAAGGTCGGCGATACCCTTGAGGTTTTGTCAACCGACCCGGGTTCGGTCAAAGATTTTGAGGCCTTTTGCCGTTCAACCGGTAATGAATTGGTCGAAAGCTCTGAAGATGGAGGCGTTTTTCGCTACCTCATCAAGAAAAATTGACCCGCTTCTAGGGGATTTCCCGCCTAGGTCTAGTGGTTTTCCCGGTCTTTTCCTTTGCGAAAAGGCCGGGTACCATAATGGGATGGGGGCGATATGTTTTTCTTTTTTTTGAGAGTATCGCGCCCCGTCATCATGAGGCGAAGTGCGGGGTAAGTTCTTTTTTACACCCGAGCGGCCTCTTTGAATCTTGATCATGATTATCTGGATCCGGGTCTGTTTGAGGTGTTATATGATTTTTAAGTTCGCACGCACGGGATTTGTGCTCGCCTTGCTTGTACTGGGCGGGCGTGTCGGTTTGGCCAATGGCGCCGAACTCGTATATTTTCACAGTAAGGGCTGTTCGTACTGCGAGCTGTGGGATCATCAGATCGCCCCGATCTATCCGAAGACGGACGAGTCCAAGGTCCTGCCTCTTCGCGTCGTGAATTCCGAGGCGCCGTTGCCTTCGGATATCTCGTTTATCAAAGGCGTTGTGTATACGCCCACGTTCGTCGCTGTGGAACATGGCAAGGAAGTTGGACGTATCGTCGGCTATCCGGGCGAAGGTTTTTTCTGGGTTCGCCTGGACGAGTTGGTCAAAAAAGTTCCCGTCGGGGGCGCCGTCGCAAAAACCTCGGCTGACGCGTCCTGCCCAGGGGGCAAGGCGGACTCGGGGCGTCATAAGTGCTAACCTGAAGGAGGATATTGCCGGCCTTTTCCGCGATTCAGGCATGTTTCTCAAGGGAGGGAGGCGTTCTTTCCTCACTCGAATTTACTCTCGGCCTCACTCGAATTTACTCTCGGCCTCACTCGAATTTACTCTCGGTTGTAGGCGACGGCTGGTCCCGTTTGTACCGATGGGGCTAGGATTTCCCTTGGGGCGTCGGTCCTGAAAGCTGGTCTTGCGCGGCTGCGCCGGACTCAAAATTCAACCCCAGTTCGCCGGCCGTATTGGCCACGGCGGCCAAGCAGCTTTGTACGGATTGCGTGGGAATGCTGGCCGCGATGCGAATGACATATTGCCCATCTGCGCCATCGGGAACGTGTTCGGCGTTCAGGCGGACGATATTGACCTTGAATTGAACAAACAACTCGCATAAACGCGCCGTCAATCCTGGACGATCTCCGCCGCTGATCACCAGGCGGTGGGTGATCCGTCCGCTCGGGGCGTGCACGGGGGACAAGGTGAACCGAGACAGCGTCATCTCGGCGTCTTGCAGGCCTTCTACGGCGCGTAATTCCTCCTCTAGGGACGTGAGTTCGATACCATTGAAGAAAGAGCAAACGCCGGTAAATTCAGCGCCTTCGCCCAAGACGGCGAAAGTGACGTCGCCTAAATTCGCTCCAAGGTCGAATAGGCGTCCCGTGAGATCGGCCAACAATCCGACGCGGTCCGGACATATAATGGAAATCAAGATCGAGGAGGTCATGGCGCAAAACCTATCCAATGCCAGAAGGGTTTCTGGGCGTTTTTTTTCCTGTATTGAAAGGCCAACACGAAGCATAGTCTTACAACCTCTGCCGGAGACTTGCAAAGTGCCTTGTCAATTTCAAGGTGATAATTTGCCGTGGCGTGATAGGTCAAAGGACGATGACGCAAAGGAGAATGCTGGTGGGCAGGGCGCGGAAAGTCGCGTTTGGGGGAATTGTCGTGGCGGCGATTGTCGCCGGTGGGGTCTTGGCGCGCGCCGATTCGGCGTCCCCATCGCTTCGTCAAATCGTTTCATACTTCAACACGATCGTTTTTGCCAGTGAGTTGTCCCCCGAGATGGCGTCGAAGGTTGTCGCCAAATGGCAGGATAATCCTGTCGGCATTTCTCTGAGCGGTCGAATTAAGCCATTTTATATCAAGGCGGTGGAGCGTCATCTGCGGGAAATTACGCGTGTTTCCGGCGTACGTTTCAAGCAAGTTAAGCCCAATACCCCAAATGCGATCAGCCTGTATTTTCTAACGCGCGCGGAAATCATGAACGTTAAGGGAAAAAACGTAGACAGTCGTTTCATTCAAGCTCAGATGCTTCACGCACGATGTCTTTTTTTGGCCTATCGCAAGCCGGAAAAGAGGATTGTTCGCGCCCTTATTTTTGTCAACGTCGAGGCCCCGGACGCCTTGATCGACAGTTGTCTTTTGGAGGAATTGGTGCAAAGCATGGGTCTGCCCAACGACAGCAACAATTTACGCCCGTCGATTTTTAGCGACCTCGATCACCTGACCCGTTTAAGTTATAGCGATAAAGTCTTATTGCGTGTTTTATACGATCCCCGCCTGAAACCCGGGACGCCGCGACGTGAGGCATTGGGGATCGTGGCGAAAATTGCCGCCCAGGTGATGGGGGTCAAGTATTAGGAGAGACTCTTCTCGTAGGGTCGTTGAAGGTTATTGAAAAATTCCCGCCCAAAGTTCCGTTGGAATAAAACCGGGAAGTGATGGCGCGCAAAAGCGCTCCGCTTGTGTTTTGTAGGAATATCTAGATGTCAAACGGCGATATAGTTTTAGAACGGCGTAATCTTGCCAAGGGCGCTCAAATTTACACTCAGGATGAAGAGGCGAAAAACGCTTACATCATCCAGCAGGGCGGCGTTGAAATTATTAAAAACGGGAAGGTCAGCGATACGTTGGGTAAGGGCGCCTTGTTTGGAGAAATGGCCCTGATCGGAACCGCGCCTCGGGCCGCCAGCGCACGCACGACCGAGCCCACGGTTCTGATCGTGGTTACCCGACAGATGTTTGAGGAGAAGCTGTCTAAAACGGATCCGTTCATTCGCAGCATCGTGAATATTTTTGCCGAAACCATCCAAAAATTAACGGCGGACTCGCCCTGATATTTCAGGGATGGAATTCAGAGGGCGCAACTCAGAGGGCGGAGATACGTACGGCGTTGTGCTCTTTTTTTTCTTCGTGTATGTTCAACGCGGCGGGTTCTGTGCGTATCGGGTGCGCCCCGTTTTTTTGAATAAGGTCCTGTCCATGACTGTGCGAACGTTGGCGCTGCGAACGAAGGAGAGTGTGTCTTAACGGCAGGGGCTTTGTGTTTCTTTTTGCGAGACGCCCCACGCGGGCGTTTTTTGTTTTTCAATATGTTGACAGTAATCTGGATCAGGCGATGACATCTCCGCTTTCACCATCCTCCATCAAGGCCGCGATCATCGGCGCCAGTGGGTACACCGGAGAAGAGACCGTTCGTCTTTTGTTGCGCCATCCTCGGGTTGAAATCGTGGCCCTTGGCGCCGATCGCAAGGCCGGACTGCCATATGGCGCGGTTTATCCACACCTCGATGGGCGGGGGTTGCCCGATTTGTGCGCGTTGGAGGATATCGATTTCACCACCATCGATGTGGCCTTCTGCTGTCTTCCTCACGGCACAACGCAACAGGTTGTCGCGGACTTATTCGCCCGGTATCCGCGTTTGAAGATCGTTGACCTTTCTGCGGATTTTAGACTTCGTGACGGGGACCTGTACGCCACATGGTACGGCCACCCTCATCAAGCCTTGGAACTTCAAAAGGAGGCGGTTTACGGCCTCAGCGAATTTTCTCGGGATGCGCTGAAATCTGCGCGTCTGGTCGCCTGTCCGGGATGCTACCCGACATCCGCGCTTCTTCCCCTTTTGCCGCTGGTCGGGCGTGGTTTGATTGATGACGGTTCGGTGATCATCGACGCCAAGACGGGGGCGACGGGGGGAGGACGTTCGGCGAAAGAAAACCTCCTACACGGTGAAATGGGCGAAGGATTGAGTGCTTACGCCATCGCCCATCATCGCCATGCCCCGGAGATGGAGCAGGCCTTGTCCCAGGTCGCGAATGCGCCGCTCACCGTGACCTTTACGCCTCATTTGGCGCCGATGAGCCGGGGTATCCTGGCGACCATTTATGCCACCTTGGGCGAGGGGGAAACGCCCCAGTCCGTGCATGAAGCTCTGACGGAGCATTATCGAGGCGAGCCTTTTGTGCGTGTCTTGCCGTGGGGGGCGCCGCCTCCGGCCACGCAGCATGTGCGCGGCTCGAACTATGTTCACATCGCCGTCTTCGCGGACCGCAAAGAGGGGCGGGTGATCATCGTTTCGGTGATCGACAATCTGGTCAAAGGGTCGTCGGGGCAGGCGGTGCAAAACATGAATGTGATGTATGGGTTTGACGAGACGGAAGGCCTGATGCAGGCCCCGCTGTTTCCCTAGCCTAGTGGTTTGAGTTTAACATTTGAGTCCGATGCAATTGGACACAAATGTGTGAAGAAATCAAACTGCAACAAAAAGATAGATAGTGGTCGGCCCGATGGTTCGCGGGAGCGAAACGTCGGAGTCAATTCACGGCGGTCCCGTTACACGTCGATATCCTCGACGAAGCGCGCATGTTCTTGGATAAAGGCGTAGCGTAACTCGGCCTTTTTTCCCATCAGGCTTTCCACGAGATTTTCCGTATCGCGCGCGTCGTCCACGCTTTCCTCTCTTAGGACGTTGGGGACGATCACACGCAACAAGGTTCGTTTGGTGGGGTCCATCGTCGTTTCCTTCAATTGGCTTGGCGGCATTTCGCCCAGTCCTTTGAAGCGACTGATCTCGACCTTTCCTCGCCCCGAAAAATCGCTTTTCAAGAGCTCGTCCTTATGGGTTTCGTCGCGCGCATAGCCGACCTTGGCCCCCTGTGCGAGTCGGTACAGAGGGGGTTGCGCCAAATAAAGGTTACCTTTTTCAATGAGTTCCGGCATTTCTCTGTAGAAAAATGTGATCAATAGGGAGGCAATGTGCGCGCCGTCCACGTCGGCGTCGGTCATGATGATGACTTTGTCGTAACGCAGCGCATCGTGATCGTAATGGGATCGCGTTCCGCACCCCAGCGCCTCGGTAAGATCCGAGAGTTCCTGATTAGCTTTCAGTTTGTCGGCGGTGGCGCTGGCCACGTTAAGAATTTTTCCACGCAAGGGGAGGATCGCTTGGGTTTTGCGGTTGCGCGCCTGTTTCGCCGAGCCGCCCGCCGAATCGCCCTCGACCAGGAAAATTTCCGTTCCTTCGGCGGTTTTTTGCGCGCAGTCGGCTAACTTTCCGGGAAGGCGAAGTTTTTTCGTCGCCGACTGACGTTTGGTCTCGCGCAACGCCTTACGGCGTAGCCGACTTTCGGCCCGCGCGATCACTGCCTCAAGCAGTATTCGCGCCGCCGCCGGGTCCCCCGATAACCAATGATCGAAATGGTCGCGAACGGTTCCCTCGACAAGGCGCGTGGCTTCGCCCGTCGCCAATTTTTCCTTGGTTTGACCTTGAAATTGGGGGTTTCGGATAAAAACGGATAACAGAATGTCTGCGCCGCCGACAACATCATCCGAAGTGATTTTCGCGGCCTGCTTATTCCCGATAAGTTCGCCATAGGCGCGCAGTCCCTTGGTCAGGGCATTGCGCATCCCCGCATCGTGGGCGCCCCCCAGTGGGGTGTAAACGGTATTGCAGTAGGAATTGAAATAACCTTCTTCATCACGCGGCCAGGCCACGGCCCACTCGGCTTTTCCGGCGCCATCCGAAAAGGCGCTTTCGTCGGCGAAGGCGATCGGGGTATACGTTTTTCGGTTTTTCAGGGTTTCTTCGAGATAGTCGCCGAGCCCGCCTGGGAAATGAAGCGTGTCCTCGGCGGGGATCTTTTCTTCGGAAGCCAAAAGTTCGGGGGCGCATTTCCAGCGAATTTTAACGCCGCGGAAGAGATAGGCCTTGGATCGTATTAGCCGATATAGAAGATGGGGGCGGAAGATGGCGCGCGCACCGAAGATTTCGGCGTCGGGGTGAAAAACCACCTGAGTTCCACGTCGGTTGTGTATGTTCCCCAAGTCCCGAAGGGGAGTTTGGGGGACGCCTCTGGAGAAGTCCTGCCCCCAGAGATGACGATCGCGCGCCACTTCGACCGATAGGCGATCGGAAAGCGCGTTGACCACGGAAATGCCGACGCCGTGCAAACCGCCCGACGTTTCATAGGCCTCGCCGCCGAATTTTCCGCCGGAGTGCAAGGTCGTCAAAATGACTTCCAAGGCCGATTTGTCCTTGAACTTGGGGTGGGGATCTATGGGGATGCCCCGCCCGTTATCGCGAACGGTCACGGTTTGGTCCGCCGCCAGTTCCAGGTCGATCAAGCTGGCATGGCCGGCGACGGCCTCGTCCATTGCGTTGTCGAGAACTTCGGACACCAGGTGATGGAGCGCCCGTTCGTCGGTGCCGCCGACATACATTCCCGGGCGCATGCGCACCGGCTCCAGGCCTTCCAGGACCTGAATGTCTTTCGCCGAATAGCCGCCGGCGCTTCCGCTTGACGGTGAGGGCGGGGAGAGGGTTCGTGAAGGCGATGTTCGCGGTAGCTTGCGATTGGATTGGGAAGCGGTAGAAGTGGAGATTTGAGGGCGCGTTGATTCGCTACCCGCCGCTTTTTCCTTATCGGTCTTAAGGGGTTCTATGCCCGGTCGTGTAAAAAGATCGTTCATGCCGATTCCCGTCAGTCGTCCCACTTCGACGCAATATAAACTCGCCACGAGGCCGCCATTGCGCCCAAAGGTGGCCAAAGGCGGGCCAAGCTACGCCGCGCAGATTAAAAATCATAGCGAACCATATTAAGGATGATAGAGTGTTTTATCCAGGTTCTATAACAAAATGTTGTGCTATTTATCCCCAAGGGGAGAGGCGTTTATGCGTCCCCATGGGAGCGTAGCAAGAGAGGAAAACATGTCGAACAAACCGTCTTCGCCGTCAACACCCCATGGCGTTTTGGCTATACGAACCCTGGCGATGCCGGCCAACACCAATACGGGCGGTAATATTTTCGGCGGGTGGTTATTGTCGCAAATGGATGTGGCCGGTGGGATTACCGCCGCCGAATTCGCCCGGGGTAGGGTGGCGACGGTGGCGATCAACGCCATGGAGTTTCATTGTCCGGTTCTCGTCGGTGATGTTCTCTCATGTCATGTCGACATCGTGAAGGTCGGTAGGACATCGCTTAAGACGCACGTCGAAGCCTGGGTCAAACGTCTTCGTGAAGGTCACGTCGAGGAAATCAAGGTGACTGAGGGCGATTTCGTCTTCGTCGCTTTAAACGCGAAAGGCGAAAAACGCGTGATTTCTCAAGAGTAATGTATCGATTTCCTTGATCGATCGTGCTCCCCTGGCCAATCATTGTTTCTCATGGCGCCGTTCTCCGGCGGCCAGGATTGCCCATCGGCCGAGCCGGGGCGTAAGGAAACCGTCAACACCCAGGGTCAGTCCCGCCCGCGATACGTAGAGCAGGACAAAAACGAAAATGTAAATTACCGCGGTGCCGATGTCCGTGGAACCTGCCGTGTAAGGCCCGCCAAGCCCTTCTGCCGTAGACCAGATAACGAAGCAAAGTAGCGTCCCGCCAAAATATGCGACATTTGTGAATATCCCAAAAAGCAAGGATGCCGCCAGCGCTGTCTCGCTTATCGCCACGATATGGGCGAATAAAACAGGATCAACGTTAATAATTTCAATCCAAAACTTGATCCACACTTGAACAGGGACCGGCTGCCCGGCGAGAGCGCCGGTCAGGTACGATGAAAATCCAGAGATAAATGATGGTTGCCATTTAAAGGCGGCGTCGATTGCCCAAACGAGGCCAAAAGAAATTCGTATTGCCGCATATGTCGTGGCGCGCCATTTTTCCGTATTCGTATCCATGATAAGAAAACTCCACAAGACTATGATGTTGTTCGATGTCTTGGTCCCTTCAAAAGACTATGATCTTCTTTCGAGAAGAAAGGCTGAGTTTCTGGAGGAATGTTTCGCTAAGTCCAATATTCCAACGGACTGGTTTCTCCGCCCTGTCGGAATGAGCCCATGCGCCATGGCTTTTTTAAACGCTTTTGACCTTTTAAAAACACAGCCGCCCGTTCGACCAAAGAGTCACTTCCATGGCCAACGGATATCCTTTGTCCTCTGGGCGTATCTTATGCCGTCGATTTGGCGAGATTTAGGCACTCACCTGCGGGGTGCGGTTTTTTTTACCCTTTATCGCAAAGGGAAAACGCGTCTGATATCCCTTCCCGCTCCCCAAGCAGGAGGGGAAGGGATCGTAATGCGACCACAGGATATCGAGTGGGACGCCTTTGACGAACCTTGGCTCATGTCACTAAAAGGCAAGCATAGCCTGCTGCAAAAAGTAGAGTTATTACCGATAACTCGTTAATAATAAGTCCAATTTTCATTATTTTATCTCTTTGTATCAGCATGCCATCCACCCTAAAATATCCAATTAAAAAAGAACATAACAAGAACATTTAATAAGGGCAATCAATAATTTTCCGGCATAAAACGTAAAGACCGCACAACAGCGAAAGGGGGAAATTAAACGCGTAAAATGATAGGGAGGAACAAGGGAGAATGGGGGATATGGATGGGTGGAACGGGAGGATTTAAAGACCTAACAAAAAATATAGGTCCAGAATGGATTGAAAATAGGATAAGACTGCAGGCGCTTTGGGCGTAAGGCGAGGGGGGCATGATCCTGGTCTTGGCCTGTCCGATGGTTTAACCGGAGTAGAAAATTTGAAGTCCCACGCCTTTTCATCCCCGTACGTTTTGCTCGTTATCGCGACCCTTTGTTGGGGGGGGAATTTTGTGATTGCGCGGGCGGTCCATGCCGACATGCCCCCGATGTCCCTGACCTTCTGGCGTTGGGTCATGGCGTGTCTCTTGTTGTTTCCCCTTTCCGGGCGCGCCTTGTTCGCGCACCGCGCCTTGGTGAGACGCCATTTTTATGTACTGTTGGGGCTGTCGTTGACCGGAGTCGCGATTTTTCACAGCTTCGTCTACATTGCCCTACACACGACGACCGCAGTCAACGCATCGCTGGTTCTGGCGGTAATGCCGATGGTCATTCCCTTATTCTCGTATTTGATTAATGGAGATCGGTTGAGCAGTCGTCAGATTGCGGGGATCGGCGTTTCATCGATCGGAATCCTGATTATCATCTCTCGCGCCGATTGGTCCGTTTTAACGCGCCTGTCGTTCACTCCCGGAGATTTATGGATATTGGGTGCGGTCATATCGTGGTCGATCTATTCCTCGTTATTGAAACGCCTTCCCCGAGAAATGCCTTCCCTCGTGATGTTGCAGACCATCATGATGATCGGCATCGTTCTGGTTTTTCCGTTCTATCTGCGGGAGGTTTATCTTTATGGCGGCTTCACGCCGAGCCCCGCCAATTTGGCGGCGATCGCCTACGTCGCCATATTCGCATCCATCGTTGCTTTTTTAAGCTGGAACAAGGCGGTGCACGAAGTTGGCGCGAACAAGGCGGGGTTGTTCATTCATCTGATTCCCCTGTTCAGCGCCTTTCTTGCGATCCTTCTGCTGGGCGAGCGCCTGCAGGGGTATCATTTCGCGGGATTGCCTCTGATTTTGGCGGGTATTTACTTGACCACGCGGGGGATGGCTCGTGGTCGTGAAAACATTATTCCCCGGAGCGTGCCCGATGAACGCTAATCACGCGGTGTTGCGGTCTTTATCGGAAACGCGCGACGCAAGGGGAGGGCGCGATGCGGCGTTATAAAATTAATGTTTTTTTGCTATCCTCCGCCCAGGCCCTATATTTGATCACCAGCATCGCCAGCATTACGTTCAGCGGTCTCGTCGGCCAGATGCTTGCCGACAATAAACTGTTGGCGACCCTGCCGGTGGCTATGCTGACCCTGGGGACGGCGTCGATTACGGTGCCCGCATCGTTCCTTATGCGCCGTATCGGTCGGCGGGGCGGGTTCATGGTCGGGGCGTTTTCGGGCGCGTTGAGCGGTGGGCTAGCCTTTTTCGCGATCGTCCAGGGGAATTTCTGGCTCTTCTGCGCCGCGGCCTTTCTGCAGGGAAGCTTTCAGGCGTTTTCCCAATATTATCGGTTCGCCGCCGTGGAATCGGCCCCTGCGGCATACACCAGCCGCGCCGTTTCCTACGTCCTGCTTGGGGGCGTCGCCGCCGCCTTTTTAGGGCCTAAAATTGGCGTTCTCAGTAAGGATTTAGCCTCGCCCATACCCTTTGCCGGGACCTATCTTGCTGTGATGGCCGTCAGTTTTCTGGCTTTGCTGCCGTTGTTCTTTTTGAAAATTCCAGAAATCGCGGTGCAAGCCCACGAAGGGCAGGGTAGACCGATGCGGGAAATCATGCGCCAGCCGGTTTTCGCCGCCGCAGTGCTCAACGCCTGTACGAGCTATGGGGTGATGGTTCTTGTCATGACGGCTACGCCTTTGGCCATGGTGGCCTGCGCTTTCCCGGTGGCGGAAGCGGGATCGGTTATCCAGTGGCATGTTTTGGCTATGTTTCTGCCCTCCTTTTTTACCGGTAATCTGATCCGCCGTTTCGGGGTTTTGCCGGTGCTGTTTGTCGGCATGGCGCTGTTCACCGCCAGCGCCGCCGCCGCGATCGCCGGGATAGATTTGGCGAACTTTACCGTGGCTTTGATTTTACTGGGGGTCGCCTGGAACTTTATGTATGTCGGCGGCACGACCCTGTTGACCGAGGCGTACCATCCCAGTGAACGTACCAAGGTTCAGGCCTTGAACGAATTTTTGGTTTTCGCCGTCGCCGCCGCAGGGTCTTTTTCATCGGGAGGTTTGTTGAACTGGTCGGGATGGAACGCGGTGAACTACGGCGCGATCCCCGTACTCGTGCTGACCGCCGGCGTGACGTTGTGGTATGCGTGGACGTCACGACGCGGACGGGAAGCGGCGGCGCGTATCAAAACGTGATAAAGGCGGGCCGCGTCCTCACGGTCACCGCGTCTTCACGGTCTATGCCGGCAACGAAAGAACGTCAGGCGAGCACGCTCGCCTGACGTTCGCGTTCGTCGTCTTGTGGCGCCTTGCGATCAATTGCCGAACAAATTCTTTAACTGATCCTGTGCGCCGCCCAATTTTTTCTGAATTTCTTGAGGCGCATTTTCGATTGGGGTCGATCCCCCCGTCGTTTGTTCGATGATTTTTTTCGCCGCGCCGAGTTTTTGGTCGATCACGGCCTTGGCGCCGCCGGAGGTACCCAGAAGACCTTTAACCTGTGTCTTCAGATTATCTATCGTGGTCATGTCAAGGCCGAGTTTAGATAAATCCGTTGACATCGCCGCCTCTGTCGCCGCTTTGGTCATGGCGTTGACGACCTCCAATACGATTTCATTTGACGTCAGGCCGCCCTTTTTTCTGCCGATATCGCGCAAATGAATTTTGGGAAGAGGGACATCCAATGTTTTGCCCTGAAACATGGTGGCGCTGACCCGCACGACGCCATCGCGGATAATCAGATTTTCTATGATGAATTTCTTCGGCGGCTTTTGACCGGATGTTGTTCCGGTTCCCGTGCCGCCGATTCCGAGACGAGACAGTGAACCTTCGACATTTTTTTGGATCGCCGTGATATTTGATCCGTTGCCCCCAATTTCGTAAGTCACCTCGGGTTTCTCGACGAATACGCCGTGAATAATCGTGGGATTTTTGATGACGGTATTGACATCAACTTCAAGAACGACCTTACCCAAGCTGGCGGCGTAATTGGTGTTGTACCCCTGTGGGTTGCCGACTTTTAGGCCGTCCATCTCGCCTCGCCCCGAAGTTAGGGATAATTTTGTTTTCTTCAGGGTGACATCCACCAGCATCATACGACTGCCTACCTTTTGCACCGTGGCGGTGATGATCTCGTCAAGCGAGGAGTATAAGTAAGCAACACCGCCGCCGACGAGGACGGCGAGGATACCAACGACGATTAGAATTTTTTTCACAATGGCCTCCTGAGGGGTCAGTCGAAGTGTCGGTAGCCCGAGGATCGAGCCTATGGTCCGCGCATGAATATTCCACAATAAGTATTCAACTCACAGGCGTTTTTATAACCAGGATAAAAACCTATCGCAATCTTTCGTGAGACACCATAATTAAGCCTTTGAATTAAGCTTCGGTACGACAGGCGCCCTTAAGTTCAAGGGAGATGTTCGTGGATAGGGGCATAATAACAAACTGTATGACGCACCGTTTCGTAAGGACCATCATACCTTAATGCCCATACCTTACATGCCGCGCGCCAAGAGGGAATAATATGTTCGAAACCGCAGAGTTGGGGCAATCCATAGACAAGGACAAATACAAGCAGGAGTTGCCGAATCTTCGCGAAGACCTTCTTGAGGCGCAATTTGATCTGGCTCAGGAAAAAAAATTTCCAACTGTCATCATCATTGCCGGGATGGATGGGGCGGGGAAAGGGACGACGGTCAATACCCTGAACTACTGGATGGATCCTCGTAATATCCATTCTCACGCCATGGGCACCCCATCGGACGAGGAAAAAGAGCGTCCCCCCATGTGGCGTTATTGGCGCGCCCTGCCGCCTAAGGGGGCGATCGGTATCTTTTTCGGCAGCTGGTACACAACGCCCTTGATCGCGCGGGTTTACGAGGACATGAAGACGGCGCATTTTGATCACGCCATCGACGAAATCAATCATTTCGAGCGTATGCTGGCGAACGAGAACGCCCTGATTTTAAAATTTTGGCTTCATCTTTCCAAAAAGGACCTGAAGGAACGCCTGACGACACTGGAACAGCGCGAGGAAACGCGCTGGCGCGTCTCCGAATACGATTGGAAACGTTTTGAAAATTACGATACCTATAAGTCCGTCGCCGAGGACATGTTGCGCCGGACCTCCAATGCCTTCGCTCCATGGTCGGTCGTGGAAAGCGTAGACGAACGCTATCGCAGCTTGACCGTCGGTAAAATATTACACAAAGCCCTGCGCGATCGCCTTGACGACGGACGACTCCCCGCCAAACGAGCCGCCGTGACCGCCGCCCTCAACGACATGGAGGAGCGAAAAAATGTCCTCGACACCCTGGACCTCACGCGGGCGTTGGAGAAAAGCGACTACAAGAAAAAATTGGCTAAATATCAAGCGCTGCTCAATCAACTGAGTCGGAATAAGATTTTTCGTGAAAAATCCATGGTGATTGTTTTTGAAGGCAACGACGCCGCCGGAAAAGGTGGGGCCATTCGACGGGTGTGCGGCGCTTTGGATGCGCGTTTCTATGACATTATTCCGATCGGCGCGCCCAGCGACGAAGAACTGGCGCATCCTTATTTATGGCGCTTTTGGCGCAACTTGCCTCGCCAGGGGAATGTCACCGTTTTTGATCGGTCCTGGTATGGCCGGGTTTTGGTTGAGCGGGTCGAGGGACTGTCGCCCCAGTCCGATTGGATGCGTGCGTATGGCGAAATTAATCGGTTTGAACAACAGATGAACGATCACGGCACGCTGGTTGTTAAATTTTGGCTTTCCGTCGATAAGGACGAGCAACTGCGCCGATTTCAGGAACGTGAGGCCAGCGGGTTCAAGCGTTTTAAGTTGACGGATGAAGACTGGCGCAATCGCGATAAATGGGACGACTACGCCCGGGCGGTCAACGACATGGTGGAACGCACCTCGACGCCATACGCCCCCTGGACCTTGGTCGAGGCGAACAACAAATATTACGCCCGTATCAAGGTTCTGAAGACCGTGTGCAAGCGCCTCCAAGAGGCGATCGACGACCTATCATAAGGGTTTTGGAAACTGCGCCGCCAGGGCGCGATAAAAAAAGGCCCCTCCAAATTGGAGGGGCCTTTTTTTGCGGATTGGATACGGATTACACCGAGTAGTACATTTGAAATTCCACGGGATGGGGAGCGTGTTCCAGGGCGTACACTTCTTCCCATTTCAAGGACAGGTAGCCGTCGAGCATATCGTCGTTGAAGACGTCGCCCTTACGCAAGAAATCGCGGTCGGCGTTGAGAGATTCCAGGGCCTCGCGCAGGGATCCGCAAACCGTCGGGACTTCGGCCAACTCTTCGGGCGGAAGATCGTAGAGGTTTTTGTCCATGGCGTCGCCGGGATGGAGCTTGTTTTCGATACCGTCCAGGCCGGCCATCATCATCGCGGCGAAGGCTAGGTAAGGATTGGCGGTCGGATCGGGGAAACGGATTTCGACGCGCTTGCCTTTCGGGTTGCTCGAAAACGGTATGCGGCACGACGCGGAACGGTTGCGGGCGGAGTAAGCCAGCAAAACCGGAGCTTCAAAGCCGGGGATCAGGCGCTTGTAGCTGTTTGTTGACGGGTTGGTGAACGCGTTCAACGCCTTGGCGTGTTTGATGATGCCGCCGATATAATAAAGGGCCGTGTCGGAAAGGTCGGCGTAGCCGGATCCCGCGAACAACGGTTTGCCGTCTTTCCAAATGGATTGATGGGTGTGCATTCCCGATCCGTTGTCACCGGCGACGGGCTTGGGCATGAAGGTCGCGGTTTTGCCATAGGTGTGGGCGACCATGTGGGTGCAATATTTGTTGATTTGCACGTTATCGGCGGTGCGCACCAGGGTGGAGAACGCCATGCCCAATTCGTGCTGAGACGGCGCCACCTCGTGGTGGTGCTTGTCCATGACAAGCCCCATTTCCTTCATCACGCTAACCATTTCGGCGCGCAGGTCGTGGGCGCCATCAACGGGTGGAACCGGAAAATAACCGCCCTTTACCGGGGGGCGATGGCCGATGTTGCCGCCCTCGTCGAAGGCTTTCCCCGCGACATAAGGCCCTTCTTCGGATTCAAATTCGTAAAAGCAGTGGTTCATTTTGACGTCGAAGCGCACGTCGTCAAAAACAAAGAATTCCGGCTCGGGGCCAAAGTAGGCGGTATCGCCGATACCCGTGGCGGCGAGATATGCCTCGGCCTTTTTGGCGACGGAACGAGGATCACGGTTGTAGGCTTGGCCGGTTGACGGTTCGTTGATGTCACAAAAGAGGATCATCTGCGGTTGCGCGGCGAACGGGTCCATAACGGCCGTTGTCGCATCGGGAATCAAGGACATATCCGACTCGTTGATCGCCTTCCAACCCGCGATCGAGGAACCGTCGAACATGATGCCGTCTTCGAAGGAGTCGGCGTCAACGAAATCCGAGCACATGGTCAAGTGCTGCCACTTGCCGCGCGGATCGGTGAACCGCAGATCAACGTACTCGATGTTGTCCTCTTTCAGGAGTTTCAAGACGTCATCAGGTGTCTTGCAATTGAGTGACATGAAATTAAGTCCTTTGTCTTTAAATGTTGAAACGTACGATTGGGATCACACCGTCATGATCTTAGCGGGGATAAACGCCACGAATGCGAAGACGCCATCCTGAAGGCCTATGGCCGGCGATTTGAAGTTAGATGGCTTCGGCTCCACGTTCTCCGGTGCGCACGCGAATGGCGTCTTCGACGGGGGAAATGAATATTTTCCCGTCACCGATACGCCCCGTTTGGGCCGCCTGTTGAATAGCCTCCACGGCGCGTTCGACCATCGTATCCTCGACGACAAGTTCGATTTTGACCTTTGGTAAAAAATCGACCACATATTCGGCGCCGCGGTAAAGTTCGGTATGGCCTTTTTGGCGGCCGAATCCCTTCGCCTCGAGGACGGTGATGCCTTGCAGGCCGACTTCGTGCAAAGCATCCTTAACCTCGTCAAGCTTGAACGGCTTGATAATCGCCTCAATTTTTTTCATGGGCTTGTGCCTCTTGTGTGTCGATATGTGATACGCCGACGCCAAGCCAGCGCCCGGCCGTCGTCGCGAGAAGGCAGAATGATATCCTAACCGATAGCATGAGACATGCCATTTTAAAACAGATCATTTAACATGTTGTTATAGAATAAAAATTTATTATTTTCCAATTTCATGAGGTGCTTTTGGCGGCTTTTTCATGATTAATTATTATGCAATTGCCTAACGGAAATGCAGGTGCAAATACGAGCGTCTCCGTGTGCTTGGGAGTAAGGCATGGAAAGACTGGACGAGGGGGCGCTCGTATGGTTTCGTCCATCCTTTCCGTGCACGGATCGAGGGGGGCTATCGGTGAAAAAAGGCAACACTATCTTGTCGGGTTACGCGACGACGATCTTCACGGTGATGAGCGCCCTGGCCAATGAGCACGACGCCATCAACCTGGGCCAGGGTTACCCCGATGAGGACGGGCCGCGCGATATTCGCCGCCGTGCCGCGGACGCCGTGTTCGAGGGACCGAACCAATATCCGCCGATGATGGGCACGCCCCAATTGCGCCGCGCCGTGGCCGCGCACAATGCGCGCTTTTATGGCTTGGACATCGACCCCGACACGGAAGTCATCGTCACCTCCGGGGCGACCGAGGCGCTCTGCGATAGCCTGCTCGGATTGATCGAACCGGGAGACGAGGTCGTTTTGATCGAACCCTTGTACGACAGTTATGCGCCGATCGTTCGCCTCGCCGGAGGTGTCGCGAAAACGGTCCGCATGGAGCCCCCTCGCTGGACACTTCCCCGAGAGGCTCTGGCCGCGGCCTTTAGTGATAAAACGAAGTTGATCGTTCTCAATTCTCCGCACAATCCATCGGGCAAGGTTTTCGATCGAGATGAACTGTCCTTCATTGCGATGCTGCTTAAAAAACACGACGCCT
Source organism: Varunaivibrio sulfuroxidans (assembly GCF_029318635.1). Classification (NCBI taxonomy): domain Bacteria; kingdom Pseudomonadati; phylum Pseudomonadota; class Alphaproteobacteria; order Rhodospirillales; family Magnetovibrionaceae; genus Varunaivibrio; species Varunaivibrio sulfuroxidans. The sequence continues at coordinate 531,755 of NZ_CP119676.1, read as the reverse complement.
ATGCGGTGTGCGACGAGGTCTACGAGCACTTGGTTTTCGATGGCCTGGCGCATATCCCCCTGATGTGTCTTGAAGACATGCGCGATCGTTGCGTGCGCATCGGCTCGGCGGGGAAAACCTTTTCCTTGACCGGCTGGAAGGTCGGCTACATTACCGCCTCGCCCGAATTGATCGCGCCGATCGCCAAGGCGCACCAGTTTGTCACCTTTACCACCGCGCCCCACTTGCAAAGCGCGGTGGCCTACGGCTTGGCCAAGGAGGCGGCGTATTTCAGCGCCCTCGCCCAAACGATGCAGGACAAACGCGACCGTCTGACGCAAGGCCTGCGCGCGGCGGGGTTCGAGGTCATGGCGGCGCACGGTTCCTACTTTATCACCGCCGACATTCGTTCCGTGGGGCACGTCGGCGGCGATGTCGATTTTTGTCGCCACATCACCATCGAAGCCGGCGTCACCGCCGTGCCGGTCAGCGCTTTCTATGAAGGGGGCGGGGCCGACCACTTCGTGCGCTTTTGCTTTTGCAAGAACGACGCGACCTTGGATGAAGCCTGCCGCCGCCTACAAAAACATTTTGCCCGAAGCGTCCCGCGGGAGGGGACGCCCTTGTGATGGTGTCTTTTTCGAGCCCGTTTGTAAGCCCGGCGTTGGAAGGTTTCGCTCTCGGCGCGGGCCTGATCGTCGCCATCGGCGCACAAAATGCGTTTGTTCTGCGCCAAGGGCTGAAACGCCGCCATGTTTTTGCCGTCGCCACGGTGTGTTTCCTCTCCGACGTGGTGTTGATCGCCTTGGGGGCGGGGGGTATGGGGACCTTGGTGTCTTCTCACCAAGGTTTGCTCGTGCTCGCTTCGCTCGGGGGCGGTGCATTTCTGATTGCCTATGGCTATCGCTCGCTGCGCGCGGCGTTTCATCCCGGGGTGTTGAAGGCGGCCGTCCAGAACGAGTCCCCCTCCCTGCGCGCCACGCTCGCGACGGCGCTGGCGCTGACATATCTCAACCCGCATGTCTATCTGGATACCGTCGTCTTGCTGGGATCGGTCGCGGGACGTCACGTCGGGGCCGAACGCGTCGCCTTCGCGCTCGGCGCGTCGTTCGCCTCGATGGTTTGGTTTTATACCCTGGGCTATGGCGCGGGCCGCCTAGCGCCATTGTTCGCGAAACCCATCAGCTGGCGCGTTCTTGACGGCCTCATCGCCATCGTCATGTGGACGATCGCGTTCAGCCTTTTAAAGCCGTATGTTCTGCGCGCCCCGGCATGGTTGGCCGGGGTGTGGTAAAAACGAACGCCCTTGACGGTGCGTTCGTCATGGCCCTTCAAGGGGCGTTCCCATACTCTCGCCATGTTTTACGCCAACGGTGTAAGCATGATGCTCACGAAGCCGCATTCGCGTGGAGGTTTTTGAAATGAGAGAGGCGCTCGATAGTGGAAAGCTAAAAACCATCTATGGCCATGTCGCCAAGCGATACGATTTTCAGCATTCTTTTTTTACGGCGCGATCGGATCAGCGTGGACGCGAGCTCCTGGTCGATAAGGCGGTTGGCGGTGGCGACATGGTCCTCGACTGTGGCGCGGGCACGGGTTCCACCGGGATATTGGCGGCGGGCAAGGCCGGAGAATCTGGAAAAGTCGTATTCTTTGACGCCAGCGAGGAAATGTTGGCGCTCGCCAAAGAAAAAACGGCGCGCACCCACGTACGGGCCCGGATCGCGTTTCGACGGGGCGACATGCTCGATTTACCGTTCGAAGACGACAGCTTTGATGTTGTCCTTTCTACATACAGCATGTGCCCGGTGCACGATCCCGCCAAGGGCGCCATGGAGCTGTATCGCGTCACCAAACCGGGGGGACGCATAGGCGTCGCACACTCCACCGATCCCGAGGCCCCGGTCGTTAAATGGTTGGCGGATCGAGTCGAGGACCTTGTTTGGCATATCCCGTCAATATCCCTGGGGTGTCGATCTGTTCGTGTCTTACCCACCCTGGAGAAACTCGGTTGTGTGTGTATTTTTAAAGAACACATCGGCGTGCCGCTATGGCCTTTCTTCGTTTTCGTCGTGGAAAAACCGGCGCTTCCGTCATCGTACGGTGAGGGACTTAAAAGCCGAGCGGGGCGAGGGTAAATTTTCATCATTCCGCGTCACCTCTTTCTTTTCTCCCGTAAAAGAATCGAAGAGGGCGCGGTGCGCGGCCAGGGAATATTCGTCGCGGCGGTTCGGATAACGACGCACCCATTCGATCAGCATGGCGAGATTTTTATCCTGCTGCGCGGCGCTTTTGTATTTATGGGGCTCCCACGGCCTGCTTTTGCAATTGGCGACACAGGCCTCGACCCCAGGGTTCATGAAAAAAAGCTGGTCGGCCCGGACGATCGCCACGCCGAGAAGGCCCGCGTAGACGCCTTCGATGACCCACTTCCGATTTTGCGCGATGAAGGTTTCTATTTCTTCGGCGCTATCGCAGAGCGCCTTGCGCGACGGCGGCGTGGCGTCTGTCCAAGCCAGGGTGTCCAGGTCTAGGCGTGCCAGTCCATAATGGTTTGCATAATGGCGGGCTAGGGTGGTTTTCCCCGACCCGGCATTGCCGAAAATTACGATTTTTTGCATTTCACTGCACCTACGAACCGTAGGATTTTTCCAGAAAGTCCAAATTTTTTTGTATCCAGGCACGCAATCCCAATCCTTGTTGGGGGCCGTGCTTGTTGACGTATTGCAGCGCCGCGAAATAATGAAGGGGCGGTAGGAAACCCGGCATTCGGTAAATCTCGGAAGCATCGGGCGCATAAAAAATGGTTGTCGGTGTGCCGTTAACCCGATTTCGCGCCGAAAAATCGTGCTGACTGAGCGTCGTCCCGGTAAAGTCGCGCATGGTTCTGTCGGACCGCATATCGACCTGCACCACGCTGAACTTGCGCTTCATCAGATCGACGATTTTGGGGTCACGAAAGTCTTCCTTGTGCAGACGGGCGCAAAAGGGACAACCAGGCTGCTCGTAGAGAACGACGAAGATCTTACCTGCCAGGCTCGCCGCCTTCAGGGCTTGGGCCAGATCAATGTTTTTGTCCGGGGAAACCATCCAGGACTCGACGTGGATACCGTCGATCATTTTCATCGCTTCGGGGGCGGCGGGGGCGGCCCGTGTCGGCGACGGTGCGAGACCTAAAGTCAAGGCGAAAACGACGATGGAGAGGATCACGCTCAGCGCGGCGGAAGAGTGTTGTGACGTTATCAATTTCATTTCTTTTGTTTCCATCGTATCCCTCCGTTTCTCCAGGGATCCCTAATTTTGACACGTCAATGGAAGGTCCCGCCTTGGAAGAACCTTAATTCAGCCAATTGCTCGCGCAGACTATCATAATTTCCTAATCCGCCGGGTTCACAAGACAGTGATTTGTCGAGCGAGGTCTGACGCAATATTTTTTTAACGGTGGCGCACGCGACAGCTTGACGGGGCGAGGCGATCCGTCTACTTAGGTGCCGTATTCACGGCAACGGGAATATGGTGGCTGTAGCTCAGTTGGTTAGAGCGCCGCGTTGTGGTCGCGGAGGTCGTGGGTTCGAATCCCATCAGCCACCCCATCATTTTTCTTCCGCCGTCTCATTGTTTCCCTCAAAATTTCAGTCTCCGAAAAACGCGGTATGACCAGGAACGCGGTATGATCGTGGTTGTCTTTCGTTTGGCGGGTTAAGGTTAACGGCCAACGCGAACGACCCCGCGCCTTCATGGACGCGGGGTCGCGTGTCATCGGTTTGTGTTTCGCAATTCCGTAATTGGTGGGCGACTATACGCCGAACCAATCCCGGCCGTTATGCGCGCCATTTCCCGAGACCAAGAAGGGTTGGGTGATGGTGGCGTCGCGCGGGGCCTCGATCATGCCACCGACGCCGCGTAAGGCGTCGGGGACGAGTTCCCGGGCGAGGAAGCGCTCAAGAGCGACGGGGCCGGGCAGGGCGAGGTCCCGCGCCAAGTCGCGACGAAACCCGAACCGCCGGTAATAAGGCTCGTCGCCGACCAGAACGACGATCTCGTGACCGTGATCCTGGGCGCGGGCAAGGCCACGGTGCATCAATCGGGTGGCGATGCCCAGCCCCTGGTACGCGCTGGCGACCGCCAGTGGGCCAAGCAATAGAGCCGGTATTTGTGCGCCGATACGGATCGGCCAAAACCGCAACGTGCCGACCAACTGGCCACGGCGCATGGCGACGAGGCTAAGATCGCCAAGAGGCGCGGTGTTCTCGCGCAGGCGATACACGGTTTTTTTGAGGCGGTCTTGTCCGAAACGAGCATGCACCAGCATATCCACATCGGAGGTGTGGTGCGCTTTCTCGGTTTGAATCACGACGGTGTCGTCGGTCCCGCTTTCAGGGACAACATGCAAAAGAGCGTTCATCGCGGCGGTCCTATATGCAGATCGTTTCAAGCGGCGCGAAGCCATTGAAATTCACTGCGGAATACGTGGTGGTGTATGCCCCCGTCGAGAGGATCAGAACCTTGTCGCCGGCTTTCAGGCGGGCGGGCATCCGGTACGGGGTCTTTTCGTACAGGATGTCGGCGCTGTCGCAGGTCGGGCCGGCGATCACGACGGGGACGGTTTCCCCGCCGTCATGGGGGGTCATGAAGCGATATTTAATCGCTTCGTCCATGGTTTCGGCGAGGCCGGAAAATTTCCCGATGTCCAGATACACCCATCGTCGCCCGTCTTCGTCGCCCTTGTGGGCGGTGAGCACCACTTCGGCCTGGATAACGCCACTGTCACCCGCGATGGACCGCCCCGGTTCGATGATAATTTCGGGAATATCATGACCGAAACGCCGTACCAGGGCTATTTTTACCGCCTCGGCATAGGCCTCGACGGGGTTTACCCGTGCGCGATAACGCGCGGGAAATCCACCCCCCAGGTTAAGCATGCGCAGCTCGATTCCGTCACTTTTCAACTGGGCGAAAAGGTCGGCCGTCTGGCCCAAGGCGATATCCCATTGGTGAAGGTCGGTCTGCTGGGAACCGACGTGAAAGGAAACCCCATAAGGATCCAATCCCAGGTCGCGGGCCTTGCGCAGAAGGTCGCGCGCCATTTCGAGGGTGCAGCCGAATTTACGCGACAGCGGCCATTCGGCGCCGGCGCATAGCATCAGAACGCGGCAATACACGCTGGCGTCAGGGGCGACGTGAGCGATTTTTTCCAATTCTTCGGCGCTGTCAAAGGCGAACAGGCGCACGCCTTTGGTATACGCCGAAGCGATGTCGGCCTGTTTTTTGATCGTATTCCCATAGGAAACACGCGATGCCGGGACGCCGAGTTCCAGACACAGATCGATCTCATTGGGGCTGGCGGTGTCGAAGTGCGATCCCAGGGCCGCCAAACGGGCGACGACCTCGCGCGCCGGGTTGGCTTTGACCGCGTAATAGATTTTGGCCAACGGCAATGCCCGGTTGAGCGAGACGTAGTTGTGTTCGATGATGTCCACGTCCACGATCAGACAGGGCGAGGGCACTTCGTGGCGCGCCAAATATTCGGCGATCCGGGGCGGAAGGCCGCCCTGTTCCTCAGGGAGGCGCACCCCTTCAACAGGGTCGGGCACCAGGGAAATAGGCGTTTTTTTGGAAACGGTTGTACGCAGCAATAGGGCATCGCGCCCCTGTTCAGTAGCAAACATCGTCACACCCCTTCTAGTCCGGCCTTGCCGGGGAAACCAAAAAGGACGCGTTCGTCGTTACATAAACCACCAAGGGCCAGCGGCACGTGCGTGTGCGTCATTGAGGAAATGTGGAATACGCGGAAAAGTTTTTTTTGGCAATAAAAAAACGATCGGATTTCTTTTTTTTTCGTCGGTGGTGAAGATGAAAAAAAGGCGCCCCAAAAAACAGGATCGAAGATAGGGCGGAAAAAGAACGAAAAAAGCGCCGGAAGCACAAAGAAGCCACCAATCGGAGGGCTGGTGCGTCCCCCGGCGTCTCAACGTCACCCTTGCGGCGCGGCCGGTTTTTTCTTTTTCTTCTTCACGGTTGTCGAAATCGGTCGGGTTAAAAAAGCGGGAAGATGATCATGGTTGCGCGCGGGTACATCGTCTGCCCCGCTTCGGCCTGCGCCACCCCGAGATTTCGTCGCCTGCGTCCGGGGCGCTTGTTTAGCTTTGGGCGTGTCTTTGGGGGGCGTTGTCGTTGCGTCCCGAGTGGGAGACTCCGTCGTTTTGATCGCACCGGACTCTCCGCTGGAGGTATCGGCGCGTTTAGAACTGCGCCGCCGACGGCGTTTTTTCGGCGCGTTCTCGGAGCCGGGTTCCTCCGAATTCGCCGAGGCGGCATCCCGCGGGGACGATTTTTGCGGTTCGTGGCCACGCGATGGGCGTTTGGCCGCAGAATCAAGGGATGTTTCCGTGACGCCTTCCAGAGTGATGCGGGGAATTTCCCGGCCAATCAGCTTTTCGATTTCGGCGATGTACTTAGCGTCTTGGGGAACCGCGATCGTATAGGCGTGGCCCTTGAGGCCGGCCCGGCCCGTTCGCCCGATCCGGTGAACATAATCTTCGGCGTGGGTCGGAACGTCGAAATTGAAAACATGGCTGAGCGCCGGGATATCCAGGCCGCGCGCGGCGACGTCCGAGCAAATCAAGTGGGTGAATTTTTTATCTTTGAAATCGCGCAGCATTTCCATGCGCGCCGGCTGCGACATGTCACCGTGCAACTGACCGACGCTGTATCCGCGCTTCTGCATCGACCTAAAAAGGACGGAGATATCGCGCTTGCGGTTGCAGAAAATAATCGAATCGGAAACGTTTTCTCGGGCGATAAATTCGCGCAACGCCGCGCGTTTTTCCTTCATTCCCCCTCCGGGGCGCTTGCCGTCCATATGGGGGACGACCAGCAATCCTTGAGTCACGGTCTCCGCCGCCGACGTCAGGGGAGCCACGGTGATTTCCTTGGGATTGAGGAGGAATTTGTCGGCCAGTTTGCGAATGGCCGGGGCCAGCGTCGCAGAGAAAAACAGCGTTTGTCGGATCGGCGACAGCAAGGATACGATTTTTTCGACATCGGGGATAAAGCCCATATCGAGCATCCGGTCGGCCTCGTCGATAACCAGAATTTTGACGTCGTTCATCAAAAGATGGCCGCGCTCGAACATGTCGAGCAGGCGCCCCGGCGTGGCGATCAGAACATCCGCCCCCCGATCGAGGACCGTTTGCTGTTCGCGCATATTGGTGCCGCCGATCAGCAACGCCTTGTTGAGTTTGTGGTACTTGCCGTAAATGTCGAAGTTTTCAGCGACCTGCGACGCCAACTCGCGTGTTGGCTCCAAGATCAGCGAGCGCGGCATGCGCGCCTTGGCTCGGCCATTGGCGAGAATGTCGATCATGGGCAGGGTGAACGATGCGGTCTTGCCGGTTCCCGTCTGGGCGCAACCAAGAATGTCGCGGCCCATGAGGACGGTGGGAATAGCCTGCTCTTGAATGGGGGTCGGCCTGACATATCCGGCGTCATCGACAGCGCGCAGAACGTTATCGCCAAGTCCTAGTTCGGTAAAATTCATATGGTTTTGTTTGTCCCCCCGTTCGCGCCAAAGGCGGTGCACGGGAATATTTATTGAAAAAAAGAACTGCAGCGGGATAATTAGACTTTCCGCCGCTGATGTCAATGCCGACGCCGGGATGATCCTTAGGCGGGGCGCCCGGAGAGATCGCAACTCAGGGCCGGAGAGATCGCAACTCAGGGAAGGTGGAATAGGTGTGCTCTGGGCTTGATGTTCTTTCCCGATGCGAGCCTTTAATCTTTGCGGGGGGAACGTTGTTTATGGGAGATCTCGGTGCTGCTGGACATTGCGCAAAGCCTTTTGGTGGTCGTTGACGTTCAAGAAAGGCTGTTGCCGGCGATGTCGGCGCCGGGTGCGGTGCGCGCGCAATTGGCGATCTTGACGCGAGGGGCTTCGATCTTGGGTGCGCCGGTGCTGGCGTCGGAACAGTATCCACGGGGAATAGGCCCTACCGTCGAGGATTTGCGCCCCCACATCCCGGCGAAGGATATCATCGAGAAGAATTCATTTTCATGTCTGGCCTGCGCCCCCTTCGTCGAACGTTTGGGCGCGTTCGACCGCACTCAGGTCGTGCTTAGTGGGATCGAGGCGCATGTCTGCGTCCTGCAAACGGCGCTTGATCTACGTGCGCGGGATGTGGAGGTATTCGTAGTCGCCGATGCGACGGGATCGCGAACTGCGCGAAACCATCGTCTCGGGATCGCGCGAATGCGTCAGGCCGGGTGCCGGATCGTCAGCGTCGAGATGGTGCTTTTCGAATGGTTGAGAACGTCGGCATCTGAAAAATTCAAACAAATAAGCGCGCTGATCAAATAACATACGTTCTAAATATACGCGTCGCGCGCCGCTTTATACATTCTTTGCGTAAAGGATCGATTATGCCCGATAAGGATTTATACGCCATCGGCTGGGAAAAACTCAAAGAGATCGACGGCGCCGCCGGCGAGCGCGTGATTGAGGCCTTGAAGGACATCGCGCCGGATTTGGCCAGGTATACTATTGAATTTCCTTTTGGTGAGATATACAGCCGTCCCGGTCTGGACCTGAAATCGCGCGAAATTGCGACGGTTGCGGCCTTGACGGCGCTCGGCAACGCCGTTGCTCAGCTCAAAGTGCATATTCACGGCGCCCTGAATGTCGGCTGTTCCCGGCAGGAGATCGTGGAAATCATGATACAGATGGCTGTCTACGCGGGGTTCCCTTCGGCCTTGAACGGCATTTTCGCCGCCAAAGAGGTTTTTGCCGAACGTGACGTTAACGAATTGGATTGAACTGAACGTTTTTTAAAAGAGGTCGAAAATCGAGACTCATGAGCGAAAACCCCACCCTTATTCTTCTTCCCGGACTTTTAAACGATGAAATGTTGTGGCGTCATCAGGTCCACGCCCTCGGCGATATTTCTTTTACCCGGGTCGCCGATTTAACCCGGGAGGACAATATGGCCGATTTGGCCCGCGCCGTTTTGCGCCGGGCGCCTGAAAAATTCGCGCTTGCGGGATTATCCATGGGCGGCTACGTGGCGATGGAAATCATGCGACAAGAGCCCGATCGCGTCGCCGGTCTGGCCTTGCTTGACACCAGTGCTCGGCCCGACACGCCCGAGATCACGGCGCGCCGCCTGGCGCTGATGAAAGAGGCGGAATTGGGGGAATTTCGTGGCGTGACGGCGAAATTGCTCCCCAATCTGGTGCATCCATCCCATGTTAACGCGCCGGGCGTGCGGGACGTGGTTTTTGAAATGGCGGAAAGAGTGGGTAAGCTCTCGTTCATGCGTCAGCAAAACGCCATTATGAACCGCCTTGATTCACGGCCTTTCCTGAAAGATATCGACTGTCCGACATTGGTCTTGTGTGGTCAAAACGACCAATTGGCGCCACCGGAAATTCACCGCGAGATCGTCGATATGATTGGCGACAACGCGCACCTTGTGGTGGTTCCGGAATCTGGGCATCTCACCCCGCTGGAAGAACCCGACGCCGTCAATAGGGCGATGCGTGAGTGGCTAGGGCGATGCATGAGTGGCTTTTGACGACCTAATGGGCTCACGCCGAGCATTTCAACGCGGTGTCGCACGGCGTCTTGGGCGGCGGTATCGAGCTCGATTTTTGGCACGTGGTGTTCTATCGTTTCACTTTGCCGCCGGGGTAGGGCGCAAGGAAGAAAAATCAACACGGAGAGGCGCCTAAAACACTATGGAAACGACAATGGTCCCATATATACGATCCTACCGGGATGCGTACCCTCGCATTGACGCGGGCGCCTACGTCGCCGCGGGCGTGGTCATTGCGGGGGATGTCGAAATTGGCCCGGATAGCGGGATTTGGTATGGTTGCGTCATCCGCGCCGACGTCAATAAGGTGCGTGTCGGCGCGCGCACCAATATTCAGGACGGAACGATTGTCCATGAATCGCGGCTTTATCCGACGCTGATCGGCGATGACGTGACGATCGGCCATATGGCGGTAATCCACGCCTGCACACTGGGGGACGGCTGCTTTATCGGCATGAAGGCGATGGTCATGGACGGCGCGGTGGTCGAAGCGGGCGCGTTGCTGGCCGCGGGGGCCATGCTGACGCCTGGGAAAACCGTACCCGGCGGTCAATTATGGGCCGGGAGCCCTGCGCGCTACGTGCGCGATATCAATGAACAAGACCGCGCGATGATGGACTATACCGCCCCGCATTACGTCAAGCTGGCCCATGAATACAAAAATTCCGGAGGCTAAGCCGATGACGGACAATACGATCGCAGGCTTGAGCGCGGGAATAGGGGCGGGAGACCCCCGCGCCATCGCCCGCGCGATGTCCCTTATAGAGGGCCGCACGGCGGCGGCGGCGGCCCTCATGGGCGAGGTGCAAAAGCATACCGGACGGGCCCATATCGTCGGTTTGACGGGGGTGCCGGGAAGCGGCAAATCGACCATGGTGGCATCCCTCACGCGGTTGCTGCGCAGTCAAAACGTGCGTGTGGGGATTATCGCCATTGATCCGTCGAGTCCGTTTTCCGGTGGCGCGATCCTGGGTGATCGAGTGCGAATGTCCGGGTTTTCCGGCGATGACGGCGTTTTCATCCGCTCGATGGCGACCCGAGGCGCTTTGGGCGGCTTGGCCCGCGCCAGCCTCGACACGGTGGATATTTTGGACGCCGCCGGATATGACGTGGTGTTGATCGAAACTGTCGGTGTGGGGCAGGACGAGGTGGATATCGTTCAGGCGGCCCATACCGTGGTGGTGGTCTCCGCGCCTGGACTTGGCGACGACATTCAGGCGATCAAGGCCGGCGTCTTGGAAATCGCCGATATTCACGTGGTCTCCAAATGCGATCGACCGGGATGGGAGCGCACAGTGGCCGAATTGAAGGCGATGATGTCGTTGGGGCGCTACGCCCAGGGGCCGTCGGCCTGGCGCGCCCCGGTGATCCCGACCAGTGCCGAGACCGGGCAGGGCATGGACGAACTTTGCCGCACCCTGGACGCACACCGGCGCGCCCTCGAAAAAAGCGGCGAATTGGCCGCGCGCAAACGGGCGATCATCGAAATGCGGATCGTTAAAAGCATTGAAGATCAGATCCGCGCGCGTATCGCGGCGACACGGGAAGGGGGCCTAAAGGAAATGGTCGAGCGGGTCGAAAACCATGAAATCGATATCCATGGCGCGGCGGTTATGATTTTGGATCATTTGGGGGAATCCGTATGAGCGCACAAGATATCGGCGAAATAGCGCGACGGCTGGCGTCCCTCGAAGAATTTTCGGCCCACCAGCAGGCCACGATCGAGGATTTGTCGGCGATGGTCGAGGCTTTGTGGAAAACGGTGGACCGGCAAAATGCGCTCATCGAAAGACTGAAATCCAACATGTTGGATATCGAGGACCGGGTCGATGGCAACGTTCCTTCCGCCGACGTGAGGCCGCCGCATTACTAGGGTCAGGACCTCTTAATCTGGTGCGTCTGGTTTGTGAAAAATGTCACAGACCTAGGAGAAGTCTTGCCGGAAGTGCCGTTCACTTTCAAAAGTCTTCGACGACGCTCTTGGGGCATTTTTCACAAATCCCTGCGGGACGGGATGAGTTTAAGTGCGGATGTCGTTGGAAAATCCTTGCAATGAGGGCCATTGCGGCGGGCTCTCCGCCTAACCCACACTTAAGTTCATCTCCGCCAGACGCACCAGATTAAGAGGTCCTGACCCTAATGCACGGTATTTCCTGCGATGTTGCGCGGCTTATTTCGTCTTCGGCTTGGCCGCGTCTTCTCGGTGGTCCGTTTGATGATCGGCACGCATCACAACGTAGGCGCCGGGGGCGTCGCACAAGGGCTTCAAGGCGCCGTCGCCGGGAATACGCGCAGGAATATTCTTCACGCCTGCGTATTTGTTGATCCACTTCGCCCAATCGGGCCACCATGATCCCGTATGTTGGATTGCGCCGTTCAGCCACGCATCGGGACTGGTGGCGGCGTCCCCATCGGTCCAGTAGCAGTACTTGCGCTTTACCGGCGGGTTGACGACGCCGGCGACGTGGCCCGATGCGGAAAGCACGAACCGCGTTTCCCCTTGGTAGACGTTGACGGCCTGAAAAGTCGATTTCCAAGGCGCGATATGATCCTCGCGCGCCGCCATAATATAGGACGGCGTATCGATACGGCCCAAATCCAAGGCGACATCATCTATTGTCAGCGCTCCGGGTTGAACCAGTTTGTTATCCAGGTACATGTTCCTCAGATAATAGGCATGCATGACTGCGGGCATGCGGGTCGAATCGGAGTTCCAATACAAAAGATCGAACGGGAAGGGGTCTTTCCCCAGGAGATAGTTGTCGATAACGAAGGACCAGATTAGATCGTTGGAGCGCAGCATGGAAAATGTCGTCGCCATTTCGCCGCCTTCAAGGTAACCGCGCTCGGTCATCCGCTGCTCGAGGGATGCGACCTGTTCCTCATCGATGAAAACCGACATTTCTCCAACGTCGGAAAAATCGACCAACGTGGTGAAGTAGGTGGCGCTTTTGATGCGCTTTTTCCAGCGCGCGTCCGTCGTTCCGGCGATGTAGGCCAGGGTGCTCGCCAGCAAGGTTCCACCGATGCAATATCCGATGGCGTTGACCTGGCGCTCACCGGTGGCTTTTTCGATCGCTTCGAGCGCGCCTAACGGCCCGCACCGCATGTAATCGGCAAATGTTTCGCGGGCCAGTTTCTCGTCCGGGTTGACCCATGAAATGGTGAATACCGTGTGGCCCTGTTCGCAGGCCCATCGGACAAAAGAGTTATCGGCGCGCATGTCCAGAATGTAGTATTTGTTGATCCACGGCGGGATGATCAACAATGGAGTCTTGCGCACTTTCTGTGTCCTGGGGGCGTACTGGATCAGTTCCATCAACGCATTGCGATAGATTACTTTACCTTCGGTGGTGGCGAGGTTGACGCCGACCTTGAAGGCCTCTAGGTCGGTTTGCCGAACGGCCAGTTGCCCATGCCCCCGCTCGAGGTCCGCAAGCATGTTCTTCAAGCCCTTAAGCAGATTTTCCCCGCGCGTTTCAAGGGTCGCCTTCAACACTTCCGGATTGGTCATGACGAAGTTTGTCGGCGATAGGGCATCGGTAAACTGGCGGACGTAAAAATCGACTTTGCGCGCCGTTTTGGCGTCTACCCCGGGAACGTTTTGCATGGTTGACTGCATCCAGCGTGACGTCAGAAGGTAGGACTGTTTGATGTAATCGAAGACGGCATTATCCCGCCAAGCCGCATCCTTGAAGCGTTTGTCCCCGATTTCCGGGGTCGCGACGGGGGGCGCTTCCCGGCCCATCATGCGCTCGGAGGCGTTCTGCCACAATTTCAGGTAATCGTTCCACAAAGAGACATGCGCGCTTACCACCGTTGCGGGGTCGCGCGTCATTCGCTCCATGACGTCCATAAAGGCTTTGGCCACGTTCATCGGGTCGGCCATGCTTTTTTGCAGCATCGCTCCGGGGTGCGGTGCGGCATGCTGTTGGGCGATGAAATCCGCTACAATTCTTTGCGAGCGCTCGGCTATGGTGGCCATGATCCCGCTAAGCTCTGCGTTATCGCCATTTTTGTTCGCATCGGCGGCGAGGTCGGAGCTTTCGGATGACGGCGCTTCGGTGGTCGGAATTGCAGAGGCTTTTTTGATTTTGTCCGCAGGATTGTGCATGGAGAATCGTAACCTCAAAGGGGGGGATTTGGATGTTACCATTAACTTGGAAGCGTTTTCAGGGTTATTCGCATTGGATAGAGGAGGGTAAAGAATATCCCGGAATTTCGAGTTAGGCCTCCCTCGACCCTATGTACGTGGACGCCGTCGTTTCAATCATTATGAGATTCCCGCTTTTCCAGTATGATCGCAAGCTCCAATCTCGGTAACGCCGCAAGGGGGGCGTGTTCGCGCCTTGCGTGCTTTACCTCGTCTTCCATACATTGCATTCTTATTCTTAACAAAAGCGGTACAATGTGCAATGAATGCACAGTTAATTTTTTAAGTCTTTGGGGGCGGTCGTATTCGCATGGCGGACATCAGTGGCAGTAGGCATGGCGCCTCGGAGCGAGGCGCTCCGACTGGATTAAACCCTGTGACGCGGCTCGTGGCTTTGTTGGCGCTTGGCGCTATCGCCGGGTGTTCTTCGGTTCCCAATGCCGCAAACCCGGTTGAATGGTACAAAAGCGCTTCGGATTTTTTCACCGGTGGCGACACCGCCGGGCAGGCCAAGGCGCCGGCGAACGGTCTTGTCGCCGACAAGAACGCGCCCAAACCGCAAGCTTCAAAAAAAACCACACCCGGCGAAACTTCCAGCGGCCTGAATAGCGCGGATGGGGCCCAGGCGTACGCCTCCGAACCGATTCCCCGGCAAAGCGCGCCAAGCAGCGTGCTCAGCGAGACTCCGCCCACCGCCGAGGCGCCCGCTCCGGCCGCTCAACCGGTCATCGCGGTGACGCCGGAACAGATTGCGCCGCCGCCCACGCAACATACACAGACGGGGCAGGCTTCCGATACGTCGCCCCCCACCGCGCCTGAAAACCTTGGCGCAGTGGCGTCGAAGACGTCGCCTTTGCCGCCGCCCGTTTCTCCGATGGCCGCCGCGAACAGCGAATACGGGACCGTGGTGATTGATGGTGCGACCGCCGGGCGCGGCGCGCCCGAGATGTCCGCGCGCAAGTTGGCGGAATTGACCGGGGCAAATGGCGCCGGCGGCGAGGCCGCTGATTCCTATAAGACGGTTATCATCTCCAGTGATGGCGTGGATACCGCCAACGTGACGGAGTCCAGCGGAGCAATCGTGCCCCACAAGGGCGAGCTTCTCTTTCCATCCTCCGCGAAAACCCCGGGTAAACCCGTCGCGCACGGCGCATCCTCCGTGGGCGACCTGAAGGTGGCGAGCATCCTGTTCGCCAACGACTCCGCCGGTCTGGATTCCCGCGATGTTTCCATTTTAAGGGCGGTTCGCGAACTGCAGGCGGAACGGGGGGGGGAACTTCGTGTCGTGGGCCATGCCTCTTCGCGTACCGCGAATATGGATCCCATTCGTCACAAAATGCTGAATTTCAAATTGTCCGTCGAACGGGCCGACAACGTCGCGCGGAAATTGGTTTCCCTCGGTGTCCCTAAGAGCGCGGTGCAAATTGTCGCGGTCTCCGATACGGAGCCGTTATACTACGAAGTCATGCCCTCTGGGGAAGCCGGTAACCGCCGGGCCGAAATTTTTCTTGTTAAGTAAGGCGTTGACTTAAGTAAGTCTTTGACGGCGCGGCGCGCGCCAAGATTCGGACGCGGTATCCAAAAAAAACGACAATGCTTGGGGAACGGGCCGGATCCGTGCGAAAACGACCAGTTATAACCCTGCGGTTTTTTTACACATGAGCGATATGAACCAAGATTTTCATCGAATAAAGCGCCTTCCGCCCTATGTTTTCGCAGAGGTCAACGCCATGAAGGCCCGCGCCCGCGCCGATGGCGCGGACATTATCGATTTCGGTATGGGCAATCCCGACTCGCCGACTCCGCGCCATATTGTCGATAAAATGATCGAAACCGTGAACAATCCGCGCACCCATCGGTATTCGAATTCGCGAGGAATTCCGGGCTTGAGAAAGGCTTTTTCGGCGTACTACGAACGTCGTTTCAATGTCGCCATCGATCCCGAAAGCGAATGCATCGTGACCCTGGGGTCGAAGGAAGGCTTGGCTAATCTGGCCTCGGCCGTGACCAGCCCGGGCGATGTGATCTTGGTGCCCAATCCCAGCTATCCGATTCACCAATTCGGTTTTATTATCGCCGGCGCGGCGGTGCGCAACATTCCCGTGGCGACAGGGGAAGCCTTTTTCCAATCTCTGGATAGCGCGGTGCGTCACAGCATCCCTAAGCCGACCATGCTGGTGTTGAATTATCCGAACAACCCGACGGCGTGCATGGCGGATTTGGATTTCTATGCGCGTGTCGTCGATTTTTGCCGCCATCATAAAATTTATGTTCTTTCCGATCTCGCCTACGCGGAGATTTATTTTAACGATAATCCGCCGCCGTCGATTTTGCAGGTGCCGGGGGCGCGGGATATCGCGGTTGAGTTCACGTCGATGAGCAAGACCTACTCGATGCCGGGCTGGCGGATCGGGTTCGCGGCCGGTAATAAGGACCTGATCGCGGCTTTAACGCGGATCAAATCCTATCTCGATTACGGCGCGTTTACCCCCATTCAGGTGGCGGCGGCGGCGGCGTTGAACGGCCCCCAGGATTGCGTCGAAGATATCCGCAAGCTGTATAAGGAACGCCGCGACACCCTTGTCGAGGGACTCGGGCAGGCCGGCTGGAAGTTACCATCCCCCGAGGCGACAATGTTCGCCTGGGCGCCCATTCCTCCGGCTTTTCGCCATTTAGGATCGTTGGAATTTTCCAAATTATTGCTCAGCGAAGCCCAGGTCGCGGTCGCGCCGGGAATCGGTTTCGGGGAGTACGGCGACGGATTCGTGCGCCTTGGTCTCGTCGAAAATAAACATCGCACCCGCCAAGCGGTGCGCAGTATTAAACAATTCCTCGACACCTATGACCATGTCATCGAGGATTCGGAAAAAAAACGCGCAGAGGCATCGTGAACACTCCTTTAAAAATAGCCATCGCCGGACTGGGAACGGTCGGCGCCGGCACCGTTGGCGTGATCGAAAAAAATAGCGCCCTCCTGAAGGCGCGCTGCGGACGGGAAATCGTCATTACCGCCGTCAGCGCCCGCGACCGAGGCCGGGATCGAGGCGTCGATGTGTCCCCCTATGCCTGGTACGACGACCCTTGCGCGATGGCGCAAGATGCCGATTGTGACGTGGTTGTCGAATTGATCGGCGGCTCGGAAGGCGTCGCCCGCGATCTGGTCACCGCGGCGCTCGGTTCGGGCAAACATGTGGTGAGCGCGAACAAAGCGTTGTTGGCCCATCATGGTGTTGAACTGGCGAAAATAGCGGAAGAAAAAGGTGTTTCCTTGAATTACGAGGCTGCCGTCGCCGGGGGAATTCCGATCGTCAAAACCCTGCGCGAAGGTTTGGCCGGGAACGCGTTGTCTCGGGTTTACGGTATTCTCAATGGAACCTGCAATTATATCCTGAGCACGATGCGCGAAACCGGGCGCGATTATGCCGACGTCTTGGCCGAGGCTCAGAGCCTGGGCTACGCCGAGGCCGATCCCGCTTTCGATATCGAGGGGGTTGATGCCGCCCATAAAATCGCCATTCTCGCCAGCGTCGCTTTTGGCGGAGCATTGAACTTTCCTTCGGTCCATGTCGAAGGCATCACGAATATTTCCGCTCTGGATATTCAATTTGCCGATGAACTCGGCTTTCGCATCAAATTGTTGGGGATCGCGGAACGCCATGACGATGTGATCGACCAGCGGGTGCACCCGTGCTTGGTGCGGGGGGGCAGCCCCATATCCACCGTCGAAGGCGTCTTCAACGCCGTCGTCGCCGACGGTGACGCCGTGGACACCCTGATGCACGAAGGCCGCGGCGCCGGAGCGGGGCCGACCTCATCGGCAGTTGTCGCCGATATCGCCGATATCGCCCGCGGCGTCAGCGTTCCCACGTTTGGCGTCCCCGCCGGTGTGCTAAGAGATTACGCCAGCCAATCCATCGCCGATCGCCATGGGGCGTATTATTTGCGGTTGATGTTGGTCGATCGTCCCGGCGTCTTCGCCGATATTGCTTGCGCGTTGCGCGACCATGACGTCTCGATGGAGTCGTTGTTGCAGCGCGGGCGCAACCCGGGAGAACCCGTTCCCGTGGTCGTCATCACCCACGAAACAACCGAACGACAAATGGCCCAGGCCATTGCGAAAATCGCCGATATCGACGGCGTTCTCGAGGCTCCGCACATGATCCGTATCGAAAGTTTTTAAATCACGCGGCGTTGGCGTAAACTTGACTTGAGGCGTTTTTTCTTGGGCGTGGCGTGGTGCGCCACGACAGTGGCGTTTGGGGCGGGCGTGTTTGACGGTGCGAAATTTGGGAGGCGTCATATATGAGCGACAGCAGCGGTTCCGGACGTAATCTCGCGCTTGAGGCCGTGCGCGTTACCGAAGCGGCCGCGTTGGCGGCTTCACGCCTGATGGGGCGTGGCGATGATGAGGCCGCCGACCGCGCCGCTATCACGGCCATGCACCGGGCCATCGCCAAGCTGGCGATCGACGGCGCCGTGCGTTTCGGTGATAACGGCGATCTTCTCTTTCCCGGGGAAAAAGTCGGGGCGGGTAATGGGCCGCAGGTCGATGTCGCGGTAATGGCCTTGGAGGGGCCGACGATTATCGCCAAGGGTGAACCCAATGGCTTATCGATTCTCGCGATGTCCGAAGAGGGGGGGTTTTTGAATGTCCCCGACCTTTACATGGAAAAAATTGCCGTCGGCGCGGGCCTCCCCGAGGGGATCGTATCTCTTGAACGCGCGCCCGCGGAAAACCTTTCCGCTGTGGCCGACGCCAAGGATATGGATATCGGCGATTTGGTCGTGTGCGTCTTGGACCGGCCCCGCCATGCACAGCTGATCTCTCAGGTGCGCGAGGCGGGGGCGAGAATCGTTTTGATCCGCGATGGTGACGTCAGCGGCGCCTTGGGCGCCGGGTGGCCGGAAAGCGGCATCGATCTGTACATGGGGATTGGAGGCGCCCCCCAGGGGGTGATGGCGGCGGCGGCGCTGAACTGCGTTGGGGGGCAAATGCAAGCACGGTTGGTTTATCGCGACGATGGCGAACGCCACCTGGCCCAAGGGTGTGGTATCCACGATTTAGATCGAATATGGACCGCGGCGGAAATGGCGAACGGTGATGTCACGTTCGCCGCCACCGGGGTGACCAACGGCGCATTGCTCGCCGGGGTGCAAAATCATGGCGTGCATATTACCCATTCCATCGTCATGCGTTCGGTCACCGGAACCGTCCGCTACATCGAGGCGCACCATAACTTCGCCGATGGGCGACCTTGAACCGAATGACCGACGATAAAAATTTTTTGAACGTCGCGTCGTCGTTATCGGGACGGCGATGGGCTAGCAAACCCGTCGATGAACGTTTGGCGTTGACCTTCGCGCAGCGTTTGGGGATTCCCGACGTGTTGGCTCGGGTCCTGTCGGCGCGCGGCGTGAGATTGGATGACGCCGAACGTTTCCTGGATCCGACATTGCGGGATTTTTTGCCCGATCCCGCACATTTGAAAGATATGGACGGCGCGACGGAGCGTTTGGCGAGCGCCGTCATGAGTGGGGAGTTGATCGCTATTTTCGGCGATTACGACGTCGATGGCGCGACCTCTTCGGCCTTGCTCGCGCGGTTTGTTCATGCCGTGGGCGGCCGGGCTCTGGTGTACATTCCCGATCGTCTGCGCGAAGGTTACGGCCCCAACGCGGCGGCGATGGCGCGCCTCAAAGAACAGGGTGCCAGCGTCGTTGTTACCGTGGATTGCGGAACCGCCGCATTCGCCTCTTTGGACGCCGCCGTGGACCTTGGCTTGGAGGTGATCGTAATCGATCACCATACTGCGGAACCGGCTTTACCGAAGGCGGTGGCGATCGTTAATCCCAACAGGTTGGATGAACATAGCCCGCACGGCAATTTGGCGGCGGTCGGCGTGACCTTTCTTCTCGTCGTCGGGGCCAATCGGGTTTTACGCAATGCCGGATGGTATAAGACGCGTCCCGCGCCGGATCCCTTGCAGTGGCTCGATATCGTGGCCTTGGGAACGGTCTGCGACGTGGTTCCTTTGACGGGCGTTAACCGTGCTTTGGTCGCACAGGGGCTAAAGGTGATGGCGCTTCGGCGGAACGTCGGAATGAGCGCCCTCGTCGATGTCGCGCGGATTGACGAAAAGCCCAACGCCTACCACGCCGGTTTTGTGCTGGGACCCCGGATCAACGCCGGAGGGCGGGTCGGGGCTTCGGACTTAGGCGCGCGCCTGCTGCGCACGGATGACCCCGAGGAGGCGAAAATTCTCGCCCACCGGCTCGACGAGCTTAACCGTGAACGCCAGGACATCGAAGGCGCGGTCTTGGAGCAAGCGCTGGCGCAAGCCGAAGCCCATTACCTGGACGACCCGGTATTGGTCGTCGCCGCAAAGGGGTGGCATCCGGGAGTTGTCGGCATTGTCGCTTCGCGTCTGAAGGAACGGTTCAACCGCCCAGCCTGTGTCGTCGCCCTGGCGCAGGGGCAGGGGACCGCATCGGGGCGATCCATTTTAGGGGTTGATCTGGGGGCCGCCGTGATCGCCGCGCGCCAGGCGGGAATCTTAGTCAAGGGAGGTGGGCACGCCATGGCCGCGGGGTTCACCGTCGCCGAGGACCGGCTCGACGACCTGCGGCGCTTTTTCGCCGACCGCTTGGCCGAGCAAGTTATTCAAGGCACGCGGGTGAACGATCTTTATCTCGATGGGGCCATGGAAGTGCGCGCCGCCACCGTCGCCTTAGTGGAAACCCTGTCCCGCCTTGGTCCCTTCGGTAGCGGTAATCCGGAACCGCGTTTCGCCCTTGTTGACGTCGGCATCGCCAAGGCCGACCCGGTCGGCAAGGCGCGCAACCATGTGCGATGCATTTTGCGCGGCAAGGACGGCGCGACGATAACCGCTATCGCCTTTCGCGCCATGGATAGCGATTTGGGACCGGGGTTGCTGGCGCACGGTGGACGACCTTTTCACATGGCGGGGAAATTGCGCATCAACGAATGGAATGGAAACAGGCGTCCTCAGTTGCTGATTGATGATGCCGCGCCTATATGGTGAGTATTCGCGATAATCATCCACAATAGCGAGGGGTAGGGCATGGCCACGGTCTTTTTGGCCGCGGAAGTATCGACCGGGCTCGATCCCGTCAATGTGCTTCTTCCGATCGCCAATCGTTTGCGACTCCATGGTCATACCCCGGTTTTCGTCTTGCGCGATTGCAACCGCCCCATGGTGATTTTGCGTCAACAAGGGTTTTCCGTGTTACAGGCCCCGGTTTGGCGTGCCGGACGGGGCGCGCCGCAACCCGATCCCATGGCGTACCCCGATTATGTGCATTATTTGGTCAAACTGGGAATCGCCGACGGTGCGGCCATAACGACACAGGTTGATCGTTGGCGCACCTTGATCGAATTTCATCGTCCGGCGTTGGTCGTGGCCTACGATAGTCCGGGATTGATGATTGCGGCCCGTGGTCGCGCCCCCGTGATCGCGTTGGGGAAGGAGGGGACCCTACCGGCGATCACAGAGTCCGGACGTTATCCGACCTTATGGGGCGCCGCGGCCCCACCGGCGCGGGAACAGGGATTGGTCCATGTCGTCAATCAAGCCTTGGCGGGCTTGGGCGAGCCGGAGATTAATTTACTGAGCGACATCACCAACGCCTGCGTGGACCGCTTTGTTTTGGACCTCCCCCAGTTTGATTTCTACGATGATGTCCGCCGACCTAAGGCCGTGGGACCGTTGTTGTCGGTTCCCGGTCCTGCGGCGGCGCCGTCCGGGGCGGGGGCCTACGTCCATGTCAAAAGCGACGTGCATACGGTGGATTTTTTGATGAACGCCCTTGGACAATTCACGATGCCCGTCCGCGCATATATCGAGGGGGTATCGCGGGATTTTCTTTCGGCGATGGCATGGCGTGATGTCCATCTGTTGCCGCGCCCCGGCGATGGCGAGGACGAGGCGGGGAAGGCCTTGATCGTTATTCATGACGGCAATCCTACGTTGGCCGGGATATGTCTGTCGCTGGGGCGCTCCCAAGTGGTCTTGCCACAAACGCCGGGGCAATTTGTGATCGCCGAAAAAATCGAAAAACTTGGTGTCGGCGCGGTATGTTACGGGGCGGCTTGTCAAGATGGCGCCATCGAATTGGTCGGTCTGGCCCTAGCGTTGAACCCGACGGCCTGGCAATGGGCGGAAAAGATGGACCGCCGAGGGTCCTTGAAAAGGGTCTTCAACGCCTGCCTCGTCGCGACGGGTGAAAAACCGCCGTCCGGCCAAACCGACACGGGGAAAAAACAGGGGCGGCGTAAAAGACGTTAGGGCGTGAATGGAAAAAGGGCCAGATTCGGGAAAAATAGAAAAAAGGCCGGCGCTTGTGTCGGCCTTTTTCCCATCGCGTCGATAATCGCCATCGTTATCGGTTTGTCCGGTTTATTTCTTGGTCAGAATTTTAGGCACGCCGTTGGACATATCGAGCCGGGAAGCCACCGGCATGTTCGAACCCAATAGCGGCGCCAGATAGTCCATAAACTTCGCGGTTACGCCATTGGCCTCGCGGTTGATGAAGGATTTGTGCATGACCTTGGTTTTGCCCGCGACGTCCTTCAATTGCGACAGCTTGTACTCGACGGCGTAATCGCCAACCCGATGGATGGTCACCGTGCCGTGGGCGCGGTCGCTATAATTGGCGAACAGGGCGGCCTTACGGCCGACTTCACGCGCTTCGATGCGATCGACATCGGACACGCAGCCCAAGAACGAGCGTTGCAGATAGCCGAAGGTATCGCCGCGTACGCGGGTGATGCCGGTTTTCTCCTTGATCTGGTCGCACAGAAGATCGGCCAGCGCCCCGGTGCCGGAAAGTTGAATGTTGCCGTGGGCGTCGCGTTCGACGTCTTTCGCCAGTTTGGTGATGATCGGCGTACCCTTGGCGTCGTGAATGCCTTCCGAGACGGCGATCACGCAGCGCCCGAGCTTGTCGTATATCCTTTTCACATCCTTGACGAAGGCGGTCATGTCGAAGGTGCTTTCGGGAAGATAAATCAGATGCGGTCCATCGTCGCTATAGAGCTTGGCGCCCGCGGCGGCGGCGGTCAGAAAACCGGCGTGGCGGCCCATCACGACGCCGACGTAAACGCCCTTGAGGGCGGCGTTATCCTGGTTGATCCCAGCGAAGGCGCTGGCGACGAAGCGCGCCGCGGAGGGGAAGCCCGGGGTGTGGTCGTTGACCGTAAGGTCGTTGTCGATGGTCTTGGGAATATGGATGCAGCGCAGGGCGTACTTAGCCTTGACGGCTTCCTCGCTGAGGATGCGCAGCGTGTCCGACGAATCGTTGCCGCCGATATAAAAAAAGGTGCCGATATCATGAGCCTGAAGGACCTTGAAAATGTCCTTACAGTATTTGACGTCGGGTTTGTCCCGGGTGGAGCCCAATGCGGAACACGGCGTGTCCGCAACCGCTTCGAGATTTTCCAGCGTTTCGCGAGACAAGTCGAGAAAATCTTCATTGATAATGCCGCTGACGCCGTGGCGCGCGCCGTAAACGTGCTCGACACCGGCGAAATTGCGCGCCTCAAGGACCGCGCCGACAAGAGATTGGTTGATCACGGCGGTCGGTCCGCCGCCTTGGGCGATAAGAACTTTGCCCTTGAGCATATGTAGCCCCCCCTAAAATTTCGCATGGGATTGAATTGTGGAACGAAAGTTGCGCGCCGATTTTAGGAGACACACCCATTTCGTGCAATTGCTAATATATCAAAAGGCAATTTACGCGGTAACGCCCGACGATCAAACATAAATGTCCCTTTTGTTTTCAGTTTGCGCTTGATTTTGCCCGCAAGTCCGTTTACCTAACGCTCCACCACAGTCGATGACCCCATCGTCTAGAGGCCTAGGACACCGCCCTTTCACGGCGGCAACACGGGTTCGAATCCCGTTGGGGTCGCCATCTCCGCGCCAAGCATCCGATCTTCATAAAAACATAAACCTCCCAACAGTCCCGGACTTCCGGCGACTATCCCCGTGGCGTGAAAGACATGATGAATTCCCTGGCCTGCGGCGGAAGCGTCCGGGCGCACCGAACAGGTACGTGGTTCGTAACCTTCCCCGTGGCGTGCGACCCGCGTTTACGTCGGGAAACGCTCTAACATAGCATGACAACGTCTGACTGTAGGGCGTGGGAGAATGAAGACCTCGTCAATTTAGGGGCGGCTCAATCGGAAGTTCGAGAACGCTGCCCGGAGAAAATTCAGCCCGTATTGGATATTCTCTGTCGTATCGCACGGTCGATGAGCACACGAACTGTGCTGTCTAAATTTTCAAACTGAATGCGAGACATAAACCCAAGAGGCCCGATACTTGCGAATAACTTCCCAAAGGCTTCATCGGCAAAAGGTAATACCCCCCCTTTTATCGCACGATGTCTCACGGCCGGTTTATTTTCCGGTCCATTCATAAATTTCCACGGTGAGGGGGGCGCATTTTTGGCAGCCCCCGCAGGCGCCGCCGTCACTGTCCAGGCGGCGCGCCTGACCCTTTCGGATAAAGTGGTCCAGCATGCCGCGGAGGGCGTCGGGTTCGGCGTCGAAGCGGTTGACCAGATCGCCGATCGGGGCGCGCTTTCGTTTCGAAAGATAAGACTTAAGGTCCGACAGGATCATCGCTTACTCCGCCGCCAATATGCGAATTTTCGGGTCGCGGCGCTGCCCGACGATCCGCATGATCGCAATGACCGCCGCCAGGCCCAGAACCAGACCGCCGATCCAGACCGATGAGGATTGCGGGTGGCGGGTGAAGGTGGCCGCCTGATAAAACCCGACCGATACCCCATAGGCGATGCCCAGGGTCCAGGCCGAGGAGAACACCGTCCAGCGCCCCCCGACCTCCCGGTTGATGGCCCCTAGCGCCGCCGCGCAGGGGATATAGAGAAGGATCAACAGCATATAGGCCATGGCCCCGGCGGCGCCGTCGAAACGCGAAACCATGGCCCCGAAGGTGTCGAGCGAGACGCCATTGGCCTTGGCCGCGCCCTGGACGCTATCGACGCCGGCGGCGCCGATCCCCAGCGGGTCGGTGACCAAATCACCGAGGGCGGCGAAGTTCCTCGGGATGGTGGATATGGCGGCCCCCAGTCCGGCGAAAAGATCATAGGGCGCGTTGCCTTCGTGGTCGGCCGTCGCGGCTCCCGCGACGTTTTCCGCCTTGCCCAAGGAGGAGTAGAGCGCGCTCAGGGTGCCGACAACCGCTTCCTTGGCGAAGACGCCGGTGAAAACGCCGACCGTCGCCGGCCAATTGTCGTCCTTGATGCCGAGGGGACCAAAAACCGGGACGATGGCGCGCCCGACGGCGCTTAGAACAGAGCGGTCGCTATCCTCGTGGCCGAAGGTGCCGTTGGGGCTGAGCGAATTCAAAAAGCTCATCATCGCGACGACCACGACGATGATCTTCCCAGCGCCGAAGATGAAACTTTTCAGTCGGCTCCAGGCCTGCAGCGCAATCCCCTTGGGGTTGGGGGCGTGATAGGGCGGAAGCTCCATGACGAAAGCCGTGGTTTCGCCCTTTAGGAGGGTATGCTTGAGCAGAAACCCGGTGCCGATCGCGACCGCGATGCCGATGATATAAAGCCCGAAGACGACGTTTTGGCCGCCGACGGGAAAGAAGGCGGCGGTGAACAGGGCGTAGACCGCCAGACGCGCGCCACAGGACATGAAGGGGGTCATCATCACCGACATGATCCGGTCGCGTTGCTGTTCGAGCGTGCGCGTCGCCATGATCGCCGGCACGTTGCAGCCGAAGCCGACGATCAATGGTACGAAGGCCTTGCCGGGCAAGCCGATGAGGCGCATGTAGCGGTCCATCAAAAAGGCCGCCCGCGCCATGTAACCGGTATCTTCAAGCACCGAGAGGAAAAGGTAGAGAAAACCAATAATGGGGATGAAGGTGGCGACGACTTGGATACCGCCGCCAAACCCGTCGGCGAGCACCACGCGCAGCCAGTCGGGGCTGCCCAGCGCCGTCAATATGGTCCCCACGCCATCGACGAAAACGGTTTTCGCCGCGATGTCGAAAAAATCGACGAAGACGCCCCCCAGGTTGATCGTGAACATGAACATCAGATACATTACCCCTAGGAAGATCGGCAATCCGAACCAACGGTTGAGGACGATCTTATCCAGGATGTCCGAGCTGGAGCGCCGCATGGCGCCCGTTTTTTTAACGACATGGTGGGCCAGCCCGTTGGCGAAGGCGTAACGGGCGTCGGCGATCAGGATGTCGATATCCTCGCCGAGTTCGTCCGCGACGACCGCCGCCACGTGCGTCAGGTCGGGGATCACGACCGGCCCCGCCATGGCGGCGGCCGCGGCGTCGCCTTCGAGCAATTTTACGGCGAGCCAACGCGGCGGCACGGCGTGGGTCGAGGCCGCATCGGCGATGAGAGGGGTGATGTCCCGGATCGCTTTTTCCAGAAGTTGGCCGTATCCGATGCGGGCGGAGGGCGCTCGGCGTTCCGCCGCCGTTTCCCGGATCGCCGTCTTCAATTCATCGATCCCCCCTTTACGGCTGGCCACCAGGGGAACCACCCGGCACCCCAGATGTTCGGCCAGATGCTTCACGTCCACCGCGATGCCCTGCTTGCGCGACAGGTCCATCATGTTGACGGCGACGACCATCGGAATATTCATTTCGAGGAGTTGCGCCGTCAAATACAGATTACGCTCCAGATTGGTGGCATCGACCACGTTGACGAGAACCTGCGCGTCACCCTGGAGGATGGCGTCCTGCGCGATGCGTTCGTCGAGGGATTCCATGCCGGGCAGCGCGCCCAGCGTGTAGACGCCCGGCAAATCGACGACGTGGACCGGGCCGCCATCGTGATAGCGCCCGGTCTTGCGATCGACGGTGACGCCGGGCCAATTTCCGACGCGCTGGCGCGCTCCGGTGAGGGCGTTGAACAGCGTCGTCTTGCCACAATTTGGATTGCCGGCAATGATGATGTTGAGTGAAGACCTGGTCATGGTGTCGTCGTTTCCCCGGGTGACTTTTCGCCTGTCGCGATATGATTATCACCCGATTTTCCGGGGCAGAGCATGACGATGATCATTTGCGCCGCCCCGGCGCCCAGGGCGACCCTGTTGTTACCGTCCGATACGACGACGGAACCGTTCCTCTGGTGAAGGACGACGTCGATGACAGACCCCTTGTGCAGGCCGAGATCGCCGAGCCGCTTGCCCAATCCTTTGCCGGTTTTGAAGGCGGCGATACGCAGCCGTTCGCCGCCGCGGGCGAGGGCGAGGGGAAAGGCCTTGGTCTTGGCCTCGTCCACGGACGCGCTTATAGCGTTCCCCGTGGCCGTTTGGCCGATATGTTCACCGCTATGATTCACGCCGATCTCCAGACTCTCAATCAGGATTTGTTGTTAATAACTATTCTCAATAATTATGCATATATTTTTTATGGATATTATTCAAGAAAAATATGCGAATCGTTCTCATGTATCCTGGATGCCGGGTCTCCTGGCCAGGTCTCCCGGTATGTGTCTCCAGGGGGGCGTTTTACACCGCTTTTCCGCACGCCGCCCCGGATGCCCACGCCCATTGGAAGTTAAATCCGCCCAAGTGCCCGGTGACATCGACGACCTCGCCGATGAAGTACAGGCCGGGGACCGATTTGACCTCCATGGTTTGCGATGACAATTGCCGGGTATCGACGCCACCCACGGTGACCTCGGCGGTGCGTAGACCTTCCGACCCCCTGGGGCGAAGACGCCAGGCATTGATGTGCTCCGCGAGACGGCGCAGGTCTTTGTCCGGGGTCTCGGCCAGACGACCGCCGACGCGCGCCCATTCGGCCATCCTGTGCGCCAGACGCTTGGGCAGGAGGTGCGCCAGCGCCGTGCGCACGTCTTTTTTGGGCGCGGTTTCTTTGGTTTCTTTCAGGCGCTTGAACACCTTGACGCCGGGCAGCAAATCTATGGTGAGGATGTCGCCTTCGCGCCAGTAGGAGGATATCTGCAAAATAACCGGGCCGCTCACGCCCCGGTGGGTGAAAAGGAGGGCCTCCGTGAACCGTGTCTTGCCGAGTGTGACGGTCGCCTCCAAGGAAATGCCCGCTAGCCCGTCAAGCTTGCCCAGGGTATCGGCGTCGAAGGTCAGCGGCACCAGTCCCGGGCGCGGCTCAATCACCTTGAGGGCGAACTGGCGGGCGAGGTCGTAGCCAAAGCCGCTCGAACCCATCTTCGGAATCGACGGCCCGCCGGTGGCGACGACCAGGGCCGGGGCGTTAAAAGTGCCGCGATCCGTCGCCACGGTAAAACCCCGGGCGCTCCTTGCGACGTGGGTCACGGTTGTCGCCGTGCGTAGGGTTATGCCGCGCGCCTCGTCCAACAGCATGTCGATGATCTGTTGGGCGCTCTCATCGCAGAACAGTTGCCCGTGTTCACGTTCGTGATACGCGATGTGGTGCTTCTTCACCAAGGCGATGAAATCATGCGGGGAATAACGTTTAAGCGCCGAAACGCAAAAGCGCGGATTATCGGATAGGTAGTTGGCGGGAGAGACGTGCAGGTTGGTAAAGTTGGACCGTCCTCCGCCGGAAATGCGGATCTTTCCGGCTATCTTTGGCGCACGCTCAAGGATCAGCACGCGGCGTCCACGCTTGTTCGCCTCGATGGCGCACATCAGGCCGGCGGCCCCCGCGCCAATGATGATGACGTCAAAATCCTGCATGGACCGTGGTATAGTCAAAGTCTCCGTCGCCGCCAAGCCCATCTTCCAAATCACCCCATAAAACGGGGGCCCTGCGTCATCGGGAAAATCGCCCTTGTTTTTGGAACGATTGTTTAAAAATAAAAATGCAGACGATTGAGGGGCGCTCATGAAGCAAGATATTTTAACGCTTCAGTGCGCCGACCAGCCCCCCACTGATCAAGGCGGCGATATCGACGGCGACAACGAGAGGGTCGATCCCCCCCGGTGTCGCTAGGTATTTGGGGCGCCATTCGGGGGCGAATTTTTGCTTGAACCGGCGCAGCCCGTTGAAATTGTAAAAATGCCCGGCATGGCGATAAACGAAGGCCCCAAAGCGGTCCCACATACGCGCCTGCGGGTGCGAGGCCAGACCGGCCAGAGGCGCCATGCCAAGGTTAAATTCCCGATACCCCTGATCCTTAAGCGCCAGCAACAGTTCGACAAAAAGAAAATCCATCGTCGCCGGTGAGATATTGGGCAAATGGCGCATCAGATCGACACTCGCCATGCTGACGGTTTCGGTGGTGAAGACATTGGCGAAAGCGGTGAGTTTGCCCTTTTCGCGGACAATGGCCAGAGGAAAATGGCGGATGTAATCGATACTGAACCGTCCCAACGAAAATCCTTTCTCGCGGGTATTTTTCGACTCGAGCCAGGCGTCGGATATGGCGGCGATCTCACCTAGCATCGCTTCACTTGGTGAAGGGGGGAGGAGTTCAAAGGTCAATTCCTCGCGAAGAGCCCTATTGTGGCTTTGACGCAAGTCGCGCCGATGCGCCCCCTGCAGGGAAAAGTCCTTGAGTGGGACGCGTGCCTCTTCGCCCAATTTGTGCAGAGTAAACCCGGCGTCGATATACCAAACCAGATTTTCCTCGCCAACTTGGTAGAAGGCGACGCGCCCATTATTGGCGTCGGCCAGCTTTTTAAACGACCAAATTAAATCCGGCCCATCGTCCGGATTGCCGACAGGCTCACCAAAAGCGACCCAACTGCGCCCGTGAGTGCCGTACATCAGAAAACTTTCCTCGGAGGGCGAGAAAACCAGCATTTTATCGCCGATCAACGCCAGATTGGCGTCGGCGTTGTTTTGTTTGCGGACGATGTCTTTCGCCTTTTTCAGGGCGCTTTCGTCGGGTGACTGGGAGCGAACCTTGGGCGGGCGTAGAGCGAAGACGACATACAGAACAAGAAAAGCCGATACCGCGGCCACGGCGGCGCGAAGGCCGCGCGGCGCTTGCTGATTGAACGCGAACTCCCACCACAATTGATTGCTATAAGGTATTGTTTTAAAAGAAAAAAACAGCACCCAAACAAGCCCGAACAGGGCCGCTATGCTCAACAGAAGCCAGGGTAGGGAAAGCGATTGGCTGAACACCCTGGCGCGGCGGTAAAAGGCCCCCTTGCAGGACAACAAGGCGACCGCCACCAAGGCCATGAGACCAAATCGATCAAAATCCAAATTTTGCGCCAAGGAAAGAAATGCCCCCGCCGCCACGATCGAAATCACCACCCACAAAGCGGCGCCGACGCGGCGGAGCAACGCCGGAGCGAGAACGATCATCACGACCCCAAGAATGCTCCCGGTAAGGTGGGAAAGTTCGACGAAGGCCAGGGGGAAAACCGTTTCTAGGGTTTCCAGGGTGTTTTTGGAGGCCGGAACCGAACCGCCGATCAAGAGCAAAAGACCGGAAATGAAGGAGACTCCCGCCGCCGCGATCGGGACCGACTGCTGAACGACGCCGGCGACCGGTTTGATAATCGTGGTAAGGCCCTGGATTTTGGGGTAGCGCGCCGCTGCGTGCACGCTAATTTCGCTCAAGGCCAACAGTCCTAGGGCAAGTAGAAACGGTCCCAAGTAGTAAAGGATGCGATAGGCGAACAGAGCGGCGGCGACGGCGTCCGATGGCATATAAAACTGCAAAGCGGTCAGCAGAACGCCTTCGAAAACACCGATCCCTCCGGGAATATGACTGGCGACGCCGGCCACCGCGGCGAAGGAAAACAGAGCCATGAACGTGAGTAACGGAAGATCGCTTTGCGGCAATAGGAGGTACAGCGTCATCCCTGCGAAACCTATGTCGAGGATGGAGAAGCCCAATTGTCCCGTTAAAATCGCGGTGGTGGGCAGCTGGAACGACCACTTTCCAACCTTGAAGCGTCCGTGTGTACGGCTACGATACAACAACAGACCCAGCGCCCCGCCCAGAACAAGAATGCCAAAAAGACGCACGACAAAGGGGGGGAGCGAAAGGATGGCGGCCAGGGCGTGCGGATGAACGATCACTGCCGCCGAACCGACGACGGCGATGCCAAAGCCAAAGCCGACGGCGCAGAAGGTGGAAACAATGGCGATATCCCCGCCATCCAGACCTAGCCTGGAATACAGCCTATAACGCACGGCGGCGCCGGAGAGGGCGCCAATTCCCAGGGTGTTGCCGAGGGCGAAACCGATGAACGACGTGAACCCGACAATCGCCAGGGGAAGTTTTTTACCGAGATAGCGCAACGCCGACCAGTCATACCCCACCAGCGCTAGATAACTGGCGGCGGTGGACAGGGCGGCGAGACCGAGAACCGGTTTAGGCACCTCGCGCAACCGCGCCATGACGTCGCGAAAGTGCACGTCCGCCAGAAGGCGATCCAGAGCATATAGTCCGAGAAGGAAAAGAACGGTCACGCCGATGGACGGGGCGATCGCCCAAATTTTGGACGCCCCCGTTCGGGAGAAGCGGACACCGCTTTCGCCGAATCTTACGCCGAAAACAGAAAATCTCACGCCGCCATCCTTTTATACGCTCCGCCGGAAAATCCAGAAGCTGTGTTGCGATAACTCGACAGGAGGGTAAAAGGATGGCGTGGATTTGCAAGCCCTCGTGTGCCGGGGGGCTTCGAATTCTCCGGCGTACGAGGGGGTTTTGTTAATGGCGGTTATTCCATGAACCAGCCGTGGCTGACGACTAGCGACTGACCGGTCAAAGCATTGGTCGGGAAAGCGGCGAACAGCAGGGCGACTTCGGCGACATCCTCGGTGGTGGTGAATTCACCGTCCACGGTACCGCCCAGCATGATTTTTTTCACCACCTCTTCCTCGCTGACGCCGAGTTCCTTTGCCTGTTCGGGGATCTGTTTTTCCACCAGGGGCGTTTTGACAAACCCGGGGCAAATAACATTGGCGCGCACGCCATGGGCCGCACCTTCCTTGGAAATGACTCGCGCCAACCCCAGAAGCCCGTGTTTCGCCGTGACGTAGGCCGATTTTAAGGGCGATGCTTCCTTGGAGTGAACGGATCCCATGTAGATAACCGAGCCACCGCCGCGCTTGTACATATGCGGGATGCATGCCTTGGTGGTGAGAAACGCGCCGTCGAGATGAATGGAGAGCAGTTTCTTCCATTCCGCAAAGGGAAAATTTTCAATTTTATGAACCAATTGTATGCCGGCATTGGAAACCAGGATGTCAACGCCGTCCCACGTTTCGACAACTTTCTCGACGCCGGCGTTGACGGCGTCTTCATCGGTGACGTTCATAGCGATACCGATAGCGCTTCCCGGACCCAGGGCGGTTAATTCCTTCGCGGTCTTTTGGGCGGCGTCGAGGTCGAGGTCGGCGATCGCAACACGCGCGCCTTCTAGGACGTACCGTTTGGCGATCGCTTGGCCTATGCCCCGCGCCGATCCGGTAATGACGGCGACTTTATCTTTAAGTTGCATTGTGTCCTCCATTTATCTTGCTGCCGATTTAACGAGAAAAGCGCGCCATATGACGCGTGTCCTCCAGAATTATGGGCGCGAATGAAAACAAGCTCTAAGAATCGCGGGCCAGATCGTATACATTGACGCCCCTTTGTGGTTTTTTTCGCTTTTTCCAGTCGTCATGGAGAAGGGTAGCCTCAACGTCGCGAACGCCATCTTGCCAATGTTCCTCGATCGACAACCTGGAAAATTCGTAATCTTTCGATTGCGCATAATATTGCCGACGTTGATGAATCAGGTGGACGATGGTTACGGCGGCGTCACAGCTGAACTCATGGAGCAAGGCGACATCCGGGTCATCCTTAAGGGTGTCGGGAAGTTTGTGAAGCAGACGATGCGTCGCCCTTCGTATGGATTGCTCGGTGCGAAAAATATCAGTATTCAGGCGGGTGCGGCTGGAATAGCGGATATCCTTCTGTCTTTCGGCGACCTGGGACAAGTTATCGGGCATCGGCCCACGGGCGCTGAAGAGGTCAACCTGAAAAATCAACATGTCGGGGCGGGGACGTTCGTCGAGGACGTACTGCAGCGGCGTGTTCGACACCAATCCCCCATCCCAATAATATGCGCCGTCGATTTCCACGGGGGCGAACCCCGGCGGCAAGGCTCCGCTGGCCATGATGTGCTCGGGCGTCAAGGACTGTCGGGCGCTATCGAAATAGGTGAAATTTCCGGTCTCAATATTGACGGCCCCGACGCTAATTCGGGTAGCGCCGGAGTTAAGCCTCTCAAAATCGACATATTTTTCCAACGTTTCGCGAAGTTGGTCCGTTTTATAGACACTGAGCGCACCCGGCCCGCCCGTGAAATGGGGAAAAGCGGGGGGAAATCGGGGTTCAAAAAATCCCGGAGCGCCCAGTACCGTGGTCAGGGCGGCGCTTGCCTTATTGTACAAGTTGCGCGAGGGCTGTGTGGGTGTCAGATAGGGGGCGGGAATTCGCGATGAGACCAAATCCCAAAAATCGCCCAAGCGCTTGGCCCTGAGCTCGGGAGGATTGCCCGCGATTAGGGCGGCGTTAACCGCACCGATTGAAATTCCGGCGATCCAGTCGGGGACATAGTCATTTTTGCTAAGGGCTTCGTAGACCCCCCCTTGATATGACCCCAAAGCGCCGCCGCCTTGAAGAACAAGTACGGTGCGTTCCCTTGTTTTTTGATCGTGCATCGAAGCCTCCGGGCATTTATATGGACATCAGTGTGGACGGGCCGCCGACAAGAATTAAGGTGACTGACTTCATGGTCGACCGCCGTCGCGGCAGGAAACAACAAGGCGTCACGCCGCGTTATGGTCCGTCGTCATGGTCTTTTACGTGGCGGGCCGTGCGTTCACGGCGCGGAGCGGTGAGAATAAAGATCGCTTCAGACTCCAAGAGTGCTCGAAGACTACGTAAAGATCATGTCGTTGCTATGGCAATGCGAAAACAAAATTATGGCGCCTAGAGTAAAGCGCGACGGCACGCTATGAGTGGCGCGAGCGGACGGTCCTCGTCTCCCGGGTCGCCCGAGACGGAAGACGGTCCACCATCCCGGAATTCGGCTTAGTTGCCCCCCAGATCCGCTGCCGCCCGGCGATAAATAGCCTCAAGGCTTCCATCTTCGATCATGGCGCGAATGATTTTATTTAATTGTGGAACCAAATATGCATTTTTTTTGTGCACGAGATGATGCAAGGGAGCCTTGAAGACGCTGCGCCCTATCGTGTGGATCCCTTTTCCCGGAAAGTATTTCGCTACATTGAAATCGGCTTCCGTATCGATGCCGATGACGGCGTCGGCTTTGCCGCTGAGCAAAAGTTGAAAGAGCTGGCGATAGTCTCTGACAGAGGTGCGTTCGATATCCTGCGTGCCCCTCTCCGCATACAATTCACCACGCACGATGCCGACGTGTAGCCCCTTTAAATCCTGCCACGATTGGATATCCCGATTGACGTTAACGGTATAGACGCGCCCATTAATGGCCATAATTGGACTGGGAACGGCGATAAGGTTCGAATACTGCGAACTGGCGCCCGGAATTCGGGCGATCTCCCCATCGTATGTTCCGGCATTCGCCTCTACCAGAGAGCGGCGTGTCGGTAGGGCCTCCCACTGAAAATGGATGCCGGCCTTGGCATAAATTTTTTCAAGAATGCGCGCACCGATTTGGTGTAATCGAATATGCGAAGATCCGCTAATGATAACGCTGTCGG
The DNA here is from genome assembly GCF_029318635.1 of Varunaivibrio sulfuroxidans. Taxonomy (NCBI): domain Bacteria; kingdom Pseudomonadati; phylum Pseudomonadota; class Alphaproteobacteria; order Rhodospirillales; family Magnetovibrionaceae; genus Varunaivibrio; species Varunaivibrio sulfuroxidans. The sequence goes on along the minus strand of NZ_CP119676.1, from coordinate 497,361 downwards.
TCGGAGCCGTGGAGGCGGCGCGCGCTTTTGAAATTCCCCAGGGGACGATGCTTGTCAACACGAGGCAGATAAGGAATACACCGTATGTGTTTCCGGGTAATAAACGGCTCACGCAGTCCTCGCAATTTAATAAATGTTGACCGGGCGTTGGAATGAAGTCGCCTCTTTTCATTTTTGCCGTCACTTTTTGGAATCAAGTAAAAAGGCGAAAGAAAACGCCATTTTCGACTCCGTAGCCCCCCCCTTCGAAAGGGCGGATTTTTCCGGTCGATGACAAGGGGGCGATGTATGGGCCGTGCCCGGTATCCACAAAGCAGGGGGAAAGAGGAGGGCGATAAAAGCATTGGTTTTTCCGTTACGCGCCTTACATCATTTAAACGGATATGGAGAAGGCGGCGTCTTGAATTGGGAACTTTATTTACCGTCCCATATTCTTGTGGTCGGCACCCACGTGGTTGAATGTCCCGGACGGTAAGTCGGCAAGGGCAGTGCGAACAGGGCTTTTGAGTTTCAACATGATACGCCTTCCTAAAGACAGAGAAACATCGGCTCCTCACCCGTTTAGAAACATTAGTCGTGTTGGGTTGAAGTTGGCGTTGTTGGTCGTCTTGTTCAGCGCGTTCATAACGTTAATCACGACGGCGGCCCAGTTGATTTTTGAATATCGGCGCGACGTATCCGAAATCACGCGAACTATCGATCGTATTCGCACCGGCCAGTTGCAAAGCCTTTCCAGCAGCGCCTGGGTGATTGATGGGCAACAAATCAAAGATCAACTGGAAGGTCTATCACGGTTACCCGGCATTGAATATCTGGAACTCACCTTGACCAGTGGGGAAAAATGGACGGCCGGAGAACGCGTGTCGGGTCGGTCTATCGTGGCGTCTATCCCGCTGCTGCACCGCTATCATGGCGAAAACCGTATCATCGCTCACGTGCGTGTCGTTGCGAGCCTCGACGCCGTCGTTGGTCGATTAATCGATCAGGGGGTTGTGCTTTTCGCGGTCAATGCGGTCAAATTTTTCCTGGTCGCCGGGTTTATGCTTTTCCTATTTCATTCCCAGATTACCCGTCACTTGCTCGCCATTGCGCAATCGTTGCAAGATTTTGATCCCAGCAAAAAAAATCCGCGGCTCACTCTCAGCCGTAAAAAGCATCGCGCGGAGGGAGGCGATGAGCTCGACGACGCCGTGCGCATTATAAACCAAATGCAGGAAAATATCGAAGTCACCTACTCGGCCATGGACGATGCGCGCGAAGAGCTCGAAGAGCGAGTCGAAAAACGCACACGGGAACTCAGAAAGCGTGTTGATGCGCATGAGATCGCCGAGCGGGAATTGGCGCGTAGCCAGCGCATGCTTTCCCAACATTTGGAAAATATGCCGATGGCGGCCATTTCTTGGAGTCCGAAGTTGGTTTGCCGGGGATGGAACGCGGCCGCGGAAAAAATTTTCGGCTTCAAGAGAACCGAAATGATTGGAAGGGCGTGCCTGGATCGAATGGTCGAGGCCGAGGAATTGGATGTGGCGAAGCAAACCCTCTTTGACATGATGCGAGCCAAGCGGCCGATGCAAAGCACGCACCGGAATAAAAGAGAGGACGGCTCGATCATCATGTGTGAATGGTTCGACGCTCCTCTGCTCGACGAGAACGGCGATGTGGTTGGCGTGGCTTCCTTGGGAATGGATGTTACGGCCCGAATGGCCGCCGAAAAAGCGCTTCAGGAAGCCAAGGCCTCGGCCGAGATAGCGCGAAAAGAGGCCGTCCGGGCGAACAACGCGAAGTCCGACTTTCTGTCGTCCATGAGCCACGAACTGCGCACGCCGCTGAACGCCATCCTCGGATTTTCTCAATTGTTAAAGTGCGATATCAACAGCCCCTTGCCGGAAACGCAAGCCGAAAATATCGACCAAATCGTGAAAGGGGGGAACCATCTGCTGGGTTTGGTCAATCAAATACTGGACCTTTCTAAAATTGAATCGGGGAAGGTGACGGTTTCGATTGAAGAGGTGGACTTCCTCGACGTTCTTGAGGAGTGTCTCAGCTTCATTGCGCCGGTGGCGGAATCTCGGAAAGTATCGATTCGATGCGTGGTCGCCCCCCACCATCACATATACGTACGCGCCGATTATACACGCCTAAAACAGGTGATCCTCAATCTACTTTCCAATGCCGTGAAATATAATCATGAGGGGGGTGAAGTTCGTATAAAACTTGAGATTGACGGGGACGGGTTTGCCCGTCTTAGAATTTCGGATACGGGGATAGGCATTCCCGAGCATGAATTTATCAACGTTTTCAAGCCGTTTTCCCGCCTGAATGTCGAGCAGAGCGAAATTGAAGGGACCGGAATAGGCCTCACCATATCCAAACAACTTATTTTGATGATGGATGGGCATATCGGCTTTCACAGCATCGAGGGACAGGGAGCCGATTTTTGGATCGACATACCTCTCGTCTCCTCTTCCAGTCCTTTTGTCGAGATATTAGGGGAAAATGATCCCGATATCATTCGTCGGGTGGCCCGCGGAGAAAATTTCCCGAGTGGACGATTGGACGTCTTGTACATCGATGATACGGCGGCCAATCTGGTCTTGATGGAAAAAATATTTTCGACGCTGCCGCAGCTTAATCTTGTTTGTGCGTCCAGTCTCGAATCGGGCATGAAAGAGGCTCAAAAAACGCCGCCGGGCGCGGTGCTTGTGGATTTGGATTTTTCCGGATCATCGGGAACCATCGTTATAAAAAAAATACGTGAAAATAATATGTTACGCGATGTCCCCGTCATTGCCCTTAGCGCAAATATAATGCCTTCGGAGGTTGCGAGCAGCCTAGAGGCGGGGGTCGAACACTACCTAACAAAACCGTTCGATTCGGCGGCATTGATTGAGGTTCTCAACGAGAGTTTGCACCTAGGCGCGCGCGCGCAAGTGTCGCTGGTCTGATCTATAAGAAACCCTGAACCCAAGCATGATAACCTGAATGGAAGAAATCTACGCGATCGACTGCAAATGCATAAAGACGCATGGTTAAGGGCGTTTTTTTAAGCTTCTTTTGGAAAATGTTGTGAACATCAAGAAAGAACGGGATCGCTTCGTCGCCTTGGCTTTTTGCCGGTCGGATGTTTTGCTGGAATTGGATACGGACGCCCGTGTTGTCTTTGTCGGCGGAGCGAGCGAATCTCTCCTGGGTGAAACCATGCAAAGCATGCAACAAAAACCGCTTTGCGATTTTATTTCCGATGAAGACAAGCCGCTGGTCCGCGCCGTATTGTTAGCTGCGCGCAAGAGGGGGCGATTTGAGGATATTCGCGTCCGCTTTCGCAATGCATCGCGTCCGGTGAGCTTTGCGGGGTACGTTCTCAACGATTTGGGTGGGCATTACTACTTATCCCTCAGCAGGCTTACGTCCCCGCATAAAAAAATTGTCGATGGGGTCTCGGGCTTGCTTGATTCGGGGTCTTACAACCAAAAGCTAAAAGAACTGGTGTCGAGACAGCCGCTTCCCCCCGGTTCGCAGGTGACGATGATCGAACTTCGCGAATTCGACGACCTGCGTTCACGGCTGGACGAAACCGCAGGGAAAAATCTTTTTAACACGATAGGCTCGACGCTTAGGGTCAACTCGATTGACGGCGACGCCGCGGCGGCGCTTTCCGAAAACCGCTACAGCCTTGTCCATGGAACGGGGGTCGCGGTCGATGATCTAAAGCAGCAAATCACGAATATGACGCGCGACGCCGATCCATTGGGAAAGGGGGTCGAGATCGGAACGGCCAGTATCCCGGTCAGCAATGAATTGGAACACGGCGCCAGCCCCGAGGATCTCGCCAACGGACTGGTCTTCGCCATTAACAAATTCCGCAACGCCAAGGACAGCACGTTTACGATCGAAAACTTGACACTGAACATGAAGCAGTTGGTCCACCAGGCCTCTGAAACGGTTCTCGGGTTCCGTAAAATTGTCCGTGACAACGCGTTTGAAATCGCTTTTCAGCCAATCGCATCGATTGCCGACGATAAAATACACCATTACGAAGCGCTGGTGCGTTTCGACAAGGATGAAGGTAGCACCTCGCCCTATGAAACAGTGATTTTCGCCGAGGAGACGGGATTGATCTCCGATTTCGACATGGCGATGCTGCGCAAGGTGGTCGATCGGATGTCGGGCGCCCCCCGAGACGGATCGATTTGCGCCGCCGTGAACATTTCGGGGAAGTCCCTTCTTTCGAGCAAATATCAAACCGGGCTCTTTGAAATTTTCGATCTGTATCCGTGGACGCAACGTAGTTTGATGTTTGAAATCACGGAATCCTCGAAAATAGGAAATCTTGACGATGCGGGCGAAGTCATCAAAAAAATTCGTGCCCATGGCTATAAGGTTTGCCTTGATGATTTTGGTGCGGGGGCGGCAAATTTCGAATATTTAAGCACCCTTGACGTCGATATTGTCAAATTCGACGGGCCGGTCGTCCGCAATGCTTACAAGGTGTCCAAAGGGCGGGCTTTTTTGAAGGCCCTGTCCAACCTGTGCCGCGATTTAGGCGTGGAAACCATAGCCGAAATGATTGAAGACGAAGCGATGTATCAGTTCGCTAAGGATTGCGGCGTCATGTATGTTCAGGGCTATTTCATCGGTAAACCGGCTCCAGATTTTATTACGTCACCCTAAGGTCGCGTATTTCCCGGCGCCACAGAAAGGCGTCTCAATGCGAATTGGGCCGCTTCGTATTGCCGGTAATCGGTGACGCCCGTCTGTACGGCGCGGTTGAAATCGGTCTTCGCCTGGATGGGGTCGCCGTCAATCAACGCCTTTTGGCCGAGAAAATAATAAGCGACGCAGGCCCGCCGGCGCTGCCCCTTTACATCATCCGATTGCGCGATTCCTCTCTCGACGTCCTCTCGACTCGCCTTCGCATCGAAATGTTTCAGGATAACGCCGGGCCATGGGGTCAAATCAATCGTTCGCAGATAATCTTGAAGATCGGCGTCGCGCTTGACGTCTCCGCGGCGGTCCGCGACATAAAGCCACAACAAGGCATAGCGTTCAAGTTCGGGCCGCGCGAAGCGCGCCGCGGATTTAAAATCCAAGGCGGCGCGATCGAAGTCGTCGTTGTAAAATCTAAGCACGCCACGACTGAGAAAAGACTGCGCATCTCCGGGGGTCAACTTGAGAACGCGAGAATAGTCCGCGATGGCCCCCTCTCTGTGGCCTCTTTTTTCCTCGGCCCATCCCCGGGCGAACCAGGCCTTGGCGAATCCGGGCTCTAGGGCGACGGCCTGGGAAAAGTCGTCATAGGCCTGATTGAAAAGGCCTTCATTGATGTTCTTCCAACCCTGCTTAAGGATATCTTGCGCGCTCTTGGTCGGGCCGGCTTCGCTATGTCGCGCGGCGGGTTTCGTGGCGGCGGGCGTGGGCGATCCAGAAACGGAGGAGGGGGCGGCGGCGGATGTGTTTTTCTGCGTTGGATGGGGCGGTGACGTTGGACGGAATGGTGTGGGAATTGGATGCGGCGGCGGGCGCACGGGTGTCCGCGCAAGCATATCCGTGCGCGCCAAAGACGTATGCGAAGGCCGCGTCGTTGATGCGCGCGGGGATGCAACGGTTTCTTCGATGGGTTGGGGGACGGACGCCCGTGGACCTTTTTGTTGCGCGACCGGCGGAGGAGATTGCGACGCGGCGGCGCGGGGAGATGGTGAGGGTGCGCGGATGGATACTTTGGCGATGATGGCGACAAGGGCGAGGAGGGTGAAAAAAACAGCGATGGCGACGGCCGGCTTGAACCACGCTCCAATGCGGCGAAATCCGAGAGTGTTCGTCTCCCCGAGCGTGAAGTTCTCGGCGGAGGGTGGCGTTTCCTTGTTGCGTTGCGCTTCGGATTTTCGCAGCGCGTCGAGAATATAGGACATTGCGCTTTCCTCAACCGTTGCCGGGCGGCGGTGTTTGGCGCCGCGCCTGGGGTTCTTTGGAGGTGCGGGAGGGATGCAAAACCGGCGCATGGTTCCATCCCAGAAGGCCAAGAAGACGGGCGATGGTTTGTGGTCCGGCGACCCCATCAACGGGCAAGGCATGGGTGCGCTGAAAGACCCGAACTCGGCGGACGAGGCTGTCGTCGAAAATAGCGTCGGCGGGGGGCGGGGGGGCTTGCTCGATGGTTGCCGAGCCTTCGGTCCGGGCAAGAATGGAGCGCAACCATATGACGTCGTTCCCACGCATGCCTTGACGCAGGATTGGGCGCACGCCTTTCGGCACGGGCCAGAGCAAGAGATAATTTCCGTCCCACAGAGCGCGAAACGCGGGTCGGGGGAGAACGTCTTGGATCGATCCGCTGGAAAGACTTACTTGGGTGCGATCCATGGCGGTCACGATGGCGTAGGATGCCGACACGGATGCGCTCTCCGGCGAGGTCGAAGCCTCAAGGCGGACTAAGGCCGGTAAATTGAGGGCGTCCAAATCGGCTAAACCGCCCTGTCCGCGCAGACAGCTAAGCCCGGACAGGGCGGCTTTTTCGCAGGGACTGAAGCCAGTTAGACGAGCATAGTCTTTTCCCCATGCACGAAACAAAGTGACATAGGCATTGTTCAAGGTGCGCTCCGCGCGCTGTTTTGAGGGCAATTTTAGCGGTGTCTGGGAAAGGCCGTTCTTCTGCGCGTTTTGTATGGTTTCCGGCGTCGGTTTCGGGGTCTCCGAATCGGGGGCTGTGGGCGCCGCCATAACGTGTTCTTCTTGCACCGGTGTGGGGGAGGAAGGAGGGGCCTTATATATATGTGTGGGCGCTTCGATAACGACGGATGAGGGCAGGGGGGGCGATGTCTCGCCGCCATGAAAGTCTGCGGTCCAAAATGTATTTAGGGTCGCCAAACCATTTCCGGCCCACCCCTTCAGATCGCCCAAGATGGCGTGGACATTCGTGTAGGCGATGGCGCGGTCCATTTGTTGCGGCGCAAACAGCCAAGACGCCACGCCTAACAAGATGACGCCGATCGCCACCGCACCGCCCAGATAACCGCTATATCGGCGTGGCGAAGGACCGCGCCCCACTTCGTCGATGGCCTTTTTTACGATTGCGACATCAATTTTTTGACGTCCGCCGACATAAGCGCCCAAGAGCGCCCGGTCGCATACCGTGTTGATAAGCCGAGGAACGCCCTGACTGTGCCGATAGACCGCACCGATCGCCCGGTCCGTGAACAACCGCCCCGCCAAACCGGCCACCTCCAGGCGATGATGGATGTATTTTCCGGTTTCCTTACGGTTTAGCGCTCTTAAGGCGTACCGCGCCGTTATCCGTTGGGATATTTGCCGCAATTCGGATCGCGCAAGAATGGTTTCGAGCTCGGGCTGGCCGATAAGGATGATTTGTAGAAGCTTGGTTTTCGCCGTTTCCAAATTGGTCAACAGACGAATGAGTTCAAGCAGGGACGCCGATAAATTTTGAGCCTCGTCGATGATTAACACCGTACGCCGATTTTTGGCGTGCGCCTCGATCAGGTACGCGTTCAAGGCGTCGAATGTCGTTTTCAGGGAATGGGGGGCAGGGGGGCGGACGATCGACAATTCGTCCAAGATGGTCAACATCAGCTCCAACTCATCGAGGCGAGGATTGACGATCAGGGCGATATCGACGTCATCGGGAACGTGTTCTAGGAAACTGCGGCACAGGGTCGTTTTTCCGGCTCCGACCTCGCCGCTGAGCATGACGAAACCGCCGCTCCCGGTCACCGCGTACAACAAATGGGCCAATGCTTCTTGATGGCGAGGACTGAGATAGAGATAGCGCGGGTCGGGCGTTATCGAAAAGGGCGTTTCCTTGATATCGAAAAAATCAAGATACATACGCGCAGGCGTCCTCTTTCAGGAGCGGAGACCATTGACCTAGACCGAAAAACCGCCGTCGTCAGTCAGTCGGGATTTTTTTCAACGGTCACGGCAGTACCACTGGCGACGAGAAACAGCATGGATTTTCCGTCACCGGAAATTTCGTTGTAATCGAGATCGACACCGATAACGGCGTTCGCGCCGACCATCAAGGCTTCTCTCCTTAGTTCATTCAGGCAGATCTTACGCGAGTCGCGCAGGACTTTCTGTGATGCTTTACTCCGCCCGCCGATAATATCGCGAATCCCAGCGAAAAAATCCCTGAACAAATTCATGCCGAAAACGCATTCCGCGGTAATGATTTCAATTCTCTGTGTGACCCGATATCCCGACATCGTCGCCTCGGTGGTCAGGATTATGTCCTTCGCTATTTCCTCTATCACCTCGGGAGGCAAGCCTTCGTAATCTTTATTTTCAATGGATTCTTGGATGTTTTTGTCGTTTTTCTTGAACATATTGAACATACGGCGAACCTCCTTGCGAAAAAAGTACGATCGTGCGTACAGGGTCTATGTACGCCCTGGCGCCAAGACATACCGAATCCAAAAATCATAATGACGTGATTAACGCCGATGAGCCAAGCGTTCGTGGCCGATCAAAGGCCGATTTGGCACGGAGGTCTTTGAATTGAGGCATTTTAAAAACACCCTTAACACGATTGATGTGAATGCCTACATAGTTAGGGCCGAAACGCGATAACTGAAACATAGGCTCATGACCAATATCCCTGCGCATATTCTCAACGCCAAGCTTCTGATCGTCGATGACAATGCATCGAATGTCATGCTTTTGAGCAAGCTTCTGGAAAACAGAGGCTACACTAATATCCATGGCGTAACCGACCCCCGCGAGGTGGAGGCGCTTTATAAGCAGGAACGGCACGATCTCATTTTGCTGGATATTCGTATGCCGCATCTGGACGGGTATCAAGTGCTCGAAAAATTGCGCGCCTTGTGCGAAGGCGACGATTACCCGCCCGTCATGATCTTGACCGCGCAAACCGACCAAGAAACCCGCTACAAAGCGCTGGAGGCGGGTGCGCAGGATTTTCTCAATAAGCCGTTCGATCAAATCGAGGCGATGACGCGCATTCGAAACTTGATTGAAATTCGCCTACTGCACAATCAAGTGCGCGAGCAAAATATGGCCTTGGACCGCAAGGTCAAGGAGCGAACCCGAGAACTCGAAGAAACCCGCCTCGAAGTGGTGCGTAGGTTGGGTGCGGCGGCGGAATACAAAGACAATGAAACAGGCATGCATGTCATCCGCATGAGCAAAACGTGTCAACTTCTGGGGCAAGCCATCGGAATGGACGAACGGCAAAGTCAAATATTGCTTAATGCCAGCCCGATGCACGATATCGGGAAAATAGGAATCCCCGATAGGGTGCTCTTGAAGCCTGGAAAGCTGGATCCCGGTGAATGGGAAATTATGAAAACCCACACCGAGATCGGCGCTGAAATCTTGGGATCACATACGTCCGATCTTATGGAGATGGCGAGGGTTATCGCCGTCACGCACCATGAAAAATGGGATGGCAGTGGGTATCCTCGGGGGCTTAAGGGCGAGGATATCCCCCTCGTCGGTCGAATATCGGCTGTCGCCGATGTTTTCGATGCGCTGATTTCCGAACGCCCCTACAAGGATGCGTGGCCGGTGGAACGGGCCGTCGCTCTTCTTGAACAAGAGTCGGGCGCGCACTTCGAGCCTTTGCTGATTGAGAAATTCATGATCGTTTTGCCCCAAGTACTGGAGATCAAAGAGCAATTCAAGGATGTGAACGAAGAGCGCTTCCACCCATTTCATCGCGCTGGGAAAGAGGCGGGAAGGGACCGGTGACGCCGACCTTATCCGCAAAACTCGACATCAAAGCCGAAGCGCCTCGCATCCTATGCCATGATGGTGCCGTTCGGACCAGCATCATCGCCGACAACTATCTTACAATTGTCTTGTTGGGCCCTTGTTCGGCACACCGACGGCGGAAATTCCGCCCGACATGTGGGTTAGGCGGAAAATCGGCGTCGGCGGTTATATTGTCGGGCGAAGCGTGGAAAAAGGGGCGAGCGCATGGAAAGCGTAGACGAAAAGGGCGGGATGAAGCCGGGACCCAAACAAAACGCCCCTTCGGGGGCGTTTCAGCCTGCTGACAAACCCCGTTGATTTTCGGCGGGGTTTTTCTTTTGGTTATTATCGTTGGGTGTTCTCTCCGGGCGCGCGGACGCCCTGCCGGTCAGGTCGGGGTTGGGGCTGCGTTCGGCACCACTGCCAGGGCGATTTTCTTGATGTTCTGAGCGGCGGCGGCGAGTAGGCACTGACAAGCGACAGCGGTTTGACCTCGGAACCGGGCATAGCGGTGTCCGTGGAGTTGCTTGGCATCGGCGAACGAGCGTTCGACTGTTTCTTTTCGGCGCTTGTAGATGCGCTTGCCCCAATCGGCCAGCCGGAGCGCGTCAGTCCGGTCCTTGGCGTCTTGCCAGACGTGGCGGGTGTGAGCGTTGGCGTTGGCGTTGGTGGTGCAGGAACCTGACAACGGCCGCCTGAGACTTGGTGAAACAACTCCGCAAATTCCTGATCCGTCAGAAGGTCGAATTCAGCGTGTTTAAAGATATACTTAACGACCTCATTCGCCTTTTGCACCTTGCTGTCGTGGACGTAACCTTTGGGGAAATAGTTTCGGGCGAACTCAAGGAACCCCGTCCATTTCTTTTTGCCCTGGTATCGGGTACTGCGAAACAGAACATGGGTGCGGCGGTTCACCGCGGGCCGTGCGGCCCTGAATACCCATGCGCTCCAAGTGCCGAATGATATGTTCCGATTGTTCATTGAGCTGGCGCTCACGAATACGACCATCAAGGTACGTGTCCCGTGCAACCTCATGGCCGATCAGGGTGTTATTGATTTCGCGGGATGTAATCTCCCGGGGACCTGCATTCCATCCGAAGTTGTCTGATTTGGTGTTTTCTTTGGGCGGGGGGAGGGTCATACTGCCCTCCCGGAGAAAACAACTATCGGATGTTGTTCATGGAAAAATACGTAGAAAAGCATATGCCCACTTTTGTGGTGCTTACCGCCTTTAGCTTTGTAGCCACTATTAGCCTGGTGTTTCTTTACCCTGACTCCGAGGGCACCAAGATAGTTGCGCGGTTTCAGACCCTTATCACGGGCATTTTCGCAGCAGGCGCGGCTTCCTTTACTGCAGTTGTTGTCTACACATCTGCGACAATTCCAGTCCGTGAACAAGAGAGGCAACGCGAAAGGGACAGAAAGGAAAAAGAGCAGATATATGCAGCTCTTATGCTCCAAGGGCTTGTTGACATCATGCTGACACTCGGCTCGTATAATGGCGCCATAACCGGGGAGGTGCCTGCCATCCTCTTGAACCCAGAAGCTCTTGAAACTCAGAACCCTGAAATAGCCGCTGAAGTTTCCAGGGTCGCACTTATGGCTAAGGCGTACTGGTCTGGTTCTGACAGGTTTTCGAAGAGCATTTTTGCAGATGATAAAACAGTGGTCATCAGCGCCATCGAAGACGTCGTCGAGCAGCTTGAGCCTATTAGTGGACTTAAACCTGAGGTCTGATTTACCTCTAAGAGGCTGATCCAAAAATAGTTTAGTGATTTCAGTCATTTGAGATTCTCTCGTTTGTGATGAAGCAAATGAGGTGTCACAAGATGTGGATTGAAATCACCCGCCCGGAGTATGAGCGCACAGGACGGCGATACGCAAGCGACGTGACGGATGAGGAGTGGAGCCACGTTGCGCCTTTGCTTCCGCCGCCGAGGCCCGGGGGCCGTCCCACGAACCACGGACCTTCGGGATGTCTTCGATGCCATTTTGTACATGGCGTCTACGGGCTGTCAGTGGCGGATGTTGCCGAACGACTTCCCTCCGGCTTCAACGGTGCGTCGGTATTTTTTACGATTGGCGCGACAACGGTCTTCTTCGCACGATCAACCATCATCTGGTCATGACGGCGCGGGAAGCCCTGGGGCGGGAGGCCAGTCCGACGGCGGGCGTGGTCGATAGTCAGAGCGCCAAAGCCACGGAAAGCGGCGGTATCGCGGGCTATGACGCGGGTAAAAAAGATCAACAAGGGTCCGTAAACGCCACATCGTCATCGATACGACCGGATTGCTCGTCGGTCTGGCCGTTCACGGCGCGGACATTCAGGACCGGGACGGCGCGCCCATCGTGCTCAATTCGATCCGTCATGCGTTCCCGTGGTTGCGCCATATCTTCGCCGATGGTGGTTATGCAGGACCAAAACTCAGGGGCGCGCTGGACAAGATCGGGAAATGGACCCTGCAGATCGTTAAGCGCGCCGATAAAGCCGAAGGCTTCGAAGAGCAGCCCCGTCGTTGGGTCGTCGAACGCATGTTTGCATGGCTCGGGCACTGTCGCAGGTTGGCAAAGGATTGGGAGCGCTCTTGGCAAGGGGCTGATATCATGGAAAAACTTTCGGATCGGACACTTAGACATGGCGAACCTCCTGGGGAGAGGTATTATTTAGGCAGGGAATGTTCCCGTGAATGGAACGGGAAACAGGGACAACGTTCCAGAACAAATCGCATAATGAATATTATGGAAAATATGGTATTTTCTTTTTATGAAAGGATGTTGAATAGTTTACTTTATAAGATGCCTTTGGTTTTTATGGATATGCGCGATCTCTTTTGGGGTAAAATTTTCCGGTATGCGCCTTTGTTTTTTTGAGTGATATTTGGCTTGTTTATCGCAGGGCCGCGGACCGGAAGAAAAAATTTCAGGGAATATCCAAAACCATCCCGTCGTAGGCCGGAAGTACGTTGTCGGGCAAGCTTGACCTAAGCGTACGATAATCCAACCGCGGGCTCATATGCGTTAACACCGCGCGCTCCGGTTTTACTCTGTCGATCCACTCAAGCGCCTGATCCACCGAAGCATGGGTGGGATGCTTATGGTCGGTGAAGGCGCCTATGACCCAAGTTTTCACACCCACGAGGAGATCAAAGGCCTCATCGGGCAAAGCCATCAGGTCGGTGCTATAGGCGAAATTGTCAAAACGAAAGCCCAGGGTATGACCATAACCGTGATTTTGCTCGAAACAGGTGACCGCGATCGGTCCGATATGGAAGGTTTCCCCGTTGACGATGCGGTGCTCGGTTAATGTGGGCTTGTAGTAAAATTGCGCCCCTTGCGAAAGCGGCTCGAGAATATAATCGAAGCGCTGGCGTATGGCGGTAAACGTCGCCGCATCGCCGTAGGCTGAAATATTGGCGTTCATCAGTCGGTTAATACCGCGAAGATCGTCTATGCCATGAAGGTGATCGGCGTGGGCATGGGTAAAAACGACGCCATCAAGGCTTTTGACATTGGCGTTCAGAAGTTGCTGACGCAGGTCGGGCGACGTATCCACCAGGATCGACGTCGCCGCGGACTGAACGAGAATAGAGGGGCGCAGACGGCGGTTTTTTGGTTCGTTCGAATCGCACCTGCCCCACCCCGCCTCGATGGATGGCGTTCCCGAGGATGCCCCGCACCCCAGGATCGTCACCCGCATGGCGCGTCTCCTTCAAACAAGGCCTTGGAGGCGAAATCGGGGCGGCGCGCCTTGGTGAATAAACGAAAGAAGTTATCGCAGCTGGCAGCGTTAAAAACATCTTCACCGACGTTTTTAATTGCAGCGACGCGATGGGCCGTATTGACGGTAAACGCCGGTTCGTTACGTTTTCCGCGGTGGGGCATCGGAGCGAGATAGGGCGCGTCGGTTTCCACCAGAAGGCGATCCAAGGGAACGCCGGAAAGGGTATCGCGTAAGCCCTGAGCGTTCTTAAACGTTGCGATTCCCGATACCGAGATATAAAAGCCAATGTCCAAAACCGCCTGGGCCAGCTCACTTCCCGAACTGAAACAGTGGATCACCCCCGGAAAGGAACCCTTTGCATATTCCCGGCGTAGAATGCCGATCATATCCGGATCGGCGTCTCGGGTATGGACAATAAGCGGCAATCCGGTTTCCCGCGCGGCCTCGATATGGGCGATAAAGGCCTTTTTTTGCAAATTCTTCGGGGAATGTTCATAGAAATAATCCAGCCCCGTTTCCCCCAGTCCGATGACCTTGGGGTGCGCGCACAGCGCGACCAATTTCTGGGCGTCGATAGCCCCCTCGCTTTGTGCATTATGGGGATGGACGCCTACCGTGCAGTAAACGTTTTCATAGCGCTCGGCGATCGCCAGGACTTGATCGAAGCGGGAAACGTGCGTGCAGATACTGACCAACGTGCGCACGCCGGCGGCTTCGGCGCGAGCGATCACGGCATCCAGGTCGTCGGCGAAATCGGGGAAATCCAAATGGCAATGGCTATCGACAAGCATGGGAAACGCCTCAGCCCCCCTCTTCTTCCGGTTCCACGTAGCGTGGGAACACGCCCTGAGGCGGTTTGAGATTTTGGCCGGGCGTCAGGGCCCAGTCCGCTCCGAAATGGGCAAAATCGCGGTGATCTGCGGCGATTGCCAGTTGATCGAGCAGGCACGACGAGGCATCGGGCATGAACGGTTGTGTCAGCAGCGCCAGCTTGCGAACGGTCTCACACAAGACGTACAAAACGCTTTCCATCCGCGCGGGGTTTTCCTTCTTTAGCTTCCACGGCGCCTGATGGTCGATATAGGCGTTCGCCGCGCGGATCAGCACCCAGATATACTCCAGGGCTTCGTGGTAGGCCTGAACGTCGATCGCTTGACGGACTAGGTCCAGAAGAGCGTCGCCTTGCCGGATCAGGGCGTCGTCGTCATCGCTCGCCGTGCCCATCGTGGGAACTTTTCCGGCGCAGTTTTTCGCCACCATCGACAACACGCGCTGGGCCAGGTTGCCGTAGTCGTTCGCCAGTTCGCCGTTCATCCGGGCGACCATCGCGTGGCGGGAAAAATCTCCGTCATTGCCGAACGGCACCTCGCGCAATAGAAAGTAACGCACCGGGTCGAGGCCGTAGGTCGCCACCAGTTCGAGCGGGTCGATGACGTTGCCCAAGGATTTTGAAATTTTTTGTCCCTCGTTGGTCCACCAGCCGTGCGCGAACACCCTTTTGGGCAAGGGAAGGTCCGCCGCCATCAAAAAGGCAGGCCAGTAAACCGCGTGAAAACGCAAAATATCTTTGCCGACCATATGCAAATCGGCGGGCCAATAGGTGGTGTATTGCCTCCCCTCCTCGTTGGGATACCCCACCGCGGTCAGGTAATTGGTCAGGGCGTCCAACCATACATACATGATGTGACTGTCGTCGCCGGGCACGGGAATGCCCCATTTAAAGGTCGTACGCGAAACCGAGAGGTCAGTCAAACCGCCCTTAACGAAACTCAACACTTCGTTACGGCGCGAGGTTGGCGCGATAAAATCGGGATTTTGTTCATAGAAATCCAACAGCGGCTGTCGCCATTGGGAAAGTCTGAAAAAATAACTGGGTTCCTCGACCCATTCCACGGCGGCCCCGGTGGGTGCGATGAAGTGGCCGTCGGCGCCCTTTGTCAGCTCTTTTTCACCGTAAAAGGCTTCGTCGCGTACCGAATACCAACCCGCGTATTTATCAAGGTAAATCGCCCCCCTATCGCATAATCTCGACCACAGCGCCTGCACGGAAACGCGGTGACGCGCCTCCGTGGTGCGAACGAAATCGTCGGTGGAAAAATTCATCGCCCCCAACAGATCGCGAAAATTTTGCGATACGGCGTCGGTGAACGCTTGCGGATCCATCCCCTTGGCCTCGGCGGATTTTTCTACCTTTTGGCCGTGTTCGTCGGTACCGCTCAGAAACTTGACGTCGAAGCCGTCCAAACGCTTAAAGCGCGCCATGACATCGCATGCCAATGTCGTGTAGGCATGGCCAATGTGGGGGATATCGTTCACATAATAAATCGGTGTGGTGATGTAATATTTTTTTTGCGTGGCGGCCATGGGAATTGGCGGGCTCCTAGAAGACGGCGGTCGCGGGACCACCAAAAAAACAAACACCCGTCATGCGGCGAGAACGACGCCCTCCACCAGTAGAAAGATATCGATCAATACCTGTTTACGGTCGAGATGGGCGCCATCGGTCCGCGCGATCAGACGATTGATCTTTTCCCACACCTCCAGCCAACGATCAAGAGGGGCGGCGCACGATATCCGCAAGATCGTTTCGTTCCGTTCAAGGTTCCCCGCCTCCGGCGGTTTTCCTCCGGCACATAAAACGATCCGCGAGAGCCACCATTGGATCATTTCGGAAACGGTGCGAAACGCATCGACGTTCCCCGCGCGCGAAACTTGATCTCCCAGGCGTTGTACGGCTTTTCCATCGATTCGCCCGCGCCCGGCGGACGCCGCGAGGCTCGACATCAACGTCGCCACCTCATCGAAAAGATCGAGCCCGCCCTCATCGAAAAGATCAAGCGCCCGGCCGATCGACCCTTCCGCTAAATGCGCGAGCGCATCGGCGCCCTCGGGGGTGACGTCGGGACGTCGGGCGCACAGAAGATCACGCACCTGATCTTCCTTCAACGGAGATAGCCCCACTTTGCGGCATCGCGAGCGAATTGTCGGCAACAGACGTCCCGGATTGTGGCTAATCAAAATCAGCAGACTATTGTTCGGTGGCTCTTCGAGAATTTTGAGTACGGCGTTCGCCGAAGCCGTGTTCATGTCGTCGGCGCTGTCGATGATCGCGACCCGCCAGCCGCCTTCCGACGTGGTCAGCGCCATGAAGTGGCTTATGGCGCGAACGTCATCGACCACAATCTCACTTTTCAGTTTTCCGCTGCGTTCGTCGCGCCGTCTTTCGATGGTCAGTAAATCGCCGTGCCCTCCTGCCTTCACGCGCCGCCCGATAGGATCATCGTCGGGAACGCTTAAGCTATTGTGCTTCGAGGCGTGGGCGGTCGGCGCACCTGGAGGAGAAGGTGGGGTCGGAGCGAACAATCCTTCCGTTCCCCCCTGCGCGGCGGCACTTTTCTGTTTTCCGCCCTGTTCGCCGCCGTGGACCAATAAAAAACGGGCGAAACGGTAAGCCAACGTCGCCTTGCCGATGCCCCGGGGACCGCAAAACAACCAAGCGTGGTGAAGGCGCTTGGTGTTATAAGCCTCCAAAAGAGCGGCTTCGGGCGCATCGTGACCGATCAACGTACCGGCGTAACGCGGATGGTCCGGAGCCGCGTCCCCTTCTTGTGGTCCCGGCGGTTTGCTCATGACAAATCAATCCCGAAACGCGATTGCACCACGGCGCGGATCGCGCGCTGCACATCATCCACGCCGGGTTCACCGTCGATAATGGCGCAGCGGGCGATATTTTTTCGCGCAATATCCAAAAACCCATCACGCAATCGATGGTGAAAAGACACCTCCATGCGTTCGTACCTATCTTCCCCATCGCCGCGGGCGCGGGCGCGGGCCAGGCCGACATCGACGGGGATATCCAAGATTAGGGTGAGGTCGGGTTCGAAGGCGCCGAGAACAAGACGGTGCAAACGCGCGATCGTTTCCCGGTCCAGGGCATGGGCATAGCCTTGGTAGGCTAGGGTCGAGTCGGAAAAGCGGTCCGACAATACCCAGGCCCCCCGTTCAAGCGCGGGAACGATCAGCCGGGAAACATGTTCGAAGCGCGCCGCATAGTTTAGCAACGCCTCGCTAAGAGGTTTCCACAGATCGATATCGCCATTGACCAACAGGGAGCGTATTTTCTCTCCCCCCGGCGTTCCGCCGGGTTCGCGCGTGCGCACGACCTCTAGGCCGCGCGCTTTGAGGGCCTTCGTCAAAAGTCCGATCTGGGTTGACTTCCCCCCTCCCTCGCCGCCTTCAAAGGTTATGAGCTTCCCTTTTTTTTCGGCAGTTGCCGACATGATCGTTCCTATTTTCCGTTCCTTATTCCGCTGGGAGGCCTCTATTTTTTAGGCTGCGACGATCCCCATAACAGCTGATTGAAGGCCGCGCCAAGACGGCCAAAAAGTCCCAACTTGGCGGAACTGTCCCCGGCGACGAGAGGAATGTCCACCGTTTTGACATCCGGCGCGCTGATCACCAAGTCCGCAATATGCTGACCCTTGGCGATCGGGGCGGGTACTGGACCGTCGTAAACGACCTGGACCTTCATCTCCTTGCGCGATTTACGCGGCAATGTCAGCGTGACGTCCTGTTTGACTATCAGCGGAACTTCAGATTTCTTGCCCAGCCATACCGAGGCCTGATCGACGACATCTCCCGATTTGAAAAGGGCATAGTTTTGAAATTCACGAAATCCCCAATCGAGAAGATGCTCGGGTTCGCTCGCACGCAACTTTTTGCTGGCCAAACCGTTCAGCACCAAGATAAGGCGACGCCCATTGCGCTTGGCCGAGGCCACCAAGCCGTACCCGGAGGCTTCGGTATGTCCGGTCTTCAGGCCATCGGCGCCGCTGGTATTTTGGTAAACCAGAGGATCCCTGTTTTGTTGTTTGATTCCGTTATAGGTGAAACTCTTTTCCGAGAAATAATGGTAATATTCGGGGAAATCGTAAATCAAGTGGCGCGCCAACAACGCCAAGTCATATGCGGTCATCCGTTGGCCGGGGTCGGGCCAACCCGTCGCATTGGCGAAATGGCTGTTCTGAAGGCCAAGTTCGCGGGCCGTTGACGTCATTTCGGCGGCGAAAGCATCTTCGGTTCCCGCGAGGCCTTCGGCGACGACGATACAAGCGTCGTTGCCGGACTGAACGATGATGCCACGAATTAAGTCCTCGATCCGGACCCGTTGTCCCGGCTTCAGGAACATGGTCGAACTGCCGCTTTTCGCTCCACCCTTACGCCAAGCCCGCTCGCTGACCCGCAGCGTGTCGTCCAGAGATAGGCGCCCGTCACGCAACCGCTCGAACAGCAAATACAGCGTCATAAGTTTGCTCATCGACGCCGGAGGCATGGAAACGAATCCATCCTTTTGGTAAAGCACGCTCATCGTTTGGGCATCGATCAATATGGCCTGTTTGGCGTTGGTTTCGATGGCTTGGGCGCGTGATGAGAACCCGACGGAGGCGACGAGAATCACAAGCGTGGAAAAAAGGGCGGCGCGTAAGGAATTAGGGGAAAATTTCAGAACGGACATCGTTGGCTTTCTTACCCGGTATGTTTTAGACGGCATGAGGACGTTGCGGACTCAAAAAACAGCCGCGCGAAACGGCTAGTGGCTGCTTATAAAAGGCAAATGCGGCAGCAATTAGGTCCGCCGCACCTTGGGTTGCGGACGAAGGATCAATAGGTGACGACATGAGAGGCCGCAGCCTCGGATGCGCCGTCAACGATGGTTTTCGCGTCGTTATACCCGGCCTCGATCACTTTATTCAAAACTTTATCGGCGTCGCCGACACCTTTAAGCGGACCGAGCCTGACCCGGAAAAGATCGCGTCCGCCAATCAATACCGTCGTCACCTTTATGGGGGCGATCCCGGTCAAATTGGCGCGCACGCGATTGGCGTTTTCAAAATTCGCAAACGCTCCGGCTTGAACGAAGATTTTGGTTTCCTCAACGCCGACCACACTGACCCGAGGAGACAAATCGGGGGGCGCGGAAACATGCGGAGCACGGGGAGCGCCCTCACGGTTGTGGGAGGGCGGCGGAGCGGAGGCGATGCGCACAGGAGAGAGTGGCGATGTTCGTTCCGCTTCACGCCCCTCCCGTGGAGGAAGAAGATTTTCCGAAACCACGGTCGGTTTGGGCAATTTATCGACGATAATCGGACTGTCCCCCTTCGCCAATCGACCTCCCTTTCCGCCTCGCAGGCGTGCGGCGAGTTGGCGGCTTTCTTTCGCCATAACCTGCACGCGTACTCGGGCCGTACCCTTTTTCAAAAAGCCGAGAAGTTGAGCCGCCCGGCGGGAAACATCGATAATGCGCCCCCGAGCGTAAGGACCGCGATCATTAACGCGCACGACCAATGAGCGACCGTTTTGAAGGTTCGTTACCCGCACGATGGACGGCAACGGCAGCGTTCGATGCGCGGCACTGATGGCGGTCATGTCGTATCGTTCTCCATTCGCTGTTCGTCGGCCATGAAATTTAGGCCCATACCACGAGGCGATCCCAGTCTCGTCATAGGAAAAGTTTTCTTTCGGATAATACCAAACCCCATTGATTTGATAGGGTGCGCCAATTTTATACTGCGAGCCCTGCTGCGTTCCGGAGCCCATATATTTTTTAGCGGTATGTGAAATGAATTGCGTTTCGGCGCATGCGCTGAGAAATACACCCGCCAAAACAACCAAGGCATAGCGCCCGATCAAGGCGACCCTACGGGAGGGAGGATGATCAAGCATGTTCAGATGTCGGTCGTCTCGTATCGTCTCGCTTGGCGGGCTCACGCTTGTCGTCCCCTGGTTCAGCATATATTCGCGTCTATCGCGGTTATACCGCAAAAACAATCACATGGCTAAAGCATCTCGACCATTATGCGCGCCCTCGTTCTAAATCGCTCATGGCTGCCTAAATCGCTCATGGCCGCAGGCGGGCGGGTGTGGATTTGGCAATTGGCGCTAATGTTCTGCCAGGATAAACTTTCTTTTTCATTAATTCCCCGACGATGTTTTCGATGCATCGGCTTTGTTCAGTGCGACAAGAACGTCAAGACTGGGATAGCCGTCGGCGATCGCCCCGGTCTGGCGTTGAAAATTGGCGACCGCCTTTCGTGTTTGCGCGCCGGCGATCCCATCGGGGGCGCCGACATCGTATCCCAAAGTGTTGAGTAACGTTTGCATACGCAGAACTTGGGTGCGTGTGAGCGCGACGTCGTCCTTCGGACCCGAATTGTACATCTCGCCCAACCCTACGATCCGGTCGGCAAGATATCCGACAGCCAGGGCGTAATTCACGGAGCGGTTCCAGACCATCATGGCGCGGAAATTTTGGTACACCAAAAAAGCTGGGCCGCGATGCCCCGCGGGCAAGACAAGCGACGCCTTCATATCGGCCTTGGGAAGATCGCCTCCCCCGGGCCTGCGCACGCCGATTTTCTGCCACTGCCCCAAGGTTTTTTGCACCCCTAAACCGGTTAGGTCGTAGTCGAATTTTTGAGGAACAACGACCTCCCTCCCCCACGTTTGGTGCGCATTCCACCCGGAATGAGAGAGGAAATTGGCGGCCGAGGCGAAACCATCCTTCTTGTCGCTCCAGATGTTGCGTTTTCCATCACCGTCAAAATCAACGGCATAAGCCATGAACGTCGAGGGGATAAACTGAAAATGACCCATGGCCCCGGCCCACGATCCCTTCATGTGCGCGAGGTCGATGTTGCCTTGATCCAAAATTTTTAGGGCGTCGATAAGCTGCGCCCTGAAGAACGCGCTCCGCCTGCCGTCATACGCCAGTGTCGCCAGGGCGCCGATAACCGGGAAATATCCACCGGACAATCGACCAAAATCCGTTTCAACCCCCCAAAAAGCGGTGAGAAACCGTCCTTGAACCCCATATTTAGCTTGAATTTTTTTCAGTAGCGATTTGTTTTCGTTGTATTTTAGTTGCCCATTTTTAATGCGTTCCGGACTTACGAGACGCTTAATGTAATCACGGAACGTCAGTGCGAATTCAGGTTGGCGGCGATCCAGCTCGATGACTCTGGGTATCGGACTTAGGTTCGCCAAGGCACTGTCCAAGGTGCCTGCGCGGATCCCTTGGGACAACGCCTCTTTCCTGAGTCCGACAAGCCAGGTCTCGAACTTTGCTTTGTTTATGGGCAATTGCAGGGCGGTCCGCGACGTTGACGCGGCGGAAGGGGAAGGTGTTTTCGCCCCGTCATTTCCCGCCCTGGCTTGTCCCGCGAGAGCGCCCACAAAACACCAAGCGAGAACGCCGCCAAGAAAAATGTCGCGTAAGATACGCTGCGTTCGCAAATTAATCATCATGCAGGCCTATTATCCGGAATATACCAAGGCAATGTTGGTTGCGTTTCGTTTGGTGTTGGATGGCCCTACGTCACGGGGATTGCTACGCAGGCGCCCCCTCTCTTTACTAATATCCACAATAAGCCAGACCGCCCTAAAGAATCCCTTAATTTTTGACCGGCCCACATCGCTAAAATTCGCTTACGGGCGCCGCACGCCCTGTTAAGCGGTAAATTAAAAGTCCCAGCCATTCGTGCCAAGCCAAGGCGGTGAGTCTTAAGTTGTGCGTGACGTTAAATTGGGCGAAAGGAGAAGCCTGAGGGTCCGTTCTGTAATCGACGGGATACGGTATGACCCGCCACCCTTTTTCACGAAAAACACCAAGCGCCCTGGGCATATGATATGCCGAGGTGATCAGTATCCAGGTTTCGCTTCGGTTGGGCGTCGCCAGTTCGTAGGAATAGCGCACATTTTCAGCCGTATTGCGCGCCCGGGTTTCAAACATGACCCGAGAAACATCGAAACCCTGCTCTCGCATAAAGCGCCGGGCCGCCTCCGCTTCGGAAAATTTTTGCCGCAAGGGATCGTTCGATCCTCCGGTAAAAATCAGTTGAGCATGAGGATACAACCGCCCCAGGCGCATGAACTCGGTCAGGCGCTCCGCAGATTCGGTTAGGGTTACTTGATCGCGTTCGGCTGTGATGAACGGGTCGATTCCACCGCCCAGCGTGATAATGCCATCGACATGAGCCGGCAACGTTTTTGGTGGGAGTACGGTTTCTTCGAGAACGCCCAAGGCCCAACTCCCGACAGGCAACATCCCAAATACGAAAAAAAGCAGAACGCCGATGGTCGCGATCCCCCGGCCTATGGAACGATACCCCATCCAAAGCAAAAGAACGCCTATGGCGATGGTAAATAAAATGAGATTTCCAGGGCTTACAAAAAACCAGAAAATTTTGGAAAGATAAAAAAACATGGCGCCGTATCTGTTTCTAATTTGGGGAATTTTTCGACGAGCTATTTTTCACGCGATGAGCGGCGGCGCGATAAAGACGAACGGTGGGCATCACCTAAATTATTAGACTATTAAATTCTTTGGGTTAGGTCGCAGTATAACTATATTCTTTCTAGACTATATACCTTTCGGATGTACGCAGTCTCGCCTTCTTCATCGAGAAGAGACAAAGAAGGCGGCTTCTTTCCGGCATGTTATGCGCGTAACGTTACACCCTTTCGATGTGTTCTGTTTAACCTGGCAAGAAAGAAGAAAAGCTTAAATTTTGGATTAAGTTCATGGTGGTATCTAAAACTTTACCTGCGTCCGCGGAGCTCGTTCAATCGGTGCGCGCACAACGCGCGTCCCGTGCGCTTTCCCCTTCTCCCCCAAGCGTTTCGGAAAACGCCGCCCTATCCCCATCCTCGTCGCTCACACCCGCGAAATCGGTGCGTGCGGAAACCTTGCTTGCCGCACAAGAGGTATCGCACCCACGGGAAGGCCGGCGGCGGGCTTATGCGCCACCGGATGTTGTTCCACGACATGCGGCGCGCGAGGCGCCTCCGTCACAGGACAGGGCGGCCCTACGCCGTGAAACGGTCCGCCACGTCGCCGAACAACAAAACCAAGCCGCCGACACCTCGAACCGCCCAAGCGGCAGCGCTGTTGCGCCGGGAGAACGGAATGTCTCCTATCGCCTTCAGCCGTCTCCGGCCAATGCGACCCAAATTCCCCAAGCAATTTCCCCGGAACCATCGAACGGGGGGGGCGCGTCCTCCCCGCCCCCCGGCGCCGTTAAAAACGCTGCGGTTTATGCCCAGGTGAGCTCTCTCTATCAGGCGACGCACGCACGACTTGGTGTTTTCGGTGAGGGTTCGACCTCGAATACCTCCCTCGATTTTCCGCCCCCCTCCCCCATCGATATTTCCGCCTAAACGCCCACGTATGCCCTGACCCGAACGGGCGTCACCCCCCATGATACGCGACCACTTCATAGTAAACGGTAAGGCCGCTTCATCGTAAACGGTAAGGCCGCCCTGTATCTTTATGACCAGAGGATGATCTTTTCACGACCTTCCGAAGGGGCTATGACGTCGTTTTTGGGATGGCGGAACAACCCGATAAAGTGTACATAAAGCCGGTCTCAAATGCGGATGGGTGGCCGAGCGGTTGAAGGCACCGGTCTTGAAAACCGGCAAGGGGTTACCCCCCTTCGTGGGTTCGAATCCCACCCCATCCGCCACTTCAGTCCCTGAGTGGGCACTGAGTTTACGCCGTTTTTTGCGGTGAGCGCCTGAAGTAGCCGCGTCTTCGATCCCATGATCCGAACCTCGCCGTCTGCGACCTCGACGCGCCGGGCGAGCGCGCGCAGGTGATCGCGGCGATAGCCGCCGCCTTCGAGACGAATACGCTGGCGGGCGGTCTTGCGGCCGATGACCTTGACGTGAAGATGATAGATCGCCATCGCGATCCGAACATCACCACGGCGAAGCGCACGTCGGAACGACGTATAAGCGCGCCCTCGAAACTAATTTCTCGGGAAGACCCGTGCCGTTTCAGCCCGTCCCGGCAACCCTACAGCATTGAGGCAGGCGCTCAACTATCATCGCTCCATCGACAGCTTATGGAGGATATGATGCGCAAGCCAAGAGACTTCGATGCGGAACTGAAGTCGCTCAAAGACAAGGCGCGAGACCTGAAAGCCCGCAAGGTGCAGCAGCTCGGCGAGCCGGTCATCTCCACCGGCGCCGACGCCCTCAACGCCGACGAACTGGCGGGCGCGCTGATCATGCTGGTCGAAATCAAAGATGCCGGAAAGAGGGAGGTGTGGGCGAAACGCGGGGCCGCGTTCTTTCAGAGCCGGTCACGGCGATCTGCGCCATCGCCTGACCGCGACGGTGGCGGCGCTCAACCACAACAGGGCCGCGTGCAACCGGCATCGGGCGGCGCGGGCACGACATGACATGCGTACCTGGCAGGTCGAGCGCCGCAAGCGCACGCGGCATCTGATCGAACTCGGCGGCCTCGTCGTCAAGGCTGGGATCGTGGACCTGACCAGCGATGATCGCGCCATGATCTACGGCGCGCTGCTCTGGATGGTTGACAAACTGCATAGCGATCAAGGCGAACAGGCGCGGGCGCTCTGGACCGCGAAGGGAAAGCAGGCGTTCGAGGCGGAACACGACGGAAAGAGTGTTGCCGTCTCGCAAGCGCCGCAGGATCGGGCGTGACCGATGGCGGGCGGCGCGGAGACCTCACATATCGCAGCGCTGCCCGCCATCGCGCCACCTACGCCAAGCCCCTTATTGTCAACATGATTCCGCGTCTGTATGCTAATCTTCTGCTTCGAAACTGTAGGATGGGGGACGATGGAGCATATTCTCAAGACGACGAGCGTAGCAGCCTGTGGGCTCGTGACATCACTGCTGACGGCGCTGCTAGTGACCGTCATCGAGCGTCTCACCGGTTTCGACGTGTTCACCTTCAGTCTGTGGCTCATCATCCCGGCTGGCGCAATTGGAACCGGAATCGCGGCCGCGTCGGGATATTATTTCGGCAGTCTCTATTTCCACACGCGGCCGAATCTTCTGTTGTTGTTGCAAATGGTCGTCGTTGCTGGCCTCACCCAACTGCTGATCTATTACACCCAATACGCGACGCTGATTCTCGACAACGGTCAGAGAGTGAGCGATTTAATTCCGTTCGCACAGTACCTCGATATCACGCTCACGACGGCGCATTACCGCGTTGGCCGCGCTGGACAGGTCGATGCCGGAGAGGTCGGACAGTTCGGCTATTGGCTTGCCGTGATTCAGTTCATTGGCTTTTTGCTAGGTGGCCTTGGAGCCTTCGGCATTCTGCTGGGTCACCCGGTTTGCGCTCACTGCAAAAAATATCTTCGCGTCTTAGCCAAATCGGACAAGCTATTTGGTAGCGCCGACGACCTCGCGAGCTACGACGACACGCTTTTCCAACTCCCCGTGGACTCTCCCCAATTCGCTGAAATGGCGAGGGCAGAACACAAGATGAAGGCCGAGAAGGGGACCTGGAAGCAGAACCTAAAGCTTTATGGGTGCCCTGAATGTAAGACGCAGACGATTGGCAGCGAAGTTAGCGTGTGGAATGGCAAGGACTGGAAATCGGTCAACGAATTGGCGCGGAAATTCACCATCCCACCCGGCATCGACTTGGCTGGAGTATTCAGGGCGAAAACGTAGATGCTACTGCCGTATGGCGACAATCTGACGAGGGGCCGCTTCTTTTTTGGCGTCATTCTGCTCGTGTCGCTGATGCTCATACTCGACGTTCCCACTTTCTTGGACGCGGACCTTGAGGAATGGTCAATCCGGTATCTCAGCTTCGTTCCTTTGCTTTTCTCAATTTCACCATGGAGCCACGTCCACACTCTGCTGACTTCGGTCTTCTTGCATCAGGACATATTTCACCTTGCCGGCAACTGCCTATTCCTGTGGGTTTTCGGGCGTTCGTTAGAGCGGCTATTCGGGCTCCTGATATTCCTTTTGGCCTTTCCGTTCTTGGGCGTCGTGGGTCTCCTTGCACACTGGGCGCTATTTCCCGCGTCGCGCGCGCCTGTCATCGGAGCTTCAGGAGCAATAGCAACCCTGATGGGTGCCTATCTCGCCCTCTTCCCGGCAGCCAGAATGAGAATGGTGCTGTTCCTCGGAGTCTTCTTTAAGCGATTTCAGGTGCCTGCGTGGGTATTCCTTCTATATTGGGGCGCATTACAGTTGCTTTCGTTAGTATTTGGTTCGGGCGGTGAGGATAACGTGGCCTACGCTGTGCACGTTGGAGGCTTCGCGGTAGGGGTGCTGGGCGCAATGGTCTGGAAGGTCACATATCCATTTGCCGAGGAACACCTTTCCGAGTTCATGCAGATAGCCTCGACAGGAGCAAGAAGCGCGCTGGCCGCCAAACGACTTACATGAGCGCCATCAGATGTTCGGCGATGCTCTATAACCGTTCACTCCCTTCCAACGGTGAGCGGAATGCAAATATGCTCGGAGGTGACAGGCAGGCCAATCATGAATCCAGTGTTCTCCCGGTTCGTCGACGACGCAGCCGGTATCAAATCGTCCGGCAGGTGGACGGCGTTGAACGGGCGTATCAAGCAGATGGCAGCTAGTCCCGGCGCAGACAACGAATGGTACGTTCAGCTCTTCGGGCAGCTTTGCTACCAGGTGTTGTCCGAGTACCGCTTGCTGCAAGATGCCCACGCGGCGAAACCGGAAGGTGATGCCCAGCTCCTCGCGTGGCGGGCGCGAAATCTCCTGGAGCTGTCGGTGTGGGCCGGGTACTTCGCTAAGAGCCGGGATAACGCGCGCCGCCTCTACGAAGATGCTGGTCGCGACGCGCACGAACTCGTGGCTGTCTTTGAGAGATGGGGACAGGCGAGCGGGCAATCGACCGATTGGCTCAACTCGCTCGCCAACGGCAAGACCGACCTGGCTACGCGGGCCGAGAAAGAGGGGATCGCCACATTGGATACCCGCTACATGCGTGTTGACGATGCCGCCGAAGAGTGTGGCCTCAAGGACCACTACAAGATCATGTCGAAGATGTTGTCCAAGTTCGTGCACCCCACAGCCTTGCAGATCCTGGGCCTGGTGGACGACGCCAAGCACACCCTGCAGAGAGATTGTTTCTTTAGCCTTGGCTGTCTGTTCTTCTCGGGAGGTTTCGTGGCCTTGGAGAAGGTGGCTTCTCCACCACCCCGGGCATGAACAGTCCGCCATGCCCGATTAGAGGGCTATAGCGTAGACATAGTGCTCATCACTATCGGTCGTGGCCCGCCACCCCCGCGCCGCCCCACCATAACCACGCGATAACCACACGAACGACCCGCCTCCACCACGCGAAGCGCCGTCGCCCGCAGCCTTGATTTTAGGTGTGGCGCAACTTATGTATGAAAAATTCAAGAAACACAACGTGTTCTCTGAATAATAAAAATAGATGGCGCGAGAAAATAAAAAAATAATTATAATTGAAAATAAAAAAATTATATTTATTTATAATTTTGTTAGAAAATGTAACGGTGCAATATAACCATTTTACATATCTTAAGTAATTCTAATTATTTAATTTTTTGTATGTTGTTATGGTACTACGTTTGACATGAATAATTGCCGTTATTTAGCTTTTCCAGTGATCTTTTTTTTATTCCTCACACCTGATGGGCCGACGAATGCCTATGGGGCAAACCACAGCGCCCTAAATTTGACGCCTCTAGAGCGCGCCTGGGTGGAGAAACATCCCGTCGTTCGCATTTTAGGACAAAGCAAAGTCCCACCGTTCATGTTCAAAAGTGGACCGAATGAAGGACCGCGCGGCATTTCGATCGATTATATTACCCTGGCTTTGAAAAAGGTCGGCTTAAAGGGAGATTTCAGTGGATTTATCCCCTTGCGCGAGTCCCATGATCGCCTGGAAAAGAAAGAGGAAATCGATTTAATCCCTCTCGCCATCGTCACACCTACTAATGCGCGCCGATGGGCTCTGACCTCCCCCTATTTCACAACCCCTATCGTCGTATTTTCGAGAAGCGACCTTGATACGTCCCGCACGCTCAAGGATTTTTTTGGCAAAAAACTGGCCTATTCAAACTCGGCGCGCTACATGGGGCCGCTTATTGAGAAATATAAAAAAATACAATGGACCGCCTATAACGCCCCCCGCCTCGCCCTGCAATCCGTGGCGACCGGACTGGAGGATGGCTTCGTCGGCGCCTTGGCGGTTGGGGCCTACCTAATTAGGGATCGGGGGTTGCTTAACTTAAAAGTGGCGGCGAGGACGGAAGCGCCCGATCTGAAGATGGCTTTTGCCGTGCGCAAGGATAATAAAATTCTGGCCGACATTTTATCAAAAGGAATTAAATCGATAAGTGACGACGAACACGCCCAAATACGCAACAAGTGGGTCGCCCTGGATTTTAATTCCGGAATTCCCATACAACAACTTATTGCATGGGCCTCTTTTGTCGGTGTGTTTTTCGGTACGCTCGCCATTATATTTATGATGTCTTACGGACGACTGAAAAAAGAGGTCATTAAGCGTAAGGAAATCGAGGACGAACTCGAACAGCTAAACGCCCGTCTTCGCAAGACCACGCGCGAAGTCTTGAAAGCTTCCGAGATTAAGGAAAATTTTCTAAGTACAATCAGTCATGAACTGCGCACCCCTCTAACTTCAATTATCGGTGCGTTGAGTTTCGTCAATTCGGGAATGGCCGGCACGCTTAGCGATGAGGGGAAAAGGCTTATTGAAATCGCCTCGCGTAACAGTAGCCGCCTTTTGACGTTGATCAATGAACTTCTCGATACGCAGAAAATGGGGGCGGGAAAGCTTGTGCTGGAAAAGACCCCTCTGCCCATAGCCAATTTACTGGAGCAGGCCCTAGAGGCGAATACCGGTTTCGCCTTACATCACGGCGTTACCCTCGCTGCGGACACGCCGTTTCCCTTGGGAGAGATTAATGGCGACCAAGGGCGTCTTCTGCAGGTTTTCGCCAACCTGATTTCGAACGCCGTCAAATTTACCCCCCCACGGCAGGTCGTTACGATCAGCGCAAGGATCGAAGACGGCTATGTTCATTTCTCGGTAAAGGATCGCGGCCCAGGCATTCCCTGCAAATTTCAGCATAAAATTTTTCAAAAATTCACAACTGAAGAAGACGGCACGATGAATCGCACATCCGGCACCGGCCTGGGGTTAAATATCGCAAAGAACTTGGTGGAACTGCATGGGGGGGAAATCCGTTTCGAAACGACCGAGGGGCGGGGAACCACCTTTTTCTTCTCCATTCCCCTCCATCACCAACACCAAGTCTCTCTTCAAAATTAAGGATAAGCCCGGAAAAACCGCCGGCGCCTTGCCATAAGGCGAAACCACCCCTATCTAGAAGAGACGAAAAGCGCGAAAACCCGCCGACGCGCAGCCAAATAACGCGATACGCGTCGGACGCTGTTTCCCGACGAAGATTTTTCTGTCTCGCATCTCCGATTAAGGAAAGGAACGCGATGCTACTCCTCCGCATGAAGGGAACCATTATCGCCCTCATGGTGGTGATCGTATATACCTTCCTATCGGCGGCCTTGAAGGTTGATATCTTTACCGACCTCGTCGCCAGTTTGACCTTCATGGAAACGACAAAATCAGAAGAATTGATTTTGTTGGGATTTTCGGCGCTTCTCGGCCTTGGCATCGATCTTAACCGGGCGCGGCTAAATGAAAAACGACGGCGCGATATTGATGCGCACCGACTGCGTACGATGCACGCCACCATGGCGACCGTGCACGATATTGTTAACAACTTCCTCAATAATTTGCAGCTCTATCGCTTACAAGCCGAGCGCAGCAAGGCGTTTTCCCCAGAAGTCTTAAAAGAGTTCGACGAGGTGGTCGCCCAAACCGCCGCGCGGCTGCGGGAAATAGACAGTCTGAAACAGATTACCGTGCAGGAACGCATCGAGGGAATCCCCGGCCTGGAGTTGCCTCGCGGGGAACCTTTATAATTTTTCGGCCGATTTTCTTGAGAAGATCGAGGCGCACCGTTCCTAGTGGATCGACTCCGACGTTTCGCTCCCGCGAACCATCGGGCCGACCACTATCTATACTTTTTGTTGCAGTTTGATTTCTTCACACATTTGTGTCCAATTGCATCGGACTCAAATGTTAAACTCAAACCACTAGAACAGCCCTAACGCCCCACCTTGATGGACGATGATGGTTACGCCTATAAAAACGGTTAACCCGCCGAGCGCCCCTTTAATCCCGTTGTAAAGCCAAGTCATGGACCGCGCCGCGGCTTGCATCGGGACGGAAATAACCGTGCTTAACAGCCCCATGCCAAGAATGGAGCCCACGCCGAATACGCCGATGTAGGCCAACCCCATGGGCACCGACGGCACAGTTTGCAAGGCGATCACGATCAGTGCGGCGGAACCGGCAAGGCCGTGAACCATGCCGACGACGAGTGAGCGCACCGACAGTCCCGAACCATGGGGGTGTTTGTGATTCGCGGCCTTATGGGTTTTTTCCCCGGCATGGGAATGGGCGTGAAAATGTCGCGTACCCTCCCCGTGACCATGGATATGAAAATGTATGCGCTCGCGGATCAGGCGCACGATCAAATCGCCTCCCAGAAGAACCAGCATGACGCCCACGGCGAATTCGAGCCCGTGCGAAAAATGATCGGGAACCATGGCGTTCAAGGTCATGACGAAAAACCCGACCACGAACAAAGTCACCGTGTGCCCGACGCCCCATAGCAGCCCCAACCGCAGGACCTGCCCGCGTGAGCGCGATTGCGCCGAAAGCGAGGCCACGGCGGCGACATGATCGGCCTCCGTGGCGTGGCGCATCCCCGCCAAGAACCCTAGGATCAAAATGCTTTCCATCATCTGAACGTCACCCCCCAAGGCTCAACAAAAATTAAGTAATTTCACGCGGTAAGATGTCTGTTTTGCGTTGTAATGCAGCCGTAGAACCCGTCTTTACCGGGGGTGCATCATGCCTTATCTTATTGCAATGTCCACTCCATTTCCGAAAGGGGGCGCCTAACGCGCCTGTGCCCAAACGATCATAGAGGCAAGGCGGGTCCCCCATACGGCGCGCCCGCCACGTCGGGAACGTTCGCCGATGAACCGCATCGCTTTCACGCCCTCTCCTATCGGGCGTGCCGTATGAAGGATCATGTATGCACCGCATTTCAGTTCCAGGTGACGAGTTTAACGAGCGATTGAAACGCGCGAAGCTATTTTCTATAAAAGAGAATGGCTCCGAGGTGGGATTGACCACGACCCCCAACACGAGGGCGGCGAAGATGGATATAGATGTTGTTTTTGAGCCCATCTGCCCCTGGAGCTTCATAGGCAAAAGGCGGCTGGAACAGGCGTTGCGAAAGCGTCTTGATGTCTCTTGCGCGGTGCATTGGCGACCTTTCTTGCTCAATCCCGCCATGCCCATGACGGGTATGGCTCAGGACGAATACATGGTCTACCGCTTCTCGACCTTGGAGCGGGCGCGGCACATATATCAAACGCTGGAAGAAACCGGGAGAAGCTTGGGTATCTCCTTTAATTTTGCGGCGATGAAACGCGCGCCGAACACCATAAACGCACATCGTCTGGTTATGAAGGGGCGTGCGTTCGGTTTAGAAGACCGCCTGGTGGAGGGTCTTTTCCAGGCTTATTTTTTGGAAATTCGGGACATATCCGACAAAACCGTGCTTCGCGATATCGCCAAAGAAGCAGGCATGTCCGCGCGGGATTTCCAAGCCGTGTGGGAAGACCGTAACGCCATAACGAAGATACTCCAAGCCAACGCCGACCTCCACGATCAAGGAATTAGCGGCATCCCGACCTATATCTTCAACCAACGCATGGTGTTGTCCGGGGCCCAATCTCCCGAGGCCCTACTCCGCTTGATGGACGCCGCGCACGAGGCGGATATTTTGTTCCAAACCATCGCCTGACCCCATCACGGCGTGACCAGGGCGGCCAACTCGCGGGCGAGATGGCGCACGCCCTTCAGGCGATCGGCGGGGGTTTCCCAGTCGCGCTTGAAAACCAATTTATGATCGGGCCTTAATTTTGCCGTACCGACCTGCTGAACGATAAATTGAACCAGCGCCTCGGGGTTTGGAAAGCTGTTGTCGCGGAAAGAGACGACCGCCCCCTTGGGGCCGCTTTCTAATTTTTCGACCCGCGCCTTTCGGCACAATCGCTTAATTTCAACCGTCTTTAAAAGATTCTCGACGGCTTCGGGCAAGGGACCGAAACGGTCGATCATTTCGGCGGCGAAGGCTTCGGATTGTTCGTCGTCATGCAGACGGGCGACGCGGCGATACAAATCCATGCGCACGCTCAAGTCGCCGACGTAGGTTTCCGGTATCATGACCGTCACGCCGCACGATACTTGAGGGCTCCAATCGCCATCGCCGGCGCTCTGTGTTGCGCCCCCCTGCGCCCCCCGCGCCTCGGCGACGGCTTCTTCCAGCATTTGCTGATAAAGCTCGATGCCGACTTCGCGGATGTGTCCCGATTGTTCGCCGCCGAGAAGATTCCCCGCGCCGCGGATATCCAAATCGTGGCTCGCCAGCATGAATCCCGCCCCCAAACTGTCCAGGGTCTGCATCACTTCCAGGCGTTTTTGCGCCGCCGTCGATATGGTCTTGCCCGGAGGCAGCGTAAGGTAAGCGTAGGCGCGCGTTTTCGACCGTCCGACACGACCGCGCAATTGGTACAACTGAGCCAGTCCGAAACGGTCGGCGCGGTGGATGATAATGGTGTTGACCGAAGTCATGTCCAAGCCGCTCTCAATGATGTTCGTCGATAGCAGAACATCGAATTTTCCGTCCTGAAAATCGCTGACCATTTCTTCCAGTTGCTTGATCGGCATTTGCCCGTTGACCACGGCGATGCGCGCCTCGGGGACCAAATCGCGCAAGGCTTCGGTCAATTCGGGTTGATCTTGGATGCGCGGGCAAACATAAAAAATTTGTCCCCCACGAAAACGCTCACGCATAATGGCTTCGCGTACGATCACCGGGTCGAACGGCAAAATGAACGTGCGCACGGCAAGGCGGTCCACCGGCGGGGTCGCGATGAGACTCATTTCACGCACACCCGATAAGGCCAATTGTAAAGTTCGCGGGATCGGTGTCGCCGACAGCGTCAAAACATGAACGTCCGACTTCAATCCCTTCAACTTTTCCTTATGCGCAACGCCGAAATGCTGTTCTTCATCGACGATCAACAAACCCAGTTCCTTGAAACCGACGTCTTTGGCCAGAAGGGCATGGGTGCCGATGACAATATCGACGCGGCCGTCCTTCATCTCGGTCTTGACCCGCTTTGAGGTTTTAGGGGGGACCAGACGCGAGAGCTGCGCCACGTTAACGGGAAAATCGGCGAAACGCGCCTTGAAATTGTGATAATGCTGACGGCACAGCAGCGTTGTCGGCACCACGACGGCGACCTGACGACCCGTCATCACGGTGGCGAAAGCCGCGCGCAACGCGACCTCCGTTTTACCGAATCCGACATCGCCGCAAACCAGCCGGTCAGTCGGACGTCCACCGGCCAGATCCCCAAGTACATCCTCGATGGCGCGGGATTGATCGTCGGTTTCGACATAGGGGAATCGGGCGCAAAATTCGTTGAACGCCGCCGGATCGGGAACGATTTTCGCGCTGTTTTTCAACTCGCGGCCGGCGGCGATTTTAATCAAGTTTTCGGCCATGTCTTTCAGCCGCTGCTTCATATGGGCCTTGCGCGCCTGCCATCCCGCCCCGCCTAGACGATCGAGATGCGCGCCCGCCTCATGCGAACCGTAGCGCGATAAAACATCGATATTTTCGACCGGGAGAAAAAGCCTATCGTCCCCGGCATAGACCAGCTTTAAGCAATCATGATCGGCCCCCCCGACCTGAACGGTGTGCAAGCCCTCGAAACGCCCAATGCCATGCTCACCGTGGACCACATAATCCCCCTCGCCGAGACTAGAGGCGTCGGCGATAATGTTCTCCGCGCTGACCTTTTTGCGGTTCTTGCGTTCGCGGGTCATGCGATCGCCTAGGATGTCCTGCTCGGAGATCACCGCCAACCCTGGGGCGACGAACCCTCGTTCGATCCCAACCACGCATAACGCCGCAGCATGCTTCGCCACCCGGGCGCGCGCCGACCAATCGTCGATCGCGACTAAACTTTCGAAACCATGCTCCGTCAACGCCGTTTTTATGCGCTGCGCCGTACCCTCGGAAAAGGCGCTGATGAGAACCTTACGTTCCTCACCGATCATGGCGCGGATATGCGCGGCCAGCGCATCGAACACGTTGAGGGCGCCCTGTACCCTGGCGTCCGAAAAATCGCGCCCCCCGCGCCCGTCGGCATCGACGGTATTGGGGCCTTCGGGAACGGCAAAAGGAGAAAGACGCACGACGGGGAAAACCCTCAAGGCGGCGCGCCAGTCCTTGGCGCTAAGGTACAGTTTTTCCGGGGGAACCGGGTTGTAGCGACCACCAACCGTTTTGCTTTTGGATTCACGCATGGCCAGGCGCGCCGCGTAATATTCCCTGATCAGTTCGTGGCGGCCTTCGACTGCGGTATCGATCTGATGATCGAGAACGATGCGGGCGTCGGGAAGATAGTCGAACAATGTCTCAAGCTTGTCGTAAAACAGCGCGATCCAATGTTCCATACCCATATGGCGACGTCCGGCGCTAACCGCCTCGTAGAGTGTGTCATCCGGGGGAACGGCGCCAAACAGCTCCCGATACGCGGTGCGGAAATGTTTTTTTGTATCCTCGTTCAAGACGATCTCACTGACCGGAGCCAGCGTGAAGGTCGCCGTGTGCGCGCTTGTCATCTGGGTGGTCGGATCGAAATGACGCAAACTATCCAGGGTGTCGCCGAAAAAATCGAGACGCAGGGGCTCCGAGGCTCCCGGGGGGAAAACGTCCACGATTCCCCCGCGCACGGCATACTCGCCCGGCTCCATCACCGTCGCCGAACGTCCATAGCCGTTATTTTCGAGAAAATCGACCAACATATCGGAGGATAAGGAACCGCCGACGTTCAGTCTCAAGAGCGCGCCGCAAAAAACCGCACGGGGCGGCACCCGTTGCAAGCAGGACGATATCGTGGTGAGAATGGCGCGTGCGCGCCCATCGCCGGGGCGCGCTAACTGCGTCAGCGTGGCGATCCGCGAAGCCACAATATCGCCGCTGGGGGAAACCCTGTCATAGGGCAGACAATCCCACGCGGGGAATTCTATAATATCCGAATCCGGGGCGAAAAAA
Organism: Varunaivibrio sulfuroxidans; assembly: GCF_029318635.1. NCBI lineage: Bacteria > Pseudomonadati > Pseudomonadota > Alphaproteobacteria > Rhodospirillales > Magnetovibrionaceae > Varunaivibrio > Varunaivibrio sulfuroxidans. Next base: position 461,823 of record NZ_CP119676.1, on the reverse strand, counting down.
CGCAACGTTTGCCCCATCCGCGCCAGATGAACATCGTCCCTGGCGACGAAGATCACATCCCGGGAGTCTTTTCCCTTCAGTCCGAAGAGCGCGGAAAGGAGCAACGCATCAAAGCCCTCCGGTGCTCCGCCAACAAGAATATCGTCCGATTTTGTTATTTTGTTAAGTATATTTATCAATGTCTTAGCGTTCGTTCTTATACTTTATAATCAAGTTCATAAAGTCCTCATCCAGACGTTTGGGGAACCCTGTTTCAGCGGTTAGCCAGGTAAAAATATCGTTGTCGTTTTCGTCGAGAAGGCGTTCGAAAGCGGCAAGTTGCGCATCGTTAAAGTCGTCGATAAAAGTTTTGGCGAATTCACCCAACAACACGTCATTTTCCTGCATGCCGCAATGTGTGGCGCGAAAAAGCAAACGCTTCCTTCGGTTATCCAAAATTCGTGCTCCCATCAAGACGCTTCATGACGTAACCATGCGGCCTAGGGTATAAATCGAATAATCGCCTTTGTCAGCACACGTTAGACGGTTTACGGAAGACCAACCCATGCGCCCCGAAATTCTGTATCCTTTATTCAAACCCGTCGGCAGCTTAAAAGGCGTCGGCCCGCGCATGGAAAAAGCGTTGGCGCGCATTGGTATCGATCACGTCGCCGATGTCTTGTGGCGCCTTCCCGGCGCCGTCATCGACCGACGCAATAGCCCCTCGGTCAAGAACGCCGTGCCTGGGGACGTCGCGACATTCACGGTCACGGTCGATCGCCATGTCCCCCCTACCGCCCCGCGCCAGCCCTACAGAGTTCATTGTCATGATGAAACGGGAACGATGGTGCTGGTGTTCTTCCATGCCCGAGAAGATTACCTGACCAAGACCCTGCCCATGGGAAAGCGGCGTGTCGTCAGCGGAACCGTCGAACATTACGACGGGCAGGTCCAAATGACCCATCCCGATCATATCGTCAGTGAAGCTCAAAAAGAGAGTATTTTAAAGTTCGAGCCGCTTTATGCGCTAACGGCGGGGGTGTCGCAGAAAATGATGCGCAAAGCCGTTATGGGGGCCTTTGAAAATACGCCGGACCTGGCGGAATGGATTGACGACGCTTATCTTAAGAAGCAAAACTGGTGTTCTTGGCGCACCGCCCTCGAACGCGCCCATCATCCCCAAACATCGCAAGATGTCACCCTGGACGCGGCGCATCGCAGTCGTCTCGCCTATGATGAAATTCTCGCCAACCAATTGGCCTTGGCGCTGGTGCGCGCGGCGATGAAAAAAACGAAGGGCCGCCCCAATACCGGTAACGGGGTCCTGCGCGCAAAGGTTATGGTCGCCCTTCCCTTTTCCCTGACCGGGGCCCAGGAAAAGGCCTTGAGCGACATTACCCGCGACATGGAAAGCACGCAACGCATGCTGCGTCTGTTGCAAGGCGATGTCGGCAGCGGAAAAACCGTCGTAGCGCTGCTTGCTATGCTGGTCGGCATCGAAGCCGGCGGCCAGGCGGCTCTGATGGCCCCAACCGATGTGTTGGCCCGCCAACACATGAAGACCATCGCCCCTCTCGCCGAGGCCGCCGGTGTCGAGTGCGCCTTGCTGACGGGACGGGAAAAAGGAAAAAATCGCGACGCCCTCTTGGCGCGTTTGAAAAATGGAGAAATATCCCTGATTGTCGGCACGCACGCACTTTTTCAGGGTGATGTTGATTTTCACGACCTACGCATCGCCGTCATCGACGAACAGCACCGCTTCGGCGTCCACCAACGCCTGGGGTTAACGGAAAAAGGCGACGCCGTCGATGTCCTGGTGATGACCGCAACCCCGATTCCCCGCACCTTGATGCTGACCGCCTACGGCGACATGGACGTTTCGCAATTGCGCGATAAACCCGCCGGACGCAAGCCGATAGATACCCGGGTTATGCCCGCGGCGCGCATCGCCGACGTGGTGGAGGGGCTGAAGCGCCAAATCGCGCAAGGCCATCAGGCCTATTGGGTCTGCCCGTTGGTCGAAGAATCGGAAACCTTGGACTTGAGCGCCGCCCAAGACCGTTTCGACCACTTGCAATCGGTGTTTGGTGCGCGCGTCGGTCTGGTGCACGGACGCATGAAAGGCGCGGACAAAGACGCCGTCATGCAGGCCTTCGCCGAAGGGCGGATCGACATCCTGGTCGCGACGACGGTGATCGAGGTTGGCGTTGACGTCGCGCGCGCCAACGTCATGATAATCGAACATGCCGAACGCTTCGGCTTGGCGCAACTGCACCAATTGCGTGGGCGGGTCGGTCGTGGCGCGGCGCAGGCCAGTTGCCTTCTCCTATACGGGACGCCATTGGGCGATACCGCGCGCACGCGCTTGAAAGTCCTGCGCCAGAGCGATGATGGTTTTCATATCGCCGAGGAAGACCTCAAGCTGCGCGGCGCGGGCGAACTGATGGGAACGCGGCAAAGCGGCCTGCCGGAATTTTTTATCGCCGACCTGACGGCGCACGCCGATTTGCTCGACGTTGCGCGTAAGGACGCGCAACTCGTTTTGGACAAGGACCCGCAACTGCAAGGCCCGCGCGGCCAGGCGCTACGTGTTTTGCTGTACCTTTTCGAACGCGACAGCGCCGTGCACTATCTGCGTTCGGGATGAATCTCGATCGGCTTATCCGGAATTTTTCACGGAGGGCTCATGGGGGGACGCGACAAGCACCGGCGCACGATCACGCTCGCGCAGAATATCCACATCTTCATAAGTTGCCGCCGACACCACCGATTTGTCGCGCACGTCCTTAGGCCGACGATCCAGTGGAGTCACGATTCCTCCGGAAATAACCATTTTAACCGCTTCTTCCACGCTCATCGACAGGGTGACGATCTCCTTGCGCGGCAAGAACAATAAAAAACCCGACGTTGGATTAGGCGTGGTCGGCAAAAAAACGTTGAGAACATCTTCTTCGGTTAAATTTTGCACCTCGCCCTGGGTCTGTCCTGTGATAAAGCCGATGGCCCAGACGCCGCGGCGGGGGTATTCCACCAAAACGGCTTCGCGAAAGGCATTCGATTGCTGGGCGAGCACCGTTTCTAAAATTTGCTTTAATGAGCCATACAAACCGCGGATGACCGGCATCCTGGACAACACGCCATCCACGGTCCTTTGGTACAGTCGGCCCAGGAACCCCGCCGTAAGAGCCCCTATAAGGATTAGAGAGACGATAACGATGAGCAATCCCAGCCCGGGAATGGCGAAAGGTAAATAATGTTCGGGGCGATAAGCCAAGGGGATAAGCGGCGTCACCTTGCTATCGACGTATGTGACGAAAAGCCATGCGATGTAAAAGGTGAGCGTAATGGGTGCGGTGATCAGAATTCCGGCGAAAAAATAAGCCCGCAACCGCGCCCCTATGCCAAGGCGCACGCTTCCGAGAGGGGCGTCGGTCCCGTCTTGTGTGTGAGGCGCGCCGGAATTTTTCTTATCGTCACTATTCATGTCCTCACGCTTTCCTTTCGTTGGGGTTCCCCTCTATCATCGCATATCGCGCGCCGCGCCCGGAGCCTCTTTTACAAAAAGCCGGGGCGCGACATAATGACAGTCTAAACCCGAAGAACGACGATCGTTGTGGCGGTTTTATGATCGTTGCATTTCAAGGCTTCCGGAACGACGACCCGGAACGATGATATGGGGGCGAGTTGGGTATGAACAAGGGCATAACGTAATGGGGCAATGGATTATTCACTATGTTTTTCCCGACGCCCGGGACGACAAGGGGGCCACCCTATGCAAGGTCGTGCAGGTGCGCGCCCGGGATGAGGAGCAGGCGCGCCAGTTCGCCCACGAAATCGCCCCCTCGGAAGAATTTATCTTTTCTCTTCACCCCGCCAGCGATGCGCAAATTCTAGGCACCGTGCGCCATCAGGCCCTGAAAATGAGCGGAAAGGCCCGAAATGGTGATTTCGTCGAAGAACTGGCGGACGCGGAGCAACAAGACGCCCCCGCGATCGTCAACTGGAATGTCGAGACGGCGCCGCCCTCGACGCAATTGACATCAAGAAACACGGCCCCCACCCATGAAAACGACGGGACCATTCAAAAACGACGCGCCATCATCGAGAGGCTGCGCGAATTAAGCAAAAAACCCTGACCCGAACGGAGGTGCAGACAAAAAAAGACCCGCCGAAGCGGATCTTTTTTTGTGTTTTGGGGAAGACGCGCGACGCGGATTAACGCTTGGAGAACTGGAAGCTCCGGCGGGCCTTGGCGCGGCCGTATTTTTTGCGCTCGACAACGCGTGAATCACGGGTTAGGAAGCCGCCTTTCTTGAGCGACGGACGCAGCGCCGGCTCGTAATAGGTCAGCGCCTTGGATATCCCGTGGCGAACCGCGCCGGCCTGACCGGACAGGCCGCCGCCGGTGACGGTGCAGACTACGTCGAACTGGCCGGAACGTTCGGCCGCGGAAAAGGGCTGATTGATTAGCATGCGCAGCACGGGGCGGGCGAAGTAGACTTCGATGTCGCGGCCGTTGACCGTGATCTTGCCCGAACCGGGCTTGACCCAAACGCGGGCGATGGCGTTTTTACGCTTGCCCGTGGCGTAGGCGCGGCCTTGCGCGTCGATCTTAGGCGCGGCGACCTCTTCCTCCGGCGCGGCGGCGGGGACGACCGGGGCTTCGACGCTTGCGGCCGCAGCAGCCGCGGCCTTGCCTTCGACCATATCCTTGAGATCGGCGAGTGTCTTCGTTTCCTCGGCCATGGGTTAGGCGCTCCTCTTGTTTTTCGGGTTCATCGCGGCGACGTCGAGCGCTTCGGGCTGCTGCGCCGTGTGCGGGTGTTCCCCGCCCGCATAGACATGCAGGTTCTTCATCTGGACCCGGCCAAGGGGGTTACGCGTGATCATGCGTTCGACGGCCTTAATCAGGACCCGCTCGGGGTGCGCGCCGCCGAGGATTTTATCCATCGTGCGCTCTTTGATTCCGCCGGGATAACCGGTGTGCCAAAAAAACTTCTTATCGGTCAATTTACGACCGGTAAGGCGGACTTTCTCGGCGTTAATCACGACGATATGATCGCCGCAATCCATGTGCGGGGTGAACATCGGTTTGTGCTTGCCGCGCAAACGCATGGCGATCACACTGGCCAGACGACCCAGAACGAGTCCGTCGGCGTCAATGACGCACCATTTCTTTTCGATGTCCGCGGGCTTGGCGGAGTAGGTTTTCATTTTGTACCCAGTCTTCTCGGAAGTCGCGGCGTCGGTATCGCCCGGCGAATTCGGTTGGCGGAAACGATAAAGAGAACCGGATTGGCCCCCTGAATTCGAATTGGCGCATTATGCCGTTTTAGCTTTCGACGTCAACATAAAATTTTCGAAAAAAATCAACTAGATCAGTGCATTAAAAATACGGTATTATGATACCTCTGAAAACCAATCTCTTATCGCCCACCTAATCTCTCGTCACCCGCATAGCGGACAATTTTTTCGCACGGCGAGGTCATGAGAGCACGGCAAGGCCATGAGAAAGGGCCCAAACGCGCCGCGCGATTTGAAATTTCCTTGCCATGAGGACAGGGCAAGGCCAGCATGGCGTACGGAAAAAAGCAATGAAACCGACAAGGGAGGATAACCGTGGCCGCAAATAGGACCGCCGCCCAACCCCAAGGAAGCCCGGAGGAGAACGATCCACAATCCGACCTTGTGCTCAGGCGCGAACACGATGGAATCGTGTGGCTAACGTTAAACCGTCCCCGTCAATACAACGCGCTTTCCGAGGCGCTTCTCGCACGGCTACAAGACCGCCTCGACACCATCGCCGACGATCCCGCCGTTCGTGTCGTTATCCTTCGCGGCGCGGGAAAGGCCTTCTGCGCAGGCCACGATTTGAAGGAAATGCGCCAGGAAGATACACGCGAGGCGCATCAAACGCTGTTCGAACGTTGTTCACGCCTGATGTTGAGCCTGACCCGTTCACCACAGCCGATCATTGCCGCGGTCGGGGGCATCGCGACCGCGGCTGGCTGCCAATTGGTCGCACAGTGCGATCTGGCAATTGCCGCCGAAAATGCCCGCTTCGCCACTTCGGGTATTAATTTAGGTCTTTTTTGCGCGACCCCTTCGGTAGCGTTGAGCCGTGTCATGGGACGCAAAAAGGCGCTTGAAATGCTTCTGTGCGGAGACTTCATCGATGCCCGGGAGGCCCTTGAACATGGTTTGATCAATGCTGTCGTCAAGGCCGAGGAACTCGAAACCGCCGCCGATACCCTGGCGCGCAAGATCGCAACCAAGTCGCCTACGGCGGTCGCCATGGGTAAGCTGCAATTTTACCGCCACATTGACCGCCCCCTTGAGGAAGCCTACACCATCGCCGCGCAAACCATGGCTTGCAACATGATGCACCCCGACGCCCAACACGGTATCGACGCCTTTATTGAGAAACGCCCCCCGCCCCGGTGGTCCGACAGGGACACCCGCGCCGTCTCGTGCGCGAACAAACCGCGCATCGAGGCGGCGCCAGATCACAAATATGGACAATGAGAGCCCAGCCATGAACGCCTCATCTTCCCCCACTTCGGACGATTTGATTCTCGGTATCCTGGAAACGGTGCGCACGATCGCGTTAATCGGCGCGTCCGCCAAACCCGAAAGACCCTCCTATCAGGTGATGAACTTTCTGCTCTCCAAGGGCTACGTGGTGCATCCCGTCAATCCTGGATTGGCGGGAAAGACACTTTTGAATCGCCCGGTATTCGGGGCGCTGAGCGATATCCCCGGCAACATAGACATGGTGGATATTTTTCGCGCCAGCGAAGCCGCCGGAAATATCATCGATGAAGCCATTTCCGTGGCCGGCGCAAAAGAAATCTCAGTGATTTGGATGCAATTGGGGGTCAAAAACGCCGCGGCGAGAGAACGCGCCGAGGCCGCGGGCCTCGTGGTGATCGAAAATCGCTGTCCAAAGATCGAATACGGCCGACTTATGACCTAGTGGTTTGAATTTAACATTTGAGTCCGATGCAATTGGACACAAATGTGTGAAGAAATCAAACTGCAACAAAAAGATAGATAGTGGTCGGCCCGATGGTTCGCGGGAGCGAAACGTCGGAGTCGATCCACTAGTCACCTGGAACTGAAATACGGCGCGCATATGATCCTCCATACGGCGCGCCCGATAGGAGGGGGCGTGAAGGCGATGCGGTTCATCGGCGAACGTTCTCGACGCAGCGGGCGCGCCGTATGGGGACCTACTTTGCCTCTATGATCGTTTGGGCGCACGGAAAAAGGCTTCGGACGTCGTCACGGTCCGCTTATGATGTTCCCGCATCACGGCACGGGACCTTCCCTAGCCGGAGCCTTTTTCCGTGTGTCATATGTGCATCGTATTTCGGTTCTAGGTGACTAAGGGAAAAACGCATTAACCTTTAAATAATTCAATGACTTGACATTCTCATGTGGGCGTTTCAAATCATGAAGAACGGTTTTTGGCTTTCCGACGACAGATGGGCGCTCCCCCAACCATATTTACCTTATCGGTCGGCGGGTCGGCGACATGAAGACGATCGACGTATTATCTCGGCGGTATTCTTCACGTCCTTCAGTCCGGTTGTCGTTGGCGAGGACGCCCGAAGAGATTTCCTTGGATAGCACGTACATCAAAGCCCATCGCCACGCCTAACAGCCCCTTAATGAGTCAAGCTTTTTACAATGGAGCATAGGGTGAAACGCGGCCCCGGCGACGCGTCGCCGCCTGACGAGGCCACCATCCATTGCAATCTTCGTGAAGCGGGCGCTTGTTTCGCGTTTTGCTCGTAAAGACAATTTTTCTTCCTCACAAAAGTTGTTTGATGTCCCTCTGCCGACACCCTACGTATAGAGCATAAAAAATGGATACATCGCTCCTTTTGCCCGCTCCTTTTTTGGAATTCCGTGTATTGGCGCAACATCTTACCAATTTAGAATAAATACAGGCAAAATAGTGACAAATGGATAGTAAGTCTATCGTCGTTGAATTTGAAAGACTAATCGAACTCGCCTATGACAAAAGCGTCAAGGGAAGATCGGAACTTGTTTCCGTCCTGGGTAAGATTTTTGATGACGGCGGGTATCCTTTGAGTGAGCAAGAGCGCGCACTTGTATTTGCGATTCTTGAAAACATTATCAGTGACGTTGAAATTTCCGTGCGCCAACAGTTGAGCGAGCGTTTAGCGGAACGCGACGATGTACCTCATACCCTGGTTTCATGGCTGGCGAACGACGATATCAAGGTGGCTTTTCCCGTTTTGTGTAGAAGTGGCCTCCTAAACGATATGGATTTAATCGACGTCGTGCGCGCCCGCACCCAGGAACATCAATTGGCGATCACATTGCGTACGGAACTTAGCGAGGAAGTCTCTTCTGCGCTGGTCCATACGCGAAATGAACCCGTGATCGTCAGCCTGTTGAACAACCAAAATGCCCGCATCGCGAAAGCGACGCTGGAGTTTTTGACGGAGGAATCGCGCCGGATCGATAGCTTTCATCGCCCCCTACTCTTGCGAAAAGAGCTTGAACCTCGTTTGGCGATCCGTTTATTCATGCTGGTTTCAGTGGCCTTGCGCCAATATATCCTCGATCATTTTGAGATCGGCCCGGAGATTGTTAACGATCTGCTTAGGCAAATGGCGATAGATGAGGTCTCCCGCCCGTCAGCGCCCCCTACGGGAAAGGAAAACTTGGTTTCTGTTCTCGAAGAAGAAAAGGAACTCACGACAGACCTGTTCATCTGTGCTCTGGAAGAGGGGGAAGTCGCCTTGTTCTCGGGTATTTTTTCGCGTTTGACCGGGCTCAAAAATAGCCTTTCCCTACAGATTTTATTAGACCCCGTTGGCGAAGGTTTGGCCGTCGCCTGCCGGGCGTTGGATTTTGGCGAGGCCGTTTTTACGACTATTTTCGCCTTGGTGAAACGTCACCAAAAAGGAAACGCTCAGGGGATGATAAATACGTTGCCTAAAATTTTGAAATTTTACCGGGCGATGAGTCCGGCGGCCGCTAATGAGGTGGTCAATAAATGGAAGAAAAACGTGTCATATCTGGAGGGTATCCGCGAATTGGAACTGGGTGAAAATTGTGCCTGAAAATTACTTCAACCACCCGCAAAGAAATTGGGTGAGGTTTAAGGGGACGCCTATTGAACGGGCGAATTTCGCCGTGCGCCGTTTGGAGGACCTAACCCGACTGATCTCCGAGTGGATATGGGAAACCGACCATGAGGGGAAATTGGTCTATGTTTCCGATAAGTGTATCGATGTTCTCGGGATTCATCCCCTTGAGTTGGTCGGAAAAAAAATGGATAGCCTGGCCGTCTCCGGGTACGCCGACAGCCCTGTTTTTCCTCCTCACGCAATCGATTGGCAGCACCCTTTTCGCGCATTACCATTTTCGATCCGCGCTAAAAATGGAGAAAATCGCGATTTTCTCTTGAGTGCGATTCCCCAGTTCGACACCAAAACCGGCGCCTTCCGGGGCGCCGTCGGGACGGCTCAAGACGTCACCGAAAGTCGCAAGGCGCATATCATGGCGATTGAATCGCAACGTCAGGCCGAAGAAGCGAACCAAGCTAAAACCGATTTTCTCGCCAACATGTCGCACGAATTGCGCACGCCCATGAACGCCATCATAGGGTACGCCGGATTGCTGGGGCATTTACCCGACGCTCCATTAAGCGCCGTGCAAGAGGAATATCTAAACGACATTCTGGAAAGCGCAGAGCACTTGCTGGGTCTGATCAATCAATTGCTGGAGCTTTCCAAGATTGAAGCCGGCGAAGTCACCATGAATTTCACATCCGTAAATCTTGAGGATATCATCGGGAGGTCCTTGACCTTGGTCAGAGGCCTGGCGCGCTCCCGCGGCATCACCCTCATCGAAAATCATCCTCGGCATCCCGTTGAAATTTGGGGCGACCCGCTACGCTTGAAACAAATCCTGGTCAATTTGTTGTCGAACGCTATTAAATACAATAAAGAAGGCGGTCGGGTCATCATCACGGACGAAGTCGTTGCTGGGCGAAGTTCCGCGCCTTGTGTTCGCATTTCCGTGGAAGACACCGGCGTCGGCATTGCCCAGGAAAAGCACGCGCATGTCTTCGGGCGATATAAAAGATTGGGGCACGAGAGAAGCGTTGTCGAAGGGCTCGGCCTGGGGCTGGATATCACTAAAAAACTTGTCGAACGCCTGGGCGGCTCAATCGCCTTTAAAAGCGAAGAAAACTCCGGGAGCACCTTTTGGATCGAATTTCCCTTGCCCTCAAGTTTCGGGAAAAACCTTCGTACTACTGTCGATTAGCAAAAAAGCGATCCCTCGCGACAAAAGGGCGCCATCCGCGGAAGTCCCCGAGTTTACGCGCCTTCGCGGGCGTGAAGGAGGCGTAAACGCGCGCTTTTGCGCCGGAATATCTGACCTGAATACTCAAGAAACTGTAGCATTTTAAAAAATCAGCAAGCATAATATCATATATAACAAATACCTATATAAAATTCAGGGCAAATATAAGACGTTGAATGAACATACAGGAGTATCGGATAATGCAGCAAACGTCGGAAATGAACGTTGCGTTCGGGGACGAAGGTTACCTCATTAATCCCAACGATTGGACAGAAGATGTAGCGGCGGCCTTGGCCGAAGACGAAGGCATTGAGCTTACCGAAGAGCACTGGACGGTTTTGCGTTTTATGCGTGACTGGTACACCGAGCACGGTGTCGCCCCCAGTGGGCGAGATGTCGGATTGTTCATGAAAAAAATCGGAGCCCCCCGAAATCGTCTATTTGAACTTTTCCCCTATGGCTACGTTCAACAAGCCTGCAAGATCGCGGGAATGATCAAGCCGCGTTCGTGGAGTACGGGTTGACCGCGATCAACATCTGGAAATGGATGTATTTTGCGAATAGGCGCGCCGGCGCCATCACAATAAAAAGGGGCGCTCTTAAGAAGAGCGCCCCTTTCGATCGTTTTGAGAGGATGGGCTATACGCGTTCGATCTTAGCGGGAAGCCCTTGGCGGACGCCCGAACCGACCACCGGATCGACAAACACCGACGCGCCTTTGAGCGTGGGATCAGGGATGCCCAAATCGTTGAGGTTAATTCCCGCCTTTAGTTCAGGTTCATTGGGCTGCATTTTATTGCCGATTAAATGCGGGCGCGCCCCCAGTTCCCTGTGGCCGAAACCGTGTTCAATCGCCAATACGCCCTTATGTACGCCATGACGCACGGAGACGGTTGCTTCGCGGCTACCGCCCGGGGTGCTGATCCGTACCTTGTCGCCCGATTGCAGGTTAAGCCCTTGGGCATCCACGGCCCCGATAATGATTTGGTTCTCGGGATGGATTTGACGCAAACTCCGCGCCCCCAGACTATAGCTATTTTGCAAGGGCGATTTGAAGCTGATCAGTTTAAACGGCCACTCCGTCTTGGGGTAGATTTTATCCACCGGCGTTCCATCGCTGAAGACCGGTTCCGACCAATACGGCGAACCATTATGGCGTTTGCCGGTCATGCTGCTACGCGAAGTGCCGATGTATTCGTTGTAGACATACATCTGGTTTTTGAAACGGTTCCTGGCAACTTCGCCAACAAATCTTTCGTCGTAGTTTTGGTAGCGCCCGCCCCTGGCATAAACATAGGCGACCTTCCGCCATTCATCCGGCTTCAAAGTTTTTTGCAAGACGGAGGAAATACGTGAAACGCCGGATAGGGCGATATCATCATCGCTTGCGTCGGGCACGGGGTTGCCCATGTACGCCACGTTGGCGCCACCACGCAGGTAATAATCCTCCGCTGTGTTCAGGGGGTAAGCGTTCCCAGCTTTATCGGTAATCGCCCCTTCGCCAAATCCCGGAAGGTTCATTTTTTTGGCTACGGCGATAAAGAAGGTTTCCATCGTAATCGGCTGGCCATCGGCCGTCTTTTCGGTCCTAGGCTCCATCACCGGCCACCGCGCAGTCGTGGTTTTCGTTGGCACATCGTTCCACGGCGCCGTCCATCCCCAGGCTTCGTACATAAAAGTATCGGGGACGATGTAATCGGCATATGCGCCGGTTTCGTTAATGAACGGATCGACCGATACGAGCAAAGGCAATTGCTTGGGGTCGGCCAATTTATCGGCGATTTGCCCACGCAAACCAGGGATTCCGTATACAGGATTGGCGCCCAGAACAAACAACGCCTTCATTGGATACGGATCGCCGTTGAACATCGCGGTCATCCATTCGGTTACCAATCCCGGCGAGTTAGGGTACCAAGGGTGCTTAGAAGGATACGCGTTACCTTTGGCTTTGTTGGCGTTGAATTCACCCGTTTTTTCGTACGGCTTATTGCGGGTGATTGGAGCGCCCTTGGGCTTCACCATGCCCGGGAACGTCGCCAAATTATAGCGTGGCCCCTTGCCCGCGTCGGGATATTTCCCCCCGTGGAACAGGGTGCCGCCCTTCCAGTTCAGGTTGCCAATCAGGGTATTTAACATAACCACGGAGTAGGCGTTGTAAAATCCGCTGGCCGACATCATACCGCCGTGGGAGTTCATCGCGGCGCGTTTACCGTGGCTTGTGAATTTGGACGCCAATCCCGCAATAATATCGACGGGGACCTCGCAAATCTTGGAATAATCGGCCAATTCCATTTGGAAGGCATTGTCGTGCAGGATCGACATCGATGTCTTTACCGACACCTTCTGTCCCTTGATCTCCAATTCGCCGTCGAAAAACAGGCGCGCGGGACCCGTGGCCTTGCTGTGCGGAAGCATTTTACCGCTATCGCGATCGAGGACCACATAGGGGTCTTTTTTTCCGTAAACGGCGTCAGCCGGGATATCGAGGCCGATATCCGAACCGCGGAGGAACCTTCCATCCCGGGGATGCCCCTCCTGACGGATCACCAAGTGGGTGGCGTTGCTCCAGCTGACCTCCCCCGCCGCCTCGGCGGCCTTTAGGTTGGGTTGGGTCAGAAATTTATCGTCATAGCGCTCGTGTTCGATGATCCAGCGGATCATCCCCATCATCAAGGCGCCGTCGGTGCCCGGCTTGATCGGAACCCAGCGTTCTCGGTCCGCCGACGCCTTCGTGGTCGCGTGGGAAACCACGGGATCGATGACGACGTAATCCAATTTCCCATCGCTGCGCGCCCTGGCGATCTGCATGCCTTGGCGCTTAAAGGGGTTCCCCGCGTTGGATGGCGCCGTCCCGATGAAAATGATGAATTCGGCATTGTCGAAATCGGGTTTGGCGTGGGGATTTTTTTTGTTATTGCCAAACATCGCACCGGAGCCCGCACGATAGGCCAGCCCACAATACGAACCATGTCCAGCATAGTTCATGCTGCCGAAGGCTTTTTTCATGAACCGTTGCGCCAGGGAGCGTCGGCCATTGTTCATAGGATCAAGAACGCCGACCTGATTGGCCTTAGGGCCGAGCCAGGGCTTGTCGGGGTCGATCGGGGTTTTCAGATCACGCAGTGAACGTAGACCTTCTACCTTACCCTCACCGAACAGATCGCCTCCCTCGACGATTTCGTTGACCAACTGTTCAAACGAAATCGGCTGCCACTTGCCGCTATTGCGCGGCCCGACGCGTTTCATCGGCGTCGTTATCCGAAACGGCGACGTCAATTTCTCCAAGACCGCGTTGCCACGGCCACACGCGGTGGAACGGTATTTAAGACCGTCCTCGTTGCGATGGCTGAGGGCGACGAAGCTGTCACGAACGGAGGTTTCGTACGGTAGCCACGGATCCGTGGACAACGGGCTGAACGGGCTTCCGGCAACGCGGATGACCGTCTGGGTCTTCTTGTCGATACGCACCCGAACGCCACACTGCGTCGTGCACCCGAGGCATTGGGTGTAAGACACCTGCTGTTCGGGATTGACGGTCAGTTCGCCGGTTTTTTGATCGACGGAGAACTCGGGTTTCGGGGCATCGCCATAGATGCCATCTTTCGGCTTTTCACCGGCCCAATAACCGTGGGCCAAATTTTTTCCGGTTTCGGAATACCCCGCGGCGAACACCGCAAGGCCGCCACCCGCCACGGTCGTTTTTAAGAGATTACGACGTGAAAACTTCATAGCTCAAACTCCTTTGAATTTCTTGTATGCGTTTAAGCGTTTGCAGACGGCGTTCCCGAATCATCTTTCCGCCACGGCACGAAGCTCGTGATAACGATGATCAGGAAAAACCAAAGACCCGCAGTGCCGATAATCCCCAAGAGACCTTCCGGACCATTGGGCAGGGCGAACGAATATAGGCCAGCCCCGGTTTTCGGCACGCCTTGACCGCCGATGAAGACAGCCCAGCGGAATATCCATGCGACATGAAGCGCGATCAATCCGGTTACCCAGCCGCTGCCTTGCGGGCGAATTACGGCGATCAGGAAGGGTATGGCCGTGGCCGCGATAGCCCAAACGACGGTTTCACGCCATGCCGCCGACCCGGAAACGCTGCTCAGCGCGGTGGCGATGACGGAACTGATGCCGAAAATACCCAAGGCGAACCAAACGAACCCGATAATCATCGCAATCGCCAGGAAAATCGCCAGCATCCGATTGGTCTTGGTCTCGACGACCATATCACTGTCCCCCACGGTGCGATTGAGCAAAAGAATTAACCCCAACGCGCCGACGAAGCCCGTTGCGATAAACTGCAAAGGCAACAGCGGTGTGTTCCACAAAGGACGAGCCCGAACGACGGCGACTTCCGCGCCGGTGTAGGTAAAGACCAAAATAGCGGCCACAATGGCGGCTAATCCGATCAAGCGGGTCAGACCCGGCGTACGATCCCCACCCATGGCGACAAGACGATAAATCGGCGCCAGCGCGCGGTCGCCTTCACCCAATTCGGCCAAGGCGGGGCGATAAATCGTCCACGCGTAGGCGAACAGCGCAATCAGATAAATGGGAATAAAGAACGACCCCCAAGACATCCACGAGCCCGGCATGAAGTGAAGATAGAAATTCATAAACCGTCCCGGCTGATGAAGATCGGCAAGCAAGGCGATCGGCGCGGCGACGCCCATGCTCAGGGCGCCGATCAGGGCGATGCGGCTGATCTTCTCCCAATCGGTGCGGCCAAAGACAAAGGCGGGAACCGTAAGGAAAAAACACGCGACGCTGATCCCGATCAAGAAGAAGTACTGGACCGCCCAGGGCAGCCACGCCACCGGCTGAGAGTTATTGATGAGTTCAATGATATTGGTGTTCATCGTAGGCTCTCCTCATGATCGCGACCGGGACGCCACAGGGCTTCTTCGCCGCCGACTTTGCCTTGGAAACGGCTATCGAGGCCAATGTAATAGACATGCGGCTGGGTGTTCATCTCGGGCCGGAGAACCTTGACTTCGTTCGTGGCCAGAAGTTTGCTCGCCTCGCTATTGGGATCCTTAATGTCGCCAATGACGCGCGCGCCGCCAACGCATGTTTCGACACAGGCAGGAAGAAGGCCGGCCTCCAGTCGGTGGGTGCAGAACGTGCATTTATCCGCGGTCCGCGTTTTGGGATTGATAAAGCGGGCGTCGTAGGGACACGCTTGTACGCAATATCCGCAGCCGACGCAGCGCGTATTATCGACAACGACGATACCGTCTTTTTTCTGGTATGTGGCGCCCACCGGGCAAACCGGGATACAGGCCGGCTCTTCGCAGTGATTGCAAAGGCGCGGCAACATGAAGATACCCACCTTGTCGCCGTCCTTGACCTCATAGGTCGAAACAATGGTGCGGAAGTTATCGTAAGGCACCTTGTTTTCCATGATGCATGCGACAGAGCACGCCTGACAGGCAATACACTTACGCAGATCGACGACCATCGCCCATCGTTTGGAGGGGTCTCCTCCAGTGTCCCGAGTTTCCGCGGCGGCATCCTTGCTGGCCAGCGAAACCGTGACGACGCCGGCGGTCAACACCCCGGCGTCCTTCATAAAATTCCGTCTTGTCTTATCCATAAGCTTTCGCCCCTGTTCATTGGGTAGCGGTGCACGATCGAAACCCTCTCGGCCCGGATAATTTTCGAATTTTTCCAGGTCTAAAATATTACGTTTTAATCGTGTGGATACATTACACCCGGGGGAAGGTGTTCTGACACTGGGTATAACCCCAGTTACTATAGGGTTATCCCTACCCCTCTTTGTGTGGGGGATGCTCGCCGGCTTCGAACATCAGGCGGGTAATTTCGGCGACCGAGTGCGCATCCAGCTTTTCCATAATGTGATGACGATGCATCTCAACGGTTTTCATGCTGATGTCGAGTTGATAGGAAATTTCCTTGTTTTGCTTTCCCGCGACGACGAGGTCGAGGACCTGGCGCTGGCGCGCAGTCAGGCTTTGCAAGCGCTCCATGGTTTTGCCCTGGCGTTCACGCTGCGTTTGCGAGCGGGCGTATTCGAGCAACGCCTCGCGAATGCGATCGAGCAAGATTTGATCGCTAAAAGGTTTTTCAATAAAGTCGAAAGCCCCGTTTTTTAGCGCCCGCACAGCCGAAGGAACATCTCCGTGACTTGTAATGAAGATCACGGGAATATCGACGCTGCATTTTTTAAGTTCTTCTTGTAATTCGAGTCCACTCATGCCCGGCATGCGCACGTCGAGAAGCAAACAAACAGGGCCCTCAAAGGTTACGACGCCCAAGTTTTCTTCCAAAAAGGCATGCGCCGAGGAAAAGGAAACAACCTTGTATCCCATAGATTCAATCAAATAACACAGCGAATTGCGCATGGATTCATTATCATCAACGATAAAAACCGTGGCGTGCGCATTATTTATCATCGCTATTCTCCGTGACTTGGGAATCCTTATTCGCCGACGCCAAAACGAACGAGAAGACCGTTCCCCCGCCGTCCTCGGAGTGCGCGGTCAGTTGGCTTTCATGGGCCTCGATGATCGAACGACTGATGGACAACCCCAGCCCCATTCCATTCGACTTGGTTGTGTAAAAAGGCTCGAACATGCGGTCTATGGCCTCGCGAGAGAGGCCGGGACCATAATCCCTAACACTAACTTTTACGGCGCCCCCGACATTTTGCGTACACACTTCAAGTTTTCGTTTGGCGCTGTTCGTCGATACCATCTCCTCCATGGCATTACGCATTAAATTCAGGATCACCTGCTGAATTTGAATTCGCTCGGCGAAAACCTTGGGGACTTTTTCATCAAGGTCCAAAACCACCTGGGTGTCGTTGTGGCGAGCCTCCCACGAAAACAGGGAGACGGCCTCGCGTAAGGTTTCGTTAATGTCCAAGGCGGTGCGTTCGTCCGTGTCTTTTTGCAAAAAGCGGCGAATTCGACGAATGATTTCGGCGGCCCTTTCCGCTTCACTGGCCATTTGGCGCATGGTCTTGAGCAATTGCGCCTGATCACATGTTCCCGACTTGGCGCGCAATTCGCTGCCCCGGGCGTAATTGACGATCGAGCCCAGCGGTTGGATAACCTCGTGAGACAAACCAGAAGCCAATTCCCCCATGATGCTCTGACGCGAAACGTGCTCCAGTTCCGCCTCGTGGCGACGGTCTTGTTCCTCGGCGTTGCGCCTGACGGCCATCTCTTTTTGCAATTGTTCATTGCTGTCGTTTAATTCTCCGGTACGGATTTTAACCAGATATTCGGAACGAACGACATGGCCAACGGTCCACAGAAAGGCCGCGGCGACAAAGACCAACCACTCCCAATAGCGGGCGATCAAATCAATCGGAGATATCTTTCCCAAATATTCGTAAGGCCCGATCTTGAGTTCCTTGAACAAATCGTGGACCGGCTGATAATCCAATGGAACGGTCCACCCTGCGTAATTCCCCGTACGCGCGGCTTGGCTATCGGAAGGCAAGGACAACAAAGCCTGGGCGACGCGTTTCGCCAGATTTAGAGAGGTGTTCCTCGTTTTGGCGAAGGGCCAGTCGGGGTAGAGTTCCGTGCTACTGGCGCATTGAAACCCGGGATGGTGTTGTGGATTGAGAATCTTGAAACTGTCGAAATTGATCTTCCCCTCCTCGGCCATGTGTTCCAGCAAACATGTTCGCACGACCCCGGCGTCGGCGACGCCGCCGCGCACGGCAAAGACGATGTTGTCCATTGGAAACCCCAAAAAGGATATTTGGGCAAAATCCTTATAGGGCGAAATACCTTGATGGAGAAATTCCCGAAGCGGCACCTGAAACCCGCCAAAAGCTTCCGGGGCGATCGCGGCGAAAACTTTTCCCTTGAGATCGGAAAGCCGCTGAATGTCCGTGCGGGTACGCTTCGTGAAAATCACGGACCCCACCGCCCCCGCGGGCGAACGGAGCGTATCTTTTTGCAGTGTGGCGATTCGCGAAATTCCAAAGCGCGCTTCGAGTTCGACGTAATTCCCCGGATTGGTGATGATGAAATCCACCTTATTGGTGCGCACCGATTCCTTCATCGTGTCGATGGTCAGGGGAACGATTTTAAATCGTAAGTCCGGAAGTTTATGATCGAGATACGCCGCTGTCGCCGTCCATGTCCGCGTTGCGCGCGCGGCCCCTCGATAGGCGAGAACGCCGATACGAATGTGGGTTTTTTGTGCCGTGGATTGATGTTCCGTCTGTTGAGGGTGGGCAAAAGCCGGAAAAACCGTCGCCCCGAAACCGCCGTATCCTCCTATGAAAACGACGAATAAAAGCCCCATGGCACGAAATTTTATTTTTTGTTTCAGGGCCATAAAAATAGGGAGACCTCCGCTATCTTCCCGTGGAGCGACGACATCGAAGCGGGCACGCATTGTCCTTTCTCGCGAGCGACAAAATCCCGTTTTAGCATCTAAGGTTCCGCGCCGAAGGCCTCATCGACGCGCCCCTTGTCGGGTTTATGGCGCGTTTCTTCTCGCCCCCTGTATTACACACCTTTTTTCACGATGGGAACCTATCAACGTATCGTGAGCGCACCCTGCTCAAAAAAAGCGATACTTGAAATCATCGTCCGAACCTCGATACTCTGTATCTTATGGATAGCGACGATGATACGCCCCCCTCCTCTTCCGTGGATGACCAGGCCCGAGACACGCCAAGCTCGGGGCATGTTCCCGGCAATATTGCGCGGCTTCTCGATATCATGGCCCATCTTCGTGATCCCGCGCGCGGCTGCCCGTGGGACTGCGCGCAAACGTTCTCGACGATAGCTCCCTACACCATCGAGGAGGCCTATGAAGTCGCCGACGCCATCGACAAAGGAGACATGGCGCATCTCAAGGATGAGTTGGGCGACCTGTTATTTCAGGTCGTTTTTTACGCCCAGTTGGGGCGTGAAAAAAGCCTGTTCGAATTTTCGGATATTGTACAAGCCATTATCGATAAGATGATCCGACGCCATCCTCACGTTTTCGCCGACGATGTGATTGCTTCTCGTGAAGAACAGGTGCAGGCTTGGGACGGTCACAAACAACGCGAGCGCGCGGGAAAAATGGCGACAAGCGCCATGGATGACTTGGCCCTGGCCCTGCCGGCGTTGAGCCGCGCCGAAAAAATCCAAAAACGCGCCGCTCTGGTTGGATTCGATTGGCCCAACGCCGAAGGCGCTTTCGCCAAGATTAATGAGGAACTTGGCGAAATTAAAGATGAAATAGACGAAAGCGCCCCCCCTAGCGCGGCGCTTGAAGCCGAGGTCGGCGATTTGCTTTTTAGTTGCGTCAATCTTTCGAGACACCTAAACATTGCCCCGGAAAAGGCACTACGCCAAGCCAATGCGAAATTTATCAATAGATTCAGGACAATGGAAACTCAGGTCCTGAAGTCTGGAAAAACCTTGGGCGAGGTCGCGCTCCTTGAAATGGATTCTTTATGGGAAGCCGCAAAACGCGATGAAGATGATTCATAACACCCGTTTTCCTCGGTTTACGCCCTTGTTTCCCCCCGTCGCCAAGGCGCTTCGGCTCGCCGTTACCTTGGGCGCCCTGGTCGTGGTGTCTTCATGCTATCTTCCCGCGCGCTTCGACAGTGAATTGCAGCTCGACCGCGCCGGGTACTATTCGATGATCTTCGACGGTTATCTGGTCGATATGAATACATACAGCGCCCTGCGCAAGGGAACGATGGACAAGGCGCAGGAAGCGGAGAGGGTAAAAATTCTCAGAACGGATATTATGCGTGACCCCAATGCTAGCGGGTTTCGATACTATCGGGACGGCACCTTCAAGGTGCACTGGGAACGTAAAGGCGATCTGCTTAAGGCCAAAACCGTCACTTTTTTACGCCAGAATGAGCTAATCCTTCAGTTGAAGTATCTGGAAAAAGTTGACGGAAAATCCGATATTGTCGTCATGGAAGGAAAGTCTCTCAGCAAAGCGGAACGCCGGCATGTTCTTGAGATGGGCCTGAATATGCAAGGCGAAATTCGCCTAAAAACGGATGCACGCATCCTCGACCAGAACGCAACCGAGATCAAAACGATCCCCGGCGAACGCGCCAAGTGGTTAATTTGGAAAATCCCCGACATCAATGCCGCGACGCCCAAGGCCGTCTTGCAGTTACGTTGACGGAACTCCCCTTTCGCGTCCTTTTTTCATATGTAGTCTCCTCTCGTCACCGTCCTTTTCGAAACCGCCGTTAACTCGGCGCGCTTCTTGACAAGTCAGTATTGCTGACCTAATATTTTAGTCAGTAATGCTGACCTATTTTAGGAATGGGGACGATGACGGTGATGGACCTGTTAGAGATGGACCTCTATGTGACCCTGCGCGTGACCGTCTTGGGGGGTGGTTTTATTTGGATTTTCATGGCCTTGGCCGAACGCTTTTTACGCAAACGTCAAACTTCCGGAGGCGTGACGCGTAACCATGTTTATTGGATGGGGGTCCTTCTTATGTCGCAAATTCAATTTGCCTTGGATTATGTTTTTTACCATTAACCCGTTAAAAGGAACGCCCGCCGCCATGGACTCCCAGGACGGCGGTTCCATTCATATCCAGACGAGCCGCCGTCGTGATATTACGTGCCGCGTGTCAAGCGGCGCAACAGACTTGACGTATCCCAGCGCCCGCCTCCAATCGCCTGAATGTCGGCATAGAATTGATCGACCAACGCCGTCACCGGCAACTGAGCGCCGTTTTTACGCGCTTCGTTCAAAACGATGGAAAGGTCCTTGCGCATCCAATCGACGGCGAATCCAAAATCGAACGTATCGTCGATCATCGTTTGCCCACGGTTTTCCATTTGCCACGATTGCGCCGCGCCTTTGGAAATGACGTCGATCACCTTCTTCGTGTCCAGGCCGGCTTTTTGCGAAAAGTGAATGGCCTCGGAAAGTCCCTGGACCAAACCGGCGATACAGGTCTGGTTGACCATTTTGGTTAACTGGCCGCTTCCGACCGGTCCCATGAGCGTTACGGCGCGAGCGAAAACGTCGATGATGGGACGAGCCTGGGAAAAGGCGTCCTCGTCGCCGCCGCACATCACCGTCAACGCGCCATTTTCGGCGCCGGACTGGCCGCCGGATACCGGCGCGTCTATGAAGTGGAATTCCCGTTCGCGGGCCTCGGCGTAAAGCGCTCGCGCGATTTCGGCCGAAGCGGTGGTGTTGTCGATGAAAATGGCCCCTTTGGCGATGCCGTGGAAAGCTCCTCTTTCCCCCAAGGTGACGGCGTGGAGGTCGTGATCGTCGCCCACACAGCAAAATACGAATTGCGCCTCTTGGGCCGCCAATTCTGGCGTTTCGGCAAGGGTTCCCCCATATTCTTCAACCCAGCGCTCGGCCTTAGCGCCGGTGCGGTTATAGACGGTGACCTCATACCCTGCCTTACGCAGGTGTCCCGCCATGGGATACCCCATGACGCCCAGGCCGATAAATGCGGTTTTGACTGCCGCCATTGTTGGATATCCTCCCCTAAAGATTAAACGACGCGCTTCTTCGGACACTATAGAACAAGGTGCCGAAAAGTATAATTCTTGAACCCTTATGGCATCAATTTTTGCCTGAAGCTCGCCCACGAAGGGGGCGACGGCGCAAGCAGCAATTGTTCACCATGGCGGTAACGCTGGGGGCGATAAGGGGCTTCATGAGGAAAAATCGCACTGTACCCGCCAGCCTCACGGTGGATAAGCACCCCCGCGGCGTGATCCCAGACGTTGAGGTTTCCGCCATAGGCCGCATACTGAATTTTACCCAGTGCAAGATCGATATATTCACGCCCACAGCACCCATAACGCACAATCCGCTCTGGAATTTCAGGCGGCGGCGCACGATCGCCGGACCGCGCGTGGGTATGGGCGTGCAGGCGTTTGCGCATGCCCGGTCCAAGCGAGGCCGTGCTTTGGGATGGGGAAAGATTATCGGAAATACCAAGCGGGCGCGCCCCAAGCCAAGCACCGCCCCCCTTATGGGCGTGAACCATGACTTCTCCGCAGGGGTCATATATCCATCCTGCTTGCGTTTCACCCCGTTCACAAAAGGCGACAATGACGGCGAAGACCGGCCGCCCCGCAATAAAATTTTTTGTCCCGTCTAAGGGATCAACGATCCAGAAAGGACGATCGTCATCCAATGAATTCAATATATTGGGATCTTCTTCGCTGGCTTCCTCGCCGATCACGGCGCTGGCCGGCGCGATCTTCCGCAAGGCCGTGCTCAGCGCTTTTTCGGCGCGCAAATCGACCATCGTGACGACGTCCCGATTGCCCTTATTGAAGATATCGTCCGCATCGAGATGGCGGAAAAAAGGGAGTATTTCCTGTTTCGCCACGTCATCGATCGCTCGGCAGACATCTTGAGGGTCGAAATTCATGGCAAGGCCGCCTCAACCGTTATTTTTTCAACGTCAGCCTACCATATCAGGGCGCGCGGCTATAGCCCCTGGCCTTGAGAAGGTGACTCCCCCTCCCGATAGAGGCGTTCAAAGCGCCGAATATCCGCCGGAGCCATCCTGATAACCAGATGAACGCCCCCCTCCTCGTCGTCACGCCGCTCAAGCACCTCGCCGTGGTCGTAGAGCCAGGAGAGTTTCTTGCCGTCATCGCTCTGAAGATCGAGGTTCAGAATTTCGAGGTTTTTAGCCAACGCGGAATCAATCAACGCCAATAGTCGAGATATCCCCTCACCCGTCGCCGCCGACAAGGCGACGCCGCCGTCTTCGGCGCGAACGAGCCGATTCAAAAGGGCGTCATGGGCATCGGCTTTTAAGAGGTCGGTTTTATTGAGAACCTCGATATCGGGAACATTGTCGTGGACCGCGTCACTTGGCCTTTGCTCACCGTTGTCATGCGCCAATTCTTTGAGCACGTTCAGGACGTCGTTTTTTTGGGCCTCGGTATCGGGATGGGCGATATCGCGGACATGGATGATGATATCCGCCTCCTCGACTTCCTCCAACGTGGCGTGGAAGGCTTCGACCAGCTCATGGGGCAGGTCGGAAACGAACCCCACCGTATCGGAAAGGATAACCGAGCGTCCCGAAGGCAAGGTCAAGGCGCGCATGGTCGGATCAAGCGTGGCGAACAATTGGTCTTTCGCCACCACCTGGGCTTTGGTCAGACGGTTGAACAAAGTTGATTTTCCGGCGTTGGTGTAGCCCACCAACGCGACGACCGGATAAGGAACCCGTTTCCGTGCGGCGCGATGGAGTTGGCGCGTCCGCTTAACATCCTTAAGATCGCGTTTCAAGCGGGTTATGCGTTGATCAATAAGGCGTCTGTCGGTTTCGATTTGGGTTTCGCCAGGTCCCCCCATGAACCCCGCGCCGCCACGTTGGCGTTCCAAATGGGTCCACGAACGCACAAGGCGTGAGCGCTGATAGGTCTGGTGGGCGAGTTCGACCTGCATGCGCCCTTCCCGGGTGCGCGCCCGAGCGCCGAAGATCTCTAAAATCAAGGCGGTTCGATCGATCACCTTGCACGACCAGGCGCGTTCCAAATTACGTTGCTGCCCCGGAGTAAGTTGGGCATCGACGATGCACACCGCGCATTCCAGGTCGGCGATAAGCCGCCCTATCCGTTCCAGGGCCCCTTTCCCGTACAACGTCGCCGATCTGACCGCGGAAACCGGCGTGACCTCGCTGTAGGCAATGTCAAGGTCAATGGCGCTGGCCAACCCCTTGATTTCATCCAACTGGGCCTCGGGATCGCGCGCGTGACCCACGACGCGGCTTTTCACATAAGGGAACGTCACGAGACAACGATCGCCACGAGAATCATTTTGGCGCGAGGTCGTGACGGAACTGTCGTCTGATGAGGAGACCAAAATAATGTCGGCTGTTTAAGCGTCTTCTTCGGGTTCGAACAACTGAACGGGATTGGACGGCATGACGGTTGAAATGGCGTGTTTGTACACGAGTTGGGTGTGCCCGTCTCTACGCAGCAGGACGGAAAAATTATCGAACCAGGTGACAATTCCCTGCAATTTAACGCCGTTGATCAAAAAAACCGTCACCGGCGTTTTGTTCTTGCGTATGTAATTGAGAAAAACGTCCTGCACGTTTTGTGATTTCTCGGGTGACATGGGCGTATCTCCCCCTCTTGTTTTTTTGTTATTGTATATTGATGTAAATCAATAAATTAAGCGTCGAGAGCACGTAAAAGCCAAAGAAAAATTCCTCGACCGCCCCCAGCGAAGATGACTTGGTCCTGCTATGCCACAAATGATCAACGAAAGGCAAGCCCAAGAGCCGAGATTTATCGCCGTCTTTGTCGAAAGGATCAAGTGAAAAAACGACGGTGACATAAACAATAGCGTGTTTTTCGGATAAAAAACGACGTCCGAGACTTCACAGGGGCGCGCGCGCCTTAACAAAACCGCCGAGACCGCGGCAATCGCCGAAATGGAGCGCCGGAGAGTGCGCAAACTCGCCAGGCTCCGGCGCTTCGGGGCGCAAAAGAACGCCGACACATCCACTGCCGGCGGCGCATTCCATATCGATCGGGCTGTCGCCGACAAACCAAATGGCGCCCTCTTCTCGGGAGACGCCGTCGAGCGCGCGCAAGACCGGATCCGGCGCCGGTTTATCGCGTGGACAATCATCCGCCCCAACGATATGGGCGAAGTGATCCGTCCAGCCGAGGTGCGCGGCCTCACGGCGAAGAATTGGGCCTTTTTTGTTGCTCACCACGGCCAAATACACGCCTTGGTCCCGAAGATCATTCAATAAATTTTCCGCCCCCGGCAGCGGCGTCAGACGATCGAGGTGAATGGACTGGAAGCGTGCGTAAAAATCGTCCCGCGCCTCCATCCAACGCGCCTCGAAGAGTTCGGGGAAGCTATCGCGTAAAGAACGGGCGACGCGCCGGCGGGTCTCGCCAAAAGTCCATGGCGCATGACCAAAAGCGCGGAGAGTCCCATTCAACGCCTCGTGAAGGACAGGCCATGAATCGATTAGCGTATTGTCCCAATCGAAAATGACCGCCCGCGGAAAAACTGAAAAATCCTCGCGCGGAACCGAAACGGAAGGAACCGTGCTCATGGAGCTTCCCCTCCCCGCTCCATATGCGCGGCATAAAGGTCCAGAAGTTTCAAACTGAACGGCCCCGGCTCGCCGTCAGCGATCACCCTATCGTCTATTTTCACGACGGGCCTTAAAAGAGCCGTGCTCGATGTCGTGAACGCCTCCGCGGCTTCGGTGGCCTCTTCGAGGCTGAACGGGCGTTCCTCCAGAGATAACCCATTTTCCCGGGCGAGTGCGATGATTCTCTGGCGCGTGATGCCGTTGAGAATGGCGCCTCCGGCGTCGCGGGTGACCACCCTTGCGTCCCCGGTAACGATCCAGGCATTGGAGGACGCCCCTTCGGTGATGTTCCCCGCGTCATCGACGAGCCATGCCTCGAAGGCTCCGGAGCGCACGGCTTCTTGTTTACTTAAAATATTAGGTAAAAGAGATATCGATTTAATATCGCAACGTTTCCAACGTGTATCTGGTCGTGTAATCACGCACACGCCCTGGCGGAAGTGCGACCGCGAAAAAGGTTTCAGTCGGCGCGCGGTCATGACGATGCTGGGCTTCATTCCCTCGGGAAAAGCGTGATTGCGCGGAGCGACTCCGCGGGTAATCTGAAGGTAGATCATACCATTATCGATACGATTTTTTTCAAGCAGCCGACGCATGATCAAACCGAGAGGCGCGCGATCCATAGGCGCCGCGATCTCCAGGGCGCTCAGCGACCGCTCTAGGCGATCCAAGTGTCCGACCTCGTCAATCAAGCGGCCATTTTGCACGGCGATGACTTCGTAAACGCCATCGGCAAATTGATAGCCGCGGTCTTCAATATGCACCCCGGCGCCGCGTTGGAGTTCGTAGCGGCCATTGACGTAAGCAAAAAGCGCCATAAAATGCCCCCGGATAAAACGGTAAAATGTTTGAGACTAAAAATATTCCAACTGAACGGAAAACAGAGCTTCAACCTTGCGGATGACGCTGGCCTTGGCGAATAAGACAACGCGATCCTTGGCCTGAATAACGGTATGTCCGCGAGGGCTGATGACTTCTTCGCCCCGGACGATGGCCCCGATCAACACGCCCTGGGGCAAGTTGACCTCACGTAGCGGTGAGCCGACCAGGGGCGAGGTTTCCAGCGCTTCGGCCTCGATCAGTTCGCCAAAGCCGTCGCGCAAGGCGTGCACGGAATGTATGCGGCCCCGGCGAACATGCTGGATAATGGTCGATACCGTGATGTTGCGGGGGCTAACCGCGACGTCGATCCCCAGGGACGAAATCAGCGGCTCGTATGCGCCCTTGTTGATTAACGTGATCGCCCGCTCACAACCCATTCTTTTGGCCAGAAGCGACGATAGAATATTGGTCTCGTCGTCATTGGTTACGGCGATGACGGTTTCCGTAATTGCGGCGTTCGCCTCTTCTAGTATTTCAGAATCGAGAACATCGCCGTGAATCACCATCGTCGTCTTCAAATGCCCCGCAATCGTCTGCGCCCGCTCGGCGTTGTTTTCGACAACTTTAACGTTAAGATTGGGGTAGGTTCTTTCCAGCTCTCCGGCAAGGAACAAGCCGATATTCCCACCACCGAAAATCAGCAGTCTGCGCGCCTCCGTTTCCTCGTGACCGAAGGCCGCCATGGCGCGTTCTTGCTGACTCGCATCGACCACGAAATAGACTTCGTCGCCCGCGAGCATCTCGTCCTCTCCGGAAGGAACGACCGCCTCGCCCGCGCGCATTAGGCCGATGACGACGATATTCAGGTCGGGGAAAAGTTGGGTAAGTTGGCGCAAGGGCGTGTTGATTAAAGGGCACTGCTCGTCAAGACGCACGCCAAGCAACTTAACCCGGTCCCCCGCAAGGGCGATCATTTCGAAAGCGCCGGGAACCTGAAGACGGCGCATCACGGCGCGGGCGACCTCGATCTCCGGGGATATGATGACGTCAATCGGCAGGTGCTCGCGAGAAAACAAATTCGCCCACATCGGTTGTAGATAGCTCTGATGGCGTACGCGGGCGATCTTGGTTGGAATATCGAAGAGGGAATGGGCGACCTGACAAGCGATCATGTTCGCTTCATCGGCGTAGGTCACCGCGACGATCATGTCGCTATCGGACGCCCCCGCACGTTCGAGAACATCCGGGCGCGAAGCATGCCCGACGACCCCCTGCACATCCAACGTATCGCTGATACGACGGATCAGTTCGGGAGATTGGTCAATGACGGTGACGTCATTGTTTTCCTGCGCCAAATGCCGTGCGATATTAAAGCCGACCTGTCCGGCGCCGCAAACAATCACTTTCATGCGATAATTTCCATCTTGATGGCCATCTTATGCCACGATCAACCTTATGCCACGATCAACCTATGCTACGATCAACTATGACGTTTTGCGGGCGACCGTGACGTCTTGCAGGTTTCCCCGCACTCGCCCCCTCCCCACGCGGACATCCGCCGAAGTCTTGAGAAAACAAAAATTACTCCCGACCATCCTCTTAACAAAGCGAATTCTTATTCTCCTTTGAGGACGGTTTCCGCATCGACGCCAAGCGCCTTTAATTTACGGTGCAAGGCGGAACGTTCCATGCCGACGAAATTGGCCGTCTTGGAGATGTTGCCGTTAAAACGACGGACCTGAGAAATAAGATATTCCCTTTCAAACATCTCCCGCGCCTCGCGCAGGGGCAGCGCTAATATTTCTGTGTTTCCCGTGGCCGCCGGAACCTTCGCGGAAGAGCTGCGCAATTCACCCGGCAACATATCCGCGCGGATCGCCATAACCGAATCCCCAGGGGCAAGGATCAATATGCGTTCGATGACATTTTTCAACTCGCGAACGTTGCCCGGCCAATTATAGGCCTGCAGGGCGGCGATGGCGTCATTGGCGAGGGTACGGGGAGATCGACCGTTGTGCTTGGCGACATTATTCATGAAATACTGCGCCAGGATGGGAATGTCGTCGCGCCGGTTTCTAAGCGGCGGAATTTCTATGGGCACCACGCTCAAGCGATAGTAAAGATCCTCGCGAAACCGCCCCGCGGCGATTTCATCCTGGATTGCGCGAGTCGCGGCGGCGACAACGCGCACATCGACCTCGATACGCGCCGTTCCGCCCACTCGGGAAAAAATTTGTTCTTGTAGAACGCGGACAATTTTCCCCTGCGTTTCAACGGGCATATCCGTAATTTCGTCCAAAAACAACGTCCCGTTATGCGCTGCCTCGAAAAAACCGATTTGGTGATTACCGTTCGCCTCGTCATTTTTCTCGACACCAAACAACGCGCTTTCCACCCGGTCGGGAGCCATGGTAGCGCAATTAACGACGACGAAGGGGCCTTTGCTGCGTGGTGACGCACCATGAAGTTTCCGCGCGGCGACCTCCTTGCCCGACCCCGAGGGGCCGGTAATAAGCACCCTGGAATTGGCCGGGGCGACACGCTCGATCGTTTGGCGCAGCGTAGCCATCACGCTGGACTGACCGATCAGATCGTCATCACTGTCTGTGCGTAGACGCAACTCTTCGAGTTCACGTTTCAGTCGGGCGGCTTCCAAGGCCCTTTCCACGACCAGAACCAAGCGGTCGGCTTTGAAAGGTTTCTCGATAAACTCATAGGCGCCCTGCTTAATAGCGTTGACCGCCGTTTCAATCGTGCCGTGACCACTCATCATCACGACCGGCAGGCTCGGGGCGTGTTTTTTGATGGCGCCCAAAATTCCAAGACCGTCAAGACGACTTCCCTGCAACCAAATGTCCAAAAGAACGAGGTCCGGTCTGCGGGTTTCGATATGTTTCAAGGCGTCGTCGCTATTGGCGGCAAGCCGGCAATGATGGCCTTCATCTTGAAGAATTCCAGACGTCAAAACCCTGATATCGGCTTCGTCGTCAACAATGAGGATGTCGTTCGCCATGATGTTCCCATGAAAAAATATGCGTCCCGACCGCCGGAAATTTCCGCTTAGCGAGGCGAAATGATAATTAAAAAAGATAGCGCGCGCGTTTATTTTTCTACAAAATCATGGTGATCCGCGCACCGCCCGAGGGGCGGTTTTCAAGGCGCAGATCACCATCGTGATCCTCCATTATTTTTTTTACGATCGCCAAGCCCAACCCAGTGCCCTTTTGGCGTGTGGTCACATAAGGCTCGGTCAGGCGATCGATCATGTCCGCCGCCAATCCCACGCCGTTGTCTTCGATGATGATGCGCACGGTTTCCTTGAGGGAGGCGTTATCGAGGGCGTCGGAGGCCTTTTCTCGCCGGGCCGACATCCTCTCGGTTGAAACCGCCAAAGTAATCCGTCCTGCGAGTCCACGTTCGCCCCCACCGTCGATCGCCTCGGCGGCATTTTTGAGTAAATTGGTCAAAGCCTGGGCGATTTGCCGCCCATCGCAGACGGCGTAGACGTCATCATCGGGTAAATTCAGGATATACTCAATGTCTGGTTTGGAGGTACCGTCCGGGAGCTCCCCGTTGCGCAAATCTTCCTTGCGGTTGCGTTCGAGAAAAAAAACGGTGCGGCAAATATCGGAAATATTTTCCCGCTTCATAACCGGCTCGGGCATCCGTGCAAAGTCTGAAAATTCATCGACCATGCGCCCGATATCCCCGACCTGACGAACAATCGTATCCGTGCACAACGTAAACGTTTCCGCATCATTTGTTATTTGTTTTAAATACTTACGCCTTAAACGTTCAGCGGAAAGTTGAATTGGCGTTAACGGATTTTTGATTTCGTGGGCGATGCGTCTGGCGACATCGGCCCAGGCGGCCTTGCGTTGCGCGGACAATAGCTCCGTAATATCATCGAACGTCAGAACATAACCGATGACTTCCCCCTCCAGGTGTTCGGCGACGACATTGACGATCAAGGTTCTTGGGCGTCCGTCGCGCACGATCGAAATTTCAACCCGCGCCCCACGCTCCGGATTGGTTATCGCGCGTTCGATAATTGTGTGCATTTCCGGCACGGCGTCTTCAAGACGGCGGCCGATATACGGATCCAGATCAAGCCCCAAAAGCTCCGAGGCCGAACGGTTGGGCAGGTGCACATGGCCTCGCGCGTCAAGGCCGACAACCCCCGCCGACACGCCGGAAAGCACCGTTTCCGTAAAGCGTCGGCGCTCATCCAACTGACGGTTCATTTCGATCAGGCCTTGTTGCTGGACGTCCAGGCGATCGGTCATACGATTAAAAGCCCGCGCCAGCGTACCAACCTCGTCGGTGGACGCCGGCGCGCGTACGCGCACACTGAGATCCCCGGCGCTCACTTTTTCCGCCGCCCCAATCAAGCGCGTAATCGGCGTCGTCAACTGGGTCGCGAACGAAATGCCGATCCACACCGCGGCCAATAAAAGCAACAAGGAGACAACGATAAAAATAACGACAAAAGTAATCTGGATGCGGCCACTGCGTTCCTGCAGTCTCTTATAGAGGCTTTCCGCCTTGGTCGAGGCGTCGATATAACTCATGACCTGGGGATCGACGAAGCGCCCGACCAGCAGATAGGCGTCGGCAAACTGATTGAGGCGCAGCAAGGCCCGCACGCGGTCATCGGCGTCCGATGTCAGAATGACGATCTCGCCCAGATTGGCCCGGGTCAAAGCGTCTTCAGGAATATTGATGGTTTGCGTCGGCGACAGTCGCGCACGGGCGCGCACGGCGCCTTTGGAATCGATCACCAAGGCTTCCGGCAGGTTGCGCAGTACGGCCTGGGTCGATAACACCGCGTCGAATTGGTATCGGCTGCGCACCAGGGACGCCGCTTCACTGTTTAGGTCGTCGGCCACCGCAAGGGCGACCGCGCGGATCGATTGCCGATGTTCGTGGAGGTAAGCCGTCGCCACCGAATGAGAGGCCTCAAGGGCGGTACGGACTTTATCGGAAAACCAAGACTGGATACCGAAATTCAAAAAAAGCCCGGCGAAAACGGCGACAAGAATCGCCGGGGTCACCGCGACCATGGAAAACATGAACACCATGCGGCTGAGCAGGCCCGACCCGGCGCTTTTGTTGCGCCGATCGATCCACATCTCCACCAAACGCCAGGCGATGACCGCGCCCAGCATCAACAGCAGCACTCCGTCCAAGCCCAATAAAACGAGGACGGTCTGCGGATCGACGCCATTCTCACCCGCCGAAGTTCCGGTCAACGCGATGAAGGTCGCCGTGCCCGAAACGACGGCGGCGACGACCAGAACCAAAGCCAAAATCCGGGGCAATTTGACGCGCCGCGACCAGATGCGAAAACGGATCAAGAGGCGCGCGTAAGGGGACATCCGCGCATTCATCGCCCGCCACGTACGATCGGAATGTTGAGCTCGCGGATTTTTTTACGCAGGGTATTGCGATTAAGACCAAGAACCTCGGACGCCTTGACTTGATTGCCTCTGGTCGCCTGCAACGTCAACAAAATCAACGGACGTTCGACCTCGCGAACCACTCTTTCGTGTAATCCCGAGGCGGGAAGCGCCTTGCCGTGAGCGGAAAAATAAGTCTGCAACTGCCGTTCGATCACCGCCGAAAGCCCCCCAGAATCATCCGGCGCCGGAGCCATGGGCACACTATCGTTCAGTTCGGTTTCAATAGCCTCAAGGCCGATATCTTCCTCGGCGCATAATGCGGCCATGCGCTTGATCATGTTTTCCAGTTCACGCACGTTGCCCGGCCACGAATGGCGCTGTAGGCGCTCCATGGCCTCCGGAGAAACCGTCTTCCATGGCAACCCTTCGCTGGCGGCCAGCGAAATGAAGTGGCGCACCAACTCGGGAATATCGTCTACCCGTTCGCGTAAGGGGGGCAGGCGAATTGGGGCGACGTTGAGGCGGAAGAACAAGTCTTCGCGAAACAACCCTTGGCGGATCAGCTGCTTCAAATCGCGGTGGGTGGCGGCGATGATGCGAACATTGGTTTTAACCGGCGTCCGCCCACCAACCGTGGTATATTCGCCCTCTTGTAGAACGCGCAACAATCGGGTTTGCGCCTCGGGCGGCATGTCGCCGATTTCGTCGAGAAACAAGGTTCCGCCCTGGGCCTGCTCAAAACGCCCGACGCCCCGCTGCGTCGCCCCGGTGAAGGCGCCCTTTTCATGGCCGAACAGCTCGCTTTCGATCAGTTCACGCGGAATGGCCGCCATATTGATCGCGACAAACGGTTTTTTTCGACGCTTGCCGTAATCGTGCAGGGCGCGGGCGATCAGCTCCTTTCCCGTGCCGCTTTCTCCCGTGATGATAACCGACAGGTCGGTATTCATCAGGCGCGCCAGGGTTCGATAGATGTCCTGCATCGAACTCGAACGCCCAATCAAGGGGAGATCTTCACCTTCCTCTCCGCGCGCGCGGTCGGGTTGTGCGCCGCGTGGCGTTTCCAAGGCGCGGCGAACCACGCCGAGCAGCTCATTCAAGTCAAAGGGCTTGGGCAAATATTCAAAGGCGCCCCGTTCGGTGGCCTTGACGGCGGTCAACAAGGTGTTTTGCGCGCTCATCACCAAGATACGCAAATTGGGGCGAACCTTAAGAATACGCGGAATAAGATCGAGCCCGTTTTCATCGGGCATCATCACGTCGGTAATCACGAGATCGCCCAGACCCTCCTTAACCCACTGCCAGAGTGACGACGCATTGCCCGTTGTTCGAACGTGATACCCCGCCCGCCCGAGGGCCTGGTTTAACACGGTGCGGATCGCCTCGTCATCGTCGGCGATTAAAACGGTTTTTGCCGTCATTCGCGCGTCCCTTCCCCCGTCTTATCCGTTGTCTGCTCCATCGCCAGCATAACCCGAAAAACAGTTCGTCCCGGTTGAGATTCAAAATCGATCACACCGCCATGGTCTCCGACAATCTTCGCCACGAGGGGAAGCCCCAGCCCACTCCCCTTGGGTTTGGTGGTCACAAACGGATCAAAAATATAGGTTTGAACATCTTCCGCCATGCCCTGACCATTATCTTGAACGCTAACCATCAAGGGAAGATGCACTTTGCTTTTCGATCCCGGCATCGCAAACCGAACGCCGTGCTTGTAGGCGGTTTTTAAAATGATTTCCCCTCCAATTTCAGGGCACGCCTCACAAGCGTTTTTGACCAAGTTGACGAAAACTTGCATCAATTGGTCTCGGCTGCCCCTAACCGGCGGCAGCGAGGGATCGTAGTGTTCTATGAAACGGACGTGCCTGCCGAAACCGCTTTCGGCCAACCGGCGCACCCGATCGAGAACAAGGTGGATATTAACCGCTTCGGCTACGATCGGGCCGGTTTCGGAGAAAACGTCCATGCGGTCCACCAGGGCGCAAATACGATCCGTTTCATCGCGTATCAATGTTGTCAGTGAATGATCTTCCGCGCTGACGCTACTTTCTAGGAGTTGAGCGGCGCCACGTATTCCCGACAACGGATTCTTAACTTCATGGGCGAGCATGGCGGCCATCGCCGACACCGAACGCGCCGCGCCGCGGTGGGTAAGGCGGTGATCGATTTGATCGGTGATCGAACGCTCGCGAAGGGAAAGAACCGTGGCGCCGGGCGTTTCCAGAATCATCGACGCCTGGGCGTTGATCAAGTAATGGCCGAATAACGGCGAGCGCAGATGGATGCCATATTCGGAAACCGCGTACGCACCGGCGCGAATTTGCACGACCAGACCGTATATAGGATTGTCCTCGGGGATGAGCTCGCGAAAAAGATACTTCTTTTTCAATTTGTTCGCGCTGATTTTAAAGAATTGTTCGGCGGCCCCGTTAACATACATGATGCGGTCATCGGCGCCGATGACCATCACCGTCTGGGTCAAGGCGTTCAACACGGCGTCGGCATCGACCTGCGTAGGCGCTGTGCGCGGTTTTCTTTTTATCGAAGTTATACTGTCCGTCATCATGCCGCCACTTGCTCGATCAAGGGGGTATAGAAAGCGCGCAGCAGGGCGATCACATCTTTCGGGTCGGAGAGACGCATAACCTCGCGGCGAAATTCGGACGATCCCGCCAACCCCTTGGAATACCAGCCTAGGTGTTTGCGCGCGATACGCAGCCCCGCCTCGACGCCGTAGTGACTGAGGATGGCGTCGTAATGTTCGAAGATTATGTTCAACTGCCGGGATAAATCCGGATCGGGTAATTTTTCCCCGGTCCGAAGGTAATGATCGACCTGAGATAAAAACCATGGCCGACCATAGCTGCCCCGCCCGACCATCACACCATCGGCGTTGGCGCGACGGATCAAATCTTCGGCATCCTCGACGGTGGTCACGTCGCCATTGCCGCACAGCGGAATGGAAACGGCGTCCTTGACTTCCGCAATGAAATCCCAATCGGCCCGGCCACGGTACATTTGGCACCGGGTCCGGCCATGCACGACGAGAGACCGTATGCCGCTCTCCTGTGCGATTCTCGCCACTTGTGGCGCATTTCGGGAATTGTCGTCCCATCCCGTGCGCATCTTCAACGTTACAGGAAGCGACACCGCGCCGACGACGGCCTCGAGAATTTTACCAACCAGCGCCTCGTCCTTCATCAACGCCGATCCGGCATAACCCTTGACGACTTTTTTCGCCGGACATCCCATATTGATGTCGATAATCGCGGCCCCACGGTCGGCGTTTAATTTCGCCGCTTCGGCCATGATTTCCGGTTCATTCCCGGCGATCTGGACCGCCATCGGATGCTCGTCGCTGCATGGCGTGGACATGCGCATGGTCTTGCGCGCGGCATGGATCATCGCCTTGCTCGCGATCATTTCCGAAACCACGAGACCGACGCCGAGCTTACGCACGAGACGACGGAAAGGCAAATCGCTGACGCCACACATGGGGGCGAGCAACACGTTGCTCGGCAGTGTGACGGGGCCGATCGTATAAGACATATGGGACTCATCTAAATTGACGAAGGATGTGACTTTGCCTATTTATTGTGCATTTTTTCATATTTTGCAACGCAATTGCGCCTGCATACGTCAAAAGTCCCGGAAGAACTGTTACAATGACGGCTTCGGCTTATGCGCCGCCGCCCACCATCAGCACATCGGTGACGAATTTCACCCCCAGATAACCCAGGGTTAACAGCAGGTAGGCGACGAGAACCATGCGCGCCGCCTTGCGTCCACGCACGGCGCTGGTGTACCGCGCCACGATCAAGACTCCAATAACGCAGAAGGCCGCTAAGCTGAAGATCGTCTTGTGATCGAAAATCATGACCACGCCGGTTTCGCCATACTGCGCGATCATGCCCGTCACGAGGTCCAGGGCGAGAAGTCCCTCGCCCAAAAACAGCATCCCGATTTGCAGTCGCTCACAATCGGCCGCGGAAGGAAGCAACCGGGTGAGCATTGTCGGTCGTTTGGTTTTCAAGGCGCGTTCCTGCAAAACCGCCCCCAGCGCCGCGACCGCCGCGATGGTGACCAAACCATAAGTAAAGACCGAGATCACGATGTGTGCTTCGAGCCAACTTCCGATGCCCCCCACGGCGCCGGACAGTGGCTGCGCGGGGGCGTGTTGCCAAGCCAGAGCGAGGAGCCCCATGCCGAACATATAGGGCGCCAGCAAAGGGGTCAGGCGTAAAGCTTCACGGTTGAACAGACCAACCAAGAAGAACAAAACCATTGCCGCACTGATACTCACCCAAAGCGTGGGGGAAATTCCCGTATGCCATGTCCCCGATAACAAAGCCGTCGTGCGCGCCACCGGACCGATGACGGCGACCGCCAAAAGCACCCAAAAAATCCCCGTTCGGGTGGCGTTTTTTCTTAACGACACGATGCTTACAGGCACAAGAGCAAGCAAGGCGGCCAGGCTAAAGATAAAAGCATCTGCCATGGTGCGGGGCATCCTTTAAGTCTGAATTGGGCGCATCCTCCGATCCGCCGGGCTAAACCTGACCGACCACGCGAGACTTGGCAAGATCCCAAGAGGACATTAGATTGAGCCGCGGCCTCACGGCGTTACCCAGATTAACCGAATTGGATAAAAAACGATATGGCGCGATGCATCGCCCTGATCGTCGCCGCCGGACGGGGAAGCCGTTTCGGCGCCGACATGCCCAAACAATACGCCATGATAGGACGGCGCTGCGTGCTTGCCCATGCGGCGCAGGCTTTTCTCGATCATCCCGAGGTGGACGCGGTTCGTGTCGTGATACACCACGACGATGAAAAACGTTATCGCGAGGGCACGAAGGGGATGAACCTGATGGCCCCCGTTTTCGGTGGGACCACACGCCAGCAGTCGGTGCGCGCCGGGCTAGAAAGCCTGCAGAATGATCATGTCGATGTGGTGTTGATCCACGACGGCGCTCGTCCCTTCGTCTCGCCCGCCGTCATATCAAACGTGATCGCCGCCGTTAAAGACGCCGCCGGGGCGATCCCCGCCCTGCCCGTCGTCGATACGTTGAAACGCGGACGGCGCGTCTCGCAAACGTCTATACAGGCCGGAGAGACCGTCTCTCGGGAAAATTTGTGGCGGGCGCAAACGCCGCAGGGCTTTCGCTATGACGCCATCTCCTTGGCGCACGAAAAGACTCGGGGGCAATCAATGACCGACGATGACGCCATCGCCCGGGCCGCAGGTCTGGATGTTGAAATAGTGCCCGGCGATGAGGATAATTTCAAAGTCACGACCCGGGAAGATTTATCCCGTGCGCGTCGGCTTCTGAGAGAGCGTATGGACATCGAGGAATACAGGTCGGGGGCCGGCTACGACGTCCACCGCTTCACTGCCGGAGATCATCTTTATTTATGTGGAACGCGGATCCCGTTCGTGCAGCGCCTAGAAGGACATTCCGACGCCGACGTCGCTTTGCACGCGCTTTGCGACGCCCTTTTAGGTAGCATCGCGGATGGCGACATAGGAGACCACTTCCCCCCCTCATCGCCTCAATGGAAAGGCGTCGATTCAGCTACCTTCGTTCGGTTCGCCTTGGAACGTATCACGCAACGCGGAGGACGCCTGATCAACGTCGATATAACGATCATCTGCGAAGCGCCAAAAATCGGGCCGCACCGCGAAAGTATGCGCAACAACTTGTCGGAAATTTTAGGCATTGGAACCGATCGTATCAGCGTTAAGGCGACGACGACGGAAGGTCTGGGTTTTTGCGGGCGCGGCGAAGGCATCGCGGCTCAGGCGTTGGCGCAAATCGGTGTTTCCCATGGAACGCCCCCTCGACACGAATAAACGACCGTATCGCGACAGCCGGCTTCATCGCCGGGGATATCTCCCCGTTGTCCCACGCGATTTCCCGCCCCAAAGCCGTTTCGGACGACCTGCTACCGTTACAAACCGTTGCCGACGACGAGGAAAGCATGTATCCTCGTAACATATCATTATGATTTTAAGGTTTAATTGTAGAAACAATCCGGCACATTGCGCCGATACTTGAAGATCGTGAAATTCGGCTCGAACGGGGTGATTTATAGATCTAAGAAAAAGATCGACGCCTATCGGCTATTTAGATTTTACGACACATGCCAAACCACGCCGGAGCGGCCCGTTTTTCCCGGCGCAAGATGTTTCTCCGGACATCTAGGGGTTTCGTTTTCGGAGGCAAAAAAAACAATGTGAAAGAGGCCGGCGATACGCCCACGCTGCCGACACGGGTCGTCGCTTGGGGGGCAAGTCCCGCCTTTAGGGGAGCGCTGGACATGAAACGTTTCAATTTCGAACAAGTCCACCTCCTTCTGATCGACCAAGATAGCGTTATCCGGCAAACCCTGCGTAATATTTTAACGGATAACGGGTTTCGCAATATTCGCCTGGGTGCGGATCTTTTCGATCTGAAGTCATCGTTCAAAACGCTGGAACCGGACCTTCTGATCTGCGATATGGATATTGGAGAGTGCGGTCTCGCCCCTTTTATCCATAAACTTCGCCATCATGATATCCCTGCAAACCCATTTATTCCCGTCATCGCGACAAGTTGGAGCCCAACACCGTCCGCCGTGCGCCAAATTATCAACGCAGGCGCCGACGACCTCCTGACAAAGCCCCTGTCCGCGAGTCAAATTCTCAGCCGCATCAAAAGTCTCGTTCTTGCGCGCAAACCGTTTATCGTGACCCACGAATATATCGGCCCGGAACGTCGAAAACCCGATGCCGCGCGGGAGGCGACAATTCCGCAATTTCCGGTCCCCAACGTCTTGCGCGCCAAGGCATTGGCGCAGGGCCGGATCGACCCATCAAGCATCCAGCAAGCAATCGACGAGGCCGTCGCAACCGTCAATTTTCTAAAATTGGAACGCGACGCCTTTCAAGTTCTCTACCTTGTGGATCGCATCGTCCCTGCCCTGGCTATGTTTGGCGAAGCGGACGAAGCCACGAAAATGATGATTGAC
Organism: Varunaivibrio sulfuroxidans; assembly: GCF_029318635.1. Taxonomy (NCBI): domain Bacteria; kingdom Pseudomonadati; phylum Pseudomonadota; class Alphaproteobacteria; order Rhodospirillales; family Magnetovibrionaceae; genus Varunaivibrio; species Varunaivibrio sulfuroxidans. The sequence continues at coordinate 423,172 of NZ_CP119676.1, read as the reverse complement.
CGCCTGATATACCTTGCCGAGGACATGGTGCGACGCATTAACAGGACGAAATACGCCCATGTCGCCGAGCTTTGCGAGAGCCTAATGTCCGTGACGACAAATTTGCGCGATAGCCAGGGTTGCCCGTCCCTCAAGGATGTCAACCTGCTTAAGCCGCTGGCCCAGTCGATCCACGCCGGATTTGCGCAAAAAGACGTCGAGGCGGCGCAAATCGCACATAAAATATCGTCCACCGTCAAGCGTTGAGGTGTTTTGCGCCCTCGACCAAGACGATCCACGTAACAGTCTCGCCAAATTAAAGGATCTTCGCCTAAATTGAAGTTTGGGTTTTAATCCAATGAATAAAATCCGCGGCGCCGCCAACGATGGGAACCGAGACGATACACGGGCATTCATAGGGATGAAGCGCCTTGACGGCTGCAACCAAGTCCGACATCACCCGATATTGCGTTTTAAGGATAACGATACATTCCCGGTCATGGCGGACTTCGCCTTCCCAGAAAAATATTGACGTCATATCTTCGATGAGATTGGCGCATGCCGCAAGACGTTGATCGATCAGGTCGCGGGCGATGGCCTCGGCGGTTTCACGGTCTGGAGTCGTCAGATAGACCATAACCGCCTGTGTCGAGGTAGGGTTCTCGAAAGTCGAGGGCGTTTGCCTGTCGCGATGTGGCGCCGTCGTCATTGTTCCAACCCCTCGGTCTTATGGCACAGACAAGAAAACAACCATGGAGCCTAAAAATATGCCCCAAAGGAAAAAATCTTCAACGGAAAAAAAAAGCGCCCACGCGCCAAGCGACTCTCAGGCGAAATGGTTGCGCCGTGGATTGTCGCAGCCCGGTGGAAAGCTGCCGCTTTTCGATGAAAAAGGGCAAAAAATAAATTTGCGAACGGTTGAAAGTTGTATTCGGAACGGATGGGCCGAACCGTGGTTCGACAACCCACTTAAGCCCGACTGGATCGTCTGCAAGTTAACTTCGGCGGGGCGCGAGATTCTTGAATAATTTCTTCCTAAGGGTCGTCTCTCCACTTCAAGACACAAGGCATTCTCCATATTCAAGAGGTTTAGGGTCAGTGACCTATTCACCTCGTAGCCCCAAAAGAAAACCCCCCGTGGAGGGGGGACACGGGGGGGCAGTCTGTTTGTGTTTCTTGGTGCTTTAGGGGCACTTTTATTTTTTTGGACCCATTTTTCAAACTGTGGGTTTCTTTTTATAGGGGCAGTCTGAAGAAACAGAACTTCATGGGGAGGGGGAGGAGGTCTATTCCGTCTCCGTCAGACTGTTAACCTATTATAAGCATATGCCATGCCAAACTCTCTCCTAGAGAGCATTTTTACCTAAAAACAAGCCTTAAGGGGGATAATTTTTTCTGAAAAACGGAACCACCCAGCCAGACAGAAAAGTTCCTACTTATACAAAAAACATTTTAATTTTAATGTGTTAGGATGTTTTTTTTAAATAATTTTTATGTTTTTTTGCTATCGATATTCGACCTGAAACGTTAACGTCGCGCTTAATTTTCGCCGATTTCTTTCATCAAAATGAAACCTTTTTTAAATTTTTTTTTGCATTTTAAAAAAAACAATTGTCTTTCTTGTTTAGTTTTACCCCAATGAGGCGATATGCGATTCGCATCCTGCAATTAAGGTCCTCAGCTTCGCGAATCGAAAATGTAAAATTCTTTCTTTGTATTTTTATCCACAAGGCGTCAACAAGAGATGCGATATTGTTGGGAGGAATTCCGGAAGGAACACAGGTTATCCAGCGCCACCTGCTCTTTACTCTATAGCTATCGCATTGAGGGGGCGGACGAAACGCGCAGCAATGCTTCATGTACCTTTATCGTCTTTTTAATTTTTTAGATTCCGATAGGTGGGAACAACTTAATTGCGGCACAAAAATCGCATATGGATGGCAGGTGCACTCGGCACAACGTAATGAAAAAACAAAAAAAGGCGCGTAAGCCATCATGAAAACAAACGTACAAATAGAAACAACCCACGAACGGGCGACACTTGTGTCCGTTAAGGGAAGCCTTGAACTGGAATCGGCGCTTGAGCTTCGAGAAACTTTATTACAAGCCATTTCCAGCGCTCACCTAATCATGGTCAAGCTGGCGCGAGTAACGGAGGTTGATGGCTCCGGCATCGCGTGCCTTTTGGAAGCCTATCAAAAGGCTGCTCGGTTAAACAAAAAATTTGTTCTGGTCGATGTTTCTCAAACGGTCTCTCGGTATCTTGAGACAGCGCAATTGGGGGAGGTTTTGTGTTTTGCTCCCGACGTTTCCACTGCGCATACGCTCTAACCTCGCCCCCTCCAAAAAGCCTCATATAAACAGCCCCGTCGCGCACCTGGCGCGGCGGGAGCGATGGAAATATCCAGAATTTAAAAATTACAGGAAAATTTGACGATCCGAACGCTGAATCAGCTAAGATCAACATCCACGTAGCCACGCTCGATAGCATAACGTAGCGCTTCGAAGGCGGCCTTGCCCTCCTCGTACATTTCACGAGCATTGCGCAGTCTCTGGACACTCTCCTGGGTCGGTTCCAGCGCGTGGTCCGTTGTCGAAATCTGAAACGCGGCCTCAAGATACGTCGCCCGCATGCGGGCGACGACAACAGCGAAGGACAAAACGGATTCTTTGTTCAGAGTCGGTATTCGGCTGTGAATGATCTCACGATTGGCAATCTGCAGCCCCTGCTCAACCTCTCCGAAAAACCGTTTTTGGTCCATCAGCCTTTTGTAATCATCTTTTTCCGGGTTATTCGACATTTTCAGCGTGCACCCCTAACTTATGCGTTGTTCGCCGTTTCTCCTCGCGACATTTAGGCAACGAGAAGCGATCGTCGGACTTCGACACTATATAAACATAAGGCCTGTTGGCTAAATTCCCAATCGAAGAAATGGAAAACAGGGTCATAAGGATATAGAATAGTTTTAATAACCGATAGAAACCCAAGGAATACCGTTTGATGAGGAATCCCCGTGCACAAAAATGCCGTAAGCCGATCATCTTCCGGCATCTCGAAGAAGAAGAAAAAGAATTGCTGCGCAAGGAGCCGGGCGCGTTAAGTGTCGCCGCCTTCCGTCATAAAAAGTGGCGTGAAATTCATAAATACCTCCACAATCACCCCTTTCACGTCAACTCGGCCCTTGAGCGTTCACAGCAGTGGCGGCGTGTTTTCGATTTTATGCGCACGATCGTCGAAGAGGACGAAATCACCGATTGGCTCCTTGTTCAAATTGACGTCGCCAATAACCTCGAACGGGGTATACGCGATCTTCGTCCGCGGAAAAACGGTCCTTGTTATGACGTTTTTATGGAGTTCATACGCGACAGAAAACGCAAGGCCAAGGTCGTTCATCGCTGGCTGCAAGACGCCCAAACTCAGGGTTCCGCACTGACGTGGAGCGTTCCCGATCAGATGGGGCTAAAAAACACATAATTTTATACTAGGGCATACATAACTCAACATGCTGATTTAAAATGAAATATTATATTTTTACATAATTTTTAAATTATAAAAAAAAGGTCTGTGACGTAGGTCACAGACCTTTTTCATAAAAGGCGGCATAAAGGTCATGCAAGGTCACGGTTCATACGGAACCACGATCTTCCCTCAAGAGCACAAAACTTGGGCTGGCCCTGAATAAGGCGCCAGCCTTTTTTTGTTTTTCGAGAAAACGGTTCAAGGGGTTGCTCGATGACAAATGCCCTGGGCAATTTCCCTAAACGCATCGCCACGCTCCATAAAATTTTTAAACTGATCGAACGACGCACATGCCGGAGACAACAGCACGACGGCATCCCCCACCCCATCCTCGCGGGCCGCAGCGAAGGCGTCATTGACGGCCGCCCGCAAGATTTTCGATTGGCTGATGGGAACGACACCCTTTAGAATTTCCCCAAAGGAATCGGCGGCGTCTCCGATGAGAAAGGCGCGGCGCACTTCTTTCAGATGCGCCAAAACGCCATCAAGGCCATCATCCTTGGCCTGGCCGCCGGCGATCCAGTAAATATTTTTATAACTATCCAACGCCCGCGCACAGGCATCCCCATTGGTCGCCTTACTGTCGTTAATAAAGGTAACGCCATGGCGGGACCCTACGCATTCCTGGCGGTGAGCCAGCCCAGGGAAAGACCGTATGGCGGCCTGCGCATCGTCTAGCGCCACGCCGGACAAGCGCACCGCGGCATATGCCGCACAGGCGTTCTGTGCATTATGGCGCCCACGAAGGTTGGCGCACTCACGGATGTCCAAGACGGGCGTTCCGGGGACGCCGTCCAGGGCGTCCATCAGGATATAGTCATCCATATACACCCCAGCGAAAACCTCGCCCGTGTTCTTTGTGGCCTCCCGCATATACGCCGAAGCGCCCGCCATGATCGCAACAACCCGCCGCTGTCCGCGCGCGTGGAGACGAGACAAAATTTCCCGGGATGTCGCATCATCGGCGCCGACGACCGCGCTAAGAGCACTTTCCTCCCGTGTTTCAAAGATTCTCTCCTTGGCGGCGACATACCCCGCCATTCCACCATGGCGATCCAAATGATCCGGGCTGATGTTCAGTAAAATGGCGATGTCGAACACACTCTCGTGCAGCAGTTCCAATTGATACGAGGATAACTCGAGAACGTAAACGCCCCCCTCTTCCAAGGGGCTGAGCGCAAGTGCGGGAATACCTAAATTCCCCCCCACTTGCACCTGGCGGCCTACTTTTTCGAAAATATGGCCAATCAGTGCTGTCGTGGTGGATTTTCCGTTGGTTCCGGTAATACCGATAAAGCGTGATTTTCCTTGGGCGAGAGTCAACAATTCGACGTCGCAGACGATGGGGCATTCGACCTTTTTCGCCAATTGCGCCACCGGGTGCGGACGAGGGTGGGTATGCGCAATGCCCGGGCTTAACAGCAAGTAATCGAACTTTTCCGCCGTCCAGTCGAGCCCCGCCAAATCGACGGGTTCGACGCCAAGCCCCAAACATTCGCGGCGACGTTCGTCCGCGTCATCCCAAGCGAACACCTGTGCACCACTGGCCCGCAAAGCGTCAACACTGGCCATACCGGAGACGCCCAACCCCAAAACGGCAATCTTTTTATCTCGAAACAAGCTATTGATGATCATCGAAAACCGTCGCCTATAACAAATGTCGTGGTTCTTATACCCCTGTACGGTATCGGGCGGAAACACAATTGCGCAGGATATTAACCTTGATCCGTGCTCTAGTGTGGGTTCAAATACGCGTAAGCAATCAATGCAAATCAATGATTGGTTTTTAGGTATGAACAGACGCACCACCATTAAAGTCATGTTCGCCCCTTTCGTCGCCGGAATGTATGGACTGTTTAGCGGTCGAATGGCGCAGGCGGCGCAGGACGCGTCCACCCAACAAGCATCGGGAGAAAAAGCCGGAACGGTCTTACGCGTCAAGGGACGCGCCGTCGCGGTGTTGGACGCCATATCGAGGCCCCTGGCGCCCGGTGTCGCCGTTTTTATCGGAGACATTCTCTCGACGGGGGCTGATGCGCGCCTTGAAATTAAAATGATCGACGACGCTCTATTCACCCTTGGCGAGCGAACATCGTTCAATGTTTTTGATTATTCTTTCCAGAACGGCGCTACCTTGAATTTGGTGTCCGGCGTGCTCGATGGAGCCAGCGGCCTTATCGGAAAACAAAACGATCGAGGAATAACCATCAACACGCGTTTGGCGACGATTGGGATTCGGGGTACCAAATATTGGATTGGGGATATGATGGGCGCATTTCAAGTCGCGCATTGGTCCGGCGGCGGCGTGGAGGTTCGCACGGATGCGGCGAGCGTACGCCTCGAAGACCCCAAGGCCGGTACAATCGTCCGCGCACGCAACCGCCCGCCAACGCCCCCCATGCCATGGGGGGCGGATCGGATGTCCATGGCCAAAAAAATGGTTTCTTTTTAAAAACGGGTTGAAACAGGAGACCTCCATTCAAAATGGGGGATGCGCCAACACGCCATAATTAAGAGCTCCCGACCCTAGACTTTATCGCGCCTAAAAAAAGAAAAAGGGATGGGTCATAGGACCCATCCCTTTTTTTGGTCGGAGCGGCGGGATTCGAACCCACGACCCCTACACCCCCAGTATAGTGCGCTACCAGACTGCGCTACGCTCCGTCCGACCGTGTTGATTTCGCTTCACAAAGTGACAGCGCGCGCACTATACGCGCCGCCGCTGTGATGTGCAATGGCGGTATTCACCTTTGATGGGGATTTTTATAAAAGGTCCCGCAACGCCTCAAGTTCACCCAACACCGCCCGCAAATCATCCCGATGAGAGGCGCGTCGAGGCGATGGATCGGGGGCGTCTCCGTCGTGTTTCGAGCCTCCATCGGGAGAGACGGAAGACGGCGCCAGGCGCTCTTCATCCGACAGGGGGATATCCCCCTCACGCATGAGCTTTTGCACGCCCTTTATCGTGTAACCCTTATCGTAGAGTAAAGTGCGGATTTGGCGCAGCAGAGCGACATCCTCTGGACGGTAGTACCGTCGCCCGCCCCCTCTTTTCATGGGTTGTATTTGGGCGAATTTGGTTTCCCAGAACCGTAAGACATGTGAGGCTAGGGAAAGCTCATCGGCAACCTCGCTGATCGTACGAAAGGCGTTCTCCGACTTTCCGTTTCGCCGCTTTTTCGCGGCGGCGTAGTGCGTTGAAGGATGAGTGGACATTCGAAAAATCCGCCTTATCCCAGTTAGATGAAGATCAACGGGAGGAATCCGACTCGTTAATGCGCGATTTCATAACCTGGGATGGACGAAAAACCAGAACCTTGCGGGGAAGGATCGGCACCTCCTCGCCGGTTTTAGGATTACGTCCAATACGCTGTCCCTTTTTACGCACGGAAAAACTTCCAAACGATGAAATCTTCACCGTCTCCTCGCGAACCAGGGCTTCGGACATGTAATTAAGGACCGCCTCGAGAAGAACAGCGGACTCATTTCGCGATAGGCCGACCTCTTGATAGACCGCCTCGCTCAACTGTGCGCGTGTAATGGTTCTATTTGCCATCGTTAGTCCCAGGTTCCACTTTAAGGTCAAATAACACTCAAGGGTATCGCGTGACGATTATTGCGTCAATATCAAAGGGATGCCGAAAGCCATCGGAAACGTAACTTGTGCATCGCAACATCAAAGCGTTTCGTGCCGCACGGGACACGCTCAAGCACTCCGAAGGCGACCTACCAGCGCACCAGCGCCGCGCCCCACGTTAGACCGCCCCCCATGGCTTCCATCAGAACAAGGTCGCCTTCCTTAATTCGCCCATCACGCACAGCTTCATCAAGAGCCAACGGAACGGATGCGGCGGAGGTGTTGGCGTGCTTGTCCACGGTGACGACGACCCGATCGGGCGCAACACCTAACTTGCGGGCGGTTCCGTCCAAAATTCGTTTGTTGGCTTGATGGGGCACGATCCAGTCGATATCGGACTGATCCAGACCGTTGGCGTGGAGCGCCTCGACAACAACCGCCGCCAAATTGACCACGGCGTGACGAAACACTTCACGGCCCGACATACGCACGTGGCCAACACTTTGCGTGGAGGACGCCCCTCCATCGACATAAAGAAGATTGGCGAACCTGCCGTCGGAATGCAAATGCGTCGATAAAATTCCCGGCGGGCGCGCGTGCGATCCGTCCGTGGTTTCCCCACGCAGGACGACGGCCCCCGCGCCGTCGCCGAAAAGAACGCAAGTTGCGCGGTCTTCCCAATCGAGAATACGCGAGAACGTTTCCGCCCCGATCACCAGAACCGTTTTCGCCTGCCCGGCGCGAATAAAATTGTCGGCGACCGATAATGCATAAATAAATCCCGAACAGACCGCCTGAACATCGAAGGCGGCGCCGCGCTGCATCCCCAGCATGGCCTGCACCTTGACCGCCGTCGAGGGAAAGGTGTTGTCGGGCGTCGTGGTGGCGAGAACGATCAGATCGACCTCGGCCGCGTCTACCTGCGCGCGCGCCAGCGCGGCCCGCGCCGCCTTGAAGGCGAGATCGGATGTATATTGTCCGTCGGCCGCGATATGGCGCTGGGCGATTCCGGTGCGCGATCGAATCCACGAATCCGAGGTATCGACGGTTTGCGATAGCGCCGCGTTGGTAAGAATTTTATCCGGAAGATACGATCCGGTACCGATAATACGCGCGCGAACGGACATCCTTTACTCCTCCTGCGATGCCGGGTCTAAGGAAGAAGGCTCCACGTTCAAACGGGCGAAATCGGCTTTGATTCCTTCGTTCAATTGGTCCTTGATCAATTTATGCGCAACTTGAAGCGCACAGGAAAAACCAAATGCGTCCGTACCGCCGTGGCTTTTCACGCATACCCCGTTCAACCCTAGGAACATCGCGCCGTTGTAGCGCCGGGGATCGAAGCGGTCGCGGAACTTATTCAGGGCGGGCATTGCGACCAAGGCGCCGATTTTACCCAATAGCGAGGATTTAAACGCGGCGCGCAGGGAGGTACTGAAAAGTCGCGCCGTCCCCTCCGCCGTTTTCAAGGCGACATTTCCCGTAAACCCATCCGTGACGATAACGTCAACGGTTCCCGCGCCAATGTCATCGCCTTCGACAAAGCCATAAAACCGGATGGGCAAATTCGTATCGGACAAAATGGCGGCCGCCTGCTTGACCGAGTCATGCCCCTTGAGGTCCTCACTGCCGACATTCAAAATACCGATTGTCGGCTGATTCAACTTCAAGACATGACGGGCGAACACTTCTCCCATGACGGCGAACTGAACCAAATTATCGGCGTCGCATAGGATATTCGCGCCAAGATCCAGCATCACGCATTCGTTGCGCAAGGTGGGAAAATAGGTGGCGATCGCCGGACGATCTATCCCCGGCAATGTTTTCAAGACGAACTTCGCCATCGCCATTAACGCGCCGGTATTACCCGCCGAAACCACGCCGGAAGATTCGCCGGAAGCCACCGCATTAATGGCCAGACGCATCGAGGAATTTCGTCCAGAGCGTAAAGCCGCGCCGGCTTTTTCGTCATTGGACACCGCGTCCGGGGTATGACGGCATTCGGTCAATGCCTTGACGCGCGGAAACCGGCCGAGCAAGGGAAGAATCTTGCTCTCGTCACCAAACAACAAGAAACCCAAGTCAGGCATCCGCTTGAGCGCCAAGTCCATGCCTTCGATCACCACAAAGGGCGCGTCATCGCCACCCATAGCGTCGACGGACAAGATTACCCGCTCGGTCAAAGCCTATACCTCGCTTTTAAGTGCGCTGAAGGAGGGTGTTTCAGGCCGCCGTGCCCGACTCCAGAACCTCGCGTCCATTATACTGGCCGCACGCAGGGCACACATGGTGCGGCTGCTTCAATTCACCACACGAAGAGCATTCTTCATATTGCGTCGCGCCAAGGGCGTCATGGGCGCGGCGTTGGTTACGTCTGGATTTTGATACTTTTTTCTTAGGGACTGCCATTTTCGTTACCTTTTCAAGAATCCCGGAAGGGAAACGGGGTGCTTAATTAAACAAAAAAACATGCCGGGGCAAGACAATACCCGGTTTATGATTTTTCATCCGCGTTTTGTTTAAGTCTCTCGAGAACGGAAAAAGGACTTTTTCGGCCCGTTACCCTCGCCTCGACGCCGTCATTTTCGCCACTTTTCTTCGGCGCATCGACGGCGACATCGACAAATGATGCGCCATGTACCCGCGGATAGGGGGTGATTTCAAGGATTAATTGTTCCGCAACGCACTCGCCCATGTCAATTTCACCGTTCACGATTGGTTCCGGAGGGTCGGCGTATTCCTCCCCTGCATCCGAATCATGCCCTTTTTCACTTCCCCAGTATTCAGGAGAATCAAGGCTATAGGAGACGCTAAACACGCAGTCGATGTTTTCCGCAACGGGTTCCTGCGTGACCGTGCAGGCCTGAACGACCCGGCTCGACATTTTTGCCGTCAACACGAAGGCGCCCCGTCCCCCCGGCGTTACACGCACATCCGCTTGCAACCGTTCAATCACAAGCAAGGAAAAACGCCGGGCCAAGGCGGCGCACTCATCGTGGGAGGCTGTAATCACGACATGATATTCGTCGCGAATTTTATCGGCTTTGACGGGGCGGTAAAATTCGCTGCGTTGGATCGCGGTATCCAGGCGATTTTGCGCCGAGGGGGTTGTCGCGTGGATCATTGAATTTCCTCACCTTGCGCCGTTCGTTCTGGTGTCGGTTGCGGCTTCACACTTCCGGGCGTGGGTATTGTAGGCGGTTCGGCGAAACGCACCCGCCCTTCGCATAAGGTTGCGATCGGCTGGCTATCCAGCAGTTGGACACATGCCCGCGTGTAATGCGCCATGCGCAAAATGCGCGCGTCATCCAACCGGTCACTTCGGTAAATATTACGCGCCAGCGCCGACACGAGCGCCGAAACGTCATCTTCCTTCAACGCACCGTCGTAGGCGCCGACGCGACCACTGAAGCTTTCGGTCATCGCCCGTAGTTTGTGCAGAACGCCGTCATCGCCGATTCCCTGTTCGCGCAAACCGGTCTCGAGATCGTAAAAAAGGATATCATAAAGACTCTGCGCGGTGCGCCGTGTCTGATGTCGCGCCTGCCCCAGACGCCGAAGAAGCACAATCGTGTGCAAAAAAATCATATCCACGCGACCGTCCAAGGTATCGGCGACGCCATATTCAAGGTAAAATGAGGGACGTCGCGCCTGGGCGACCAGCGCGCCGTACAGGCTGTGCGCGGCGCTTTCCGAATGATCGGGCCTCCATATGCGACGAAAAAGTTTCATGGGCAATCTCACGACATCTGTTTTGCGACACGGACCAGCGATTGACAGATGCCGGGGGGGGTGTCATTTATCTGCATTGGATAGACGGAAAAAGCCTACACGGCCTTTTCGGAGTCGGGGTGCGGCGCCCGCCTGTCCGTGTTCACGATCCGGTGATCGCGGTAGGTTGCGTTCACGATCCTAAAGACCACGGCATCCCCGCCTCCGACGGCTGTCTTAGGCCACCTGGGACGAAAAAGCGATAGATATAATGGGTCTTTTCAGTCAAGCAAGGCAATACACGTTTGCACGCGGAAGGAAATCGCGCCTCGCGTATTTCGCCGCCCTGATGCTTGTGGGCGTTGCACTTACGGCATGCGCCCCGCGCATCGAAACCCACGGCAGCGACCCCGACCCCGCAAAAGTTGCCGAGATCGTTCCCGGCGATTACACGAAACAAACCGTTAAAGACGTACTTGGATCCCCCTCTTCCGTCGCCGTGTTCGACAAGAACGAGGTCTGGTACTACATCACCGAGCACACGGCGACCGAGGCATTTTTTAAACCCAAAGTCACCGCGCGAACGATCCTTGTAATCGCCTTCGACAACAAGGGTGTCGTCCGTTCCGTTAAGAAAGTAGGACTGGATCAAGCCCAAAACATGACGCCGGTGACACGAGAAACACCTACCGCGGGGAACGAATTGACGCTGATGCAACAGCTTTTGGGCAATCTGGGACGTTTCGAAGACACCGGAAAGAAAAAGCCGTAGCTCCTACCCCTGCCGCGACAAGCTTTCATAAACGGCTTGATGTACGGCTTGTTCGATGTACGGCTTGGACGCTTGTGGCTCATCGGTTCGGGTGTCACGCATCCACCCGGGAAAAAGCCCCCGGAAATTTATTTTCCAGGGGCCGTACGCCATGAAGTTACGGAAAAGCCTTACTTATGGCGGTTATCCAACATGTAGCTGATGATCGGCGTCAAAATTAATTCCATCGCCAGTCCCATTTTTCCACCGGGAACGACGATGGTGTTGCGCCGCGACATGAAGGAATCATGGATCATCTGTAAGAGATATGGGAAATCCACGCCTCCCGGAATTGCCTCTGGGCTACGGAAACGAATCACGACAAGGCTTTCATCGGGCGTCGGGATGTCACGCGATATAATCGGATCGGACGTATCCACCACGGGAACGCGCTGGAAGTTGATATCCGTATTGACGAATTGCGGTACGATGTAATGAACGTAGTCGTGCATTCGCCTCAAAATGGTATCCATCACCGCTTCTTGAGAATACCCCCGCTGGCTGGTGTCACGGTGGATTTTTTGTATCCACTCCAGATTGATCACGGGAACCACGCCGATCCGTAGATCCGTACACGACTTCATATTGATTCCATTGGACACGATGGCGCCATGAAGTCCCTCGTAAAACATCAGATCGGTGTTAGGTGGGATATCTTCCCAGGGGGTGAACTCTCCGGGCTTCAATCCCGGATAGGCCGCCGCTTCGCTTTCACTATGCAGATACAGCCGACGTTTGCCTCGCCCCGTCTCACCGTAGGTCTTAAAAAGCTCCTCCAATTCTTTAAAAAGATTCGCTTTTTCTCCGAAATGGCTAAAGGTGTTGTCCCCTCTTTTTTCGGCTTCGAGCATCTGCTTTTTCATGTCGGCGCGATTATAGCGGTGAAAACTATCCCCCTCGATCACGGCGGCATTGATTTTCGCACGCCTAAATACATGTTCGAAGGCGTCCTTGACGGTGCTCGTTCCCGCACCGGACGACCCGGTCACGGCGATGATCGGATGTTTAATGGACACGTTAATCCCCCCCTGTTTTACAATTATTTCGAGTTTTTCACCGCTCCTTTATAGGGCGGTGCGGTAAAATTACCCGTCCAGGCACCCCCGCCTGCACGTACACGTTGTCATAGCGTATATTCGCAGTTTCGCATAGAACACAATACGCGTCACCGTCCTTGCACGATCTGGTCGCTTTTTAAAAACGAAGACGAAAAGTGAAAAATTCGCCGTACGCCGAGGCGAAATGCCTAAATCAAGCCCGCCAGGGGCGAGCTGGGATCGGCGTAACGTTTCTTCGCCATGCGTCCCGCAAGGTAGGCGAGACGCCCCGATTCGACGGCCAACTTCATGGCTCGCGCCATTTTAATCGGATCCTTGGCCTCGGCGATGGCGGTATTCATCAACACCCCGTCACAGCCCAGTTCCATCGCCACGGCGGCATCGGACGCGGTGCCGACCCCGGCATCGACCAAGACGGGAACCTTGGACTGTTCGATAATCAGGCGAATCCCGACCGGGTTTTGAATCCCCAAACCCGATCCGATCGGCGCGGCCAAGGGCATAATCGCCACGCAGCCCAAATCCTCCAGCTTACGCGCCATGATCGGGTCGTCCGAACAATAGACCATCACCTTAAAGCCTTCGCGAACCAACGTTTCTGCGGCGATCAAGGTTTCCGTCATGTTCGGGTACAAGGTTTTCTGATCGCCCAAAACCTCCAATTTAACGAGATCCCAACCGCCCGCTTCACGCGCCAGACGCAGCGTGCGCACGGCGTCGTCCGCCGTATAACACCCCGCCGTGTTGGGCAAATAGGTATAGGTGTTGGGATCGACATAATCGACCAGCATCGGCTGAGAGGGGTCGGAAACATTAACCCGGCGTACCGCCACGGTGACGATTTGCGCGCCCGAGGCTTCAATCGCCTTGGCCGTTTCTTCGAAATCCTTGTATTTTCCCGTTCCCACCAGAAGGCGTGACCAGAAGGTTTTTCCGGCAATATCGAACGTATCTCTATTGGTATCGGACGCGCCGCCACCGATAAAATGGACGATTTCCAGACGGTCACCCTGACCGAGAATCGTCGTTTCATAGGCCGATTTAGATACGATTTCCTGATTGCGTTCGACCGCGACCTTGCCGCCGTCCAATCCGATGGTGGACAGCAATTTCGCAACGCTCAAGACATCGTCGAAGTCACGGCTTTCGCCATTTATAGTCAAGCGAATAGACATGGAGTATCCTCAAAGCTGGTATTTTTTTGCGCATGCGTTCAAGAAATTGAAACTAACATAGGGAAATCTCGCTGTTACACAAGGCCGCGTGGTGCTATAACGCCCCCCTCATCATGATAAACAGGATTTCTCGGCGATGACCTCTCAGATCCTGGTCTTGAACGGCCCCAACCTGAACATGCTCGGCGCCCGCGAGCCCGAAATTTACGGACACGAGACCCTGGCGGATATCGAAGCGGCGACCCGCGCACACGCTCAAAAATGCGGTCTGGGGGTGACCTTCCGCCAGTCCAACAGCGAAGGCGAGCTGGTCGGCTGGGTGCAGCAGGCCCGCCACGACCGCGCCGCCGCGTTGATCGTCAACGCCGGGGCTTATACGCACACTTCCGTAGCGCTGCTCGACGCGCTTTTATCGTGCGATCTCCCGGTCGTTGAAGTTCACCTATCCAACATCCATCAGCGCGAGGAATTTCGCCACCACTCGTATGTCTCTAAGGCCGCCGTCGGCATGATCGCCGGTTTCGGCGGTTTTGGTTACGCCATGGCCGTGGACGCCCTCGCCCACATTTTAAAACAATAAGTGACAGGATAAATGACGCACAAACTCGACGTTGACGATGAATTGATTCGCAAATTGGCCGCCGTTCTGGATGAAACAGGATTGACCGAGATCGAATATGGCCAGGGCGACGTGCACGTCCGCATCGCCCGCACCGCCGCCGTCACTCACATCGACGCGCCCAGAGTGCCCCACTCGCCCGCGCCGGTCCATGGCGCGCCCCCCGTTGATGCGCCCGCGCCCGCGCCTTCTCCCGCCGAGCACCCCGGTGTCGTCACCTCGCCGATGGTCGGCGTCGTCTATACCTCGGCCGAACCCGGCGCTCCGGCGTTTGTCAACGTCGGCGACGTCGTCAAGGCGGGCGACACCGTCATGTTGGTCGAGGCGATGAAGGTCTTCAACCAGATACACGCGCCCAAGGATGGAACCGTTACCGAGATTCTCGTCGAAACGGGCGCGCCCATCGAATTTGGCGAACCCTTACTGATTATCGAATAAGAGAACGGGACTGATCACAATGTTCGACAAAGTTCTCATCGCCAACCGCGGCGAAATTGCCTTACGTATCTTAAGGGCATGCAAGGAAATGGGAATCCAAACGGTGGCCGTGCATTCCACCGCCGACGCCGACGCCATGCACGTGCGCCTAGCCGACGAATCGGTGTGCATCGGCCCGCCCGCGGCCAAGGACAGCTATCTCAATATCCCCGCCATTCTCTGTGCCGCGGCAAATTCAAACGCCGACGCTATCCACCCCGGATACGGCTTCCTGTCGGAGAACGCCGACTTCGCCGCCATGGTCGAAGAACACGGTTTTACCTTCATCGGCCCGACCGCCGAACACATCAAGCTGATGGGCGATAAGATCGCCGCAAAGGAGGCCGTCAAAGCGGCGGGAATCCCCGTCGTGCCCGGGTCCGACGGCGCGGTCAAAGATATCGACGAGGCCCTGTCCATCGCCGAGGAAATCGGCTACCCGGTTCTGATCAAAGCCTCGGCCGGAGGTGGTGGACGCGGCATGAAGCTCGCACAAAACGCCTCCGAACTGCCCGACGCCATCAAGATGGCCGCGAACGAAGCCGAATCGGCTTTTGGTAGCGGTGAGGTTTATCTGGAAAAATATCTGCAAAAACCTCGCCATATCGAAATTCAGGTCCTCGCCGATCATTTCGGCAATGTCGTTCACCTGGGCGAACGCGACTGCTCGCTGCAACGACGCAACCAAAAGGTTCTCGAGGAGGCGCCCTCGCCCGCGCTCAACGCCGAACAACGCGCCGAAATCGGCGCCATCGCCGCCGAGGCCATCGCCAAAATCGGCTATCGCAGCGCGGGAACCATCGAATTTCTGTACGAGGACGGCCGTTTTTACTTCATCGAAATGAACACCCGTCTTCAGGTCGAACATCCCGTCACGGAAATGATTACCGGCATTGATCTGGTGCGCGAAATGGTGCGCATCGCCAATGGCGCACCCCTGGGTTACGCCCAAGAAGACATAACCTTCTCCGGGCACGCCATTGAATGTCGGATCAACGCCGAAAACCCGGTCACGTTCATGCCGTCGCCGGGCACGGTGGGGATTTATCACGCTCCGGGCGGCCTTGGGGTGCGGGTCGATTCGGCGTTGTACTCCAGCTACAAGGTTCCCCCACATTACGACAGCATGATCGCCAAACTGATCGTGCACGGCACCAATCGCAACGAATGTCTCATGCGTTTGCGGCGGGCCTTGAGCGAATTTGTCATCGATGGCCTGGAAACCACCATTCCTCTGCATCAACGCTTGGTCTCGGCGGCGGATGTCATCAATGGCGATTACAACATTCACTGGTTGGAAAAGTTCGTCGATAAGGATGCCTAGACCCTCCGTTGGCCCGCACCTTCTGACACCGGAAATCCTGGTGCGCGCCTATGCCGCCGGCGTTTTTCCCATGTCGGAAAGCCGCGATGACCCGACAATTTTTTGGGTTGACCCCGAAGTTCGGGGCATCCTTCCTTTGGACGGCTTGCATGTTTCGCGCTCGCTGCGCAAAACGGTTCGTAAATCGCTCTTTGAAGTGCGCTGCGACACCGCATTCGAGGCCGTGATCGACGCCTGCGCCGAGACGACGCCCGAACGTCCCGAGACCTGGATTAACGATAAAATCCGCCGCTGTTTTATAGAAATGCATACCCTGGGTCTCGCGCACAGTGTCGAAACCTGGAAGGACGGTCGCCTCGTCGGCGGACTTTACGGGCTGGCGTTGAAAGGCGCTTTTTTTGGCGAAAGCATGTTCTCGCGAATGACCGACGCCTCGAAAGTGGCGTTGGTCCACCTCGTGGCGCGCTTGAATATCTCGGGATTTCGCCTGCTCGACAGTCAGTTCCTCACCGAGCATCTCCACCGTCTGGGCGCAATCGAAATTTCGGCGGCCGACTACCACAAGCGCCTCGACGACGCCTTTAGCGTTGACGCCGAATTTTACTGTGACCCACCACCGTCGCTGCTCGAAGGTGCGCTCGAAGCCGTGTTTATGCAATCGAGAACCCAAACGTCGTAGACCGGGTGCTCCATCGCCGACAAGGCGGGGCTGGAGGCGAACATCCAGCCGCGAAATACGCTCGCGGTCGGTTCGCCGGGGCGTTCTTCCCAGATATCCAAAAACGCAGCGCTTTCGGGCGTATCTTCCGGGGGTTTTTTGTCGCACGCCCGGGCGATGATTTCCAGCGTGCCGAAATGGACCACCCGTCCGATCGGGGCCTCGATTTTGGTTACCCGCGCCGTGACCTTGTCCAGCGCCTGCAAAACCGCCGTATTGTAGGGGACAGCCCATGCCGGCGCGGACAGGAGCAGTAAAAAAAAGCTACTCAAAACGAAGACATAAAGAGGGTCGCGTTTCATCGGATCTCCGGTTTTTCTGCATGGAACCGTAGGCGCACATAGTCTAGCACCCACCCCTCTTCGGGAGTGCACAGGTCGGCGCGAACAGCGGCGCGGACAGCATCCATAAGCGCAGCGCGCCGGGCGGAATCGACCGCGCTTAGGAAAGATTCGGCGAAGGTCTCCAGCCATGAGATAAAATCGCCGGGCAGTGGGGTCGGTCGGTCAAAAAGCATGATAGCCGATACCGTAAAGCCTGCCTCTTCCAAGATATCCCGATAGCTTTCGCGGGAAGGGAAAAACCAAGGATCGAACGCCTTGCCATCGACGCCGCACTTGGACAAAGCGTCAAGCAAAGCGCGCCGAACGGTGGCCACGTTGCCGATACCGCCCATTTCCCCGATGAACCTGCCGCCCGGACGCAACGCCCGAAAGACACTTTTGGCGACATCTTCGGGCGGGTGCATCCAGTGCAGCGCGGCATTGGAAAAAACCGCATCGAAGTCGTTCTCGTAGAGTAAATGCGCGCCATGTCCGACATGAGCGGCGATCCCGCGCGCGCGCGCCGTCTTGACTTGATCGGGGGCGAAATCGATCCCCACCACATTGCCTCCTCTTTCGGCAATCGCCGCCCCGAGCGTCCCGTCACCACAACCTAAATCAAGGATATCCTCCCCCATACGTGGGGCCAACTCATCCAAAAGCTCCCGACCGAACTCAGAAACGAACGCGGCGTTTCGACGGTAACGTTCGGAATCCCAATATTGAGAGGTCGGACCAGCGCTCCGCGTATTTTGGCGCATAAGGGGAAAACCTTTCCGATGCACATAAAGGATGGCGTTATGGGTTACCCTTGCCCGTCCCGCCGGTGGCGAGAAAAATAATCTCACCGACCTGATCTTCCAGAGAACGGTAATCCTTGGTGTGGGTGATTTGCCCGCCATCGGCGATCATGGCGGTATCCTTACCCGGTTCCAGACGAACGTATTTATCGCCCAACATACCACTGGACGTAATCGAGGCCACCGTATCCTTAGGCAGACGAACATCACCGGCCAAACGCAAGGTCACCATAGCATCATAGTTTTTAGGGTCGAGCCCCGCATCGACGACGGTTCCCACCTTGACGCCGCTTAAGCGAACGTCCGATCCCTTGCTCAGCCCGCCGATCGTATAAAAGGCGGCCTTCACCTCGTAACCGGACATGGTTCCGACTTGGGCGGTGTTGATGGCGAAATAGACAAAAACGCCGGCCACGATCAAAACCGCCGCCCCCATCACCGTCTCGATCGCGTGTCTGCCCATGGTATCCTCACTCATTTTCCATTCGCGGCGGGTTTTTTCTCCTGGCGGCGCGCCTTGCCTTCGGAGATGATCAAGTTCAACAAATCACTGACGATCACGGAGTCCTGAGTAAAGGAAATAGTATCGCCCGATTTCAAGTTCTTTATATCCCCACCCGGTTCCAACACGACGGCCTTGGAGCCGAAAAGACCGTCGGTGTGAATGGCGGCGGAAGAATCCTTGGGCAGCACGACATCCTTTTTAATTTTTAAGGTCACCACGGCCCGATAGTTTTTATCGAGCCGCTGCATCCCGACCGTTCCGACACGCACACCCGCCAAACGAACATCGTCGCCTTCGTATAGGCCGTCGATCCGGTTAAACACGGCGTTAAGCTCATAATAGTCGCCCGATGCGCCCGCGCCAATGTCCCGCGAGGTATACGAAAAGACCACCGCCATCACAAAAATAGCGAACACCACCGCGCCTGTAACGATATTGCGAGTTTCCGTATTCACGGTCTGCTGGCCCTCATCAATTACACGCTCTTTATGCGAACTCGATATGCTCTCGGCGGGGCGTATTTGCCTGGACGCCCCCCCCCAGAACCCCCTCTATCCTTTACGTTATAAGGAGATTATTCCGGTTGCCAAGCCTGATAATCGCCCGTGGCGTGCTGGCGCTGCGCCCCGGCCGCAGGATGGCCCTTGGGATGATAGGCGTTGACCGTCCCCGTTAGATTAGGCAAATGCTCTTTTTGCCACGCCTTGGGCTGTATCCCCTTTTCCGACAAAGGCGCGGCGCTGGTGTGATGTAGCCAGGCATGCCATTCGCCGGGCACCTTCGAAGGTTCGGCCTTACCCCGATAAAGCACCCAACGACGTTCGCGCCCATTAAGCTTGGGTCCCTTGGAGCGGTAATACCGATTGCCGAATTCATCGGCGCCGACCAAATCGCCTTTCAATAAGGTATAGAGGCGCGTTGAAATAGACATGACGAGGAATCTCCTTAAAATCAATATGCAGTGCATCTGGACTTGGCGTTATCCAAAGGCCGGGACCCGGGTACGAACCCGATTTTTGCGGGCGTCATACTGCGCGATTCATAAACCGCTACCGGCAATAAAGCCACAGAATATGCCCCGTATTTTTATTCGGCAAGGACCCCTTATCCCTACACGAATCCCCCAACCCGATTCTTAGTTCGAGGCGGACACGGGAGGTGGCGCCCCGCACGACGAAAACTCCCCCAAAAGTTGAACTTTGCGCGTTGAAGGCCCATGAACTCAAGCATTTTCACCTGCCGCAACGATGCTCTCCAAAGACATCGAGTTCGGATGCGACATTGAGTAAAAAATTCAAAATAACACTACAATACATTGATATTAAATGATTACATGAAATCTGTGGAAAAAATTCTTCTTGAACATCCGGATGTTTTAGAGCTACATCTTGTGCGTTCGCCGCCCAGAGAATACGCAATGTAGTGTATCCAATGCACGTTGCATGGCGTTTATGGTGACGGCGGGCGCACGATGCGCCGAAAACAAGGCGCACCGCCATCTTGGGGGACATTCCATGCGTGCCATATTTCGTATGCGTCGTAGGCGTTTGTCTAAAAATCATAGGCCTGGAGTCATCGTCTTTTTGACCCGGGGGGCCTGACGGCTCACATCGAAAAAGAAAATCATCAATCCCTAGAAAACGGGTACAAAAAACCTCATGCGTATTCTCCGTCACTTCACCCAAGCCGACTGTTCCCCCTATGACAATTTTCAGTTTCGCACCACATCGAGCGAGATTAAAAACCCCGACGGCTCGGTCGTGTTCCAATTGCCGAACATGGAAGCCCCCGTTGGCTGGTCCCAGGTCGCCTGCGACGTCTTGGCGCAGAAATATTTCCGCAAGGCCG
This sequence comes from Varunaivibrio sulfuroxidans, assembly GCF_029318635.1. Taxonomy (NCBI): domain Bacteria; kingdom Pseudomonadati; phylum Pseudomonadota; class Alphaproteobacteria; order Rhodospirillales; family Magnetovibrionaceae; genus Varunaivibrio; species Varunaivibrio sulfuroxidans. The sequence goes on along the minus strand of NZ_CP119676.1, from coordinate 402,727 downwards.
GCGTCCCCAGCGCCCTCAAGCCCGTGGAAGAAAATACCGTCCCCTCTTTTTTGTGGCGCAAGGTCGCCGATCAAAAAAAACTGAACGATCTTCCCGAAGAGGCGCGGACAACCTCGGAAACCAGCTGTAAGCAAGTTTTCGACCGTCTGGCCGGCACCTGGACCTACTGGGGATGGAAAGGCGGATATTTCGACGCCGAGGAAGACGCCCAAGCCTATTTCGATGAAATGCGCTATATGCTGTGCGCCCAGATCGGCGCCCCCAATTCGCCGCAGTGGTTCAACACCGGATTGTTCTGGGCTTACGGCATCGACGGCCCGGCCCAGGGCCACCATTATGTCGATTTCAAAACCGGCAAACTGATTAAATCCAAATCCGCCTACGAACATCCGCAGCCCCACGCCTGCTTCATCCAGTCGATCGAAGACGATTTGGTCAACGAGGGCGGCATCATGGATTTGTGGGTGCGCGAAGCGCGCCTGTTCAAGTACGGTTCAGGCACGGGCACCAATTTTTCCAAGCTGCGCGCCGGCAACGAAGGGCTTTCAGGCGGCGGAAAATCGTCCGGACTGATGAGTTTTTTGAAGATCGGCGACCGCGCGGCGGGCGCGATTAAATCGGGCGGCACGACGAGGCGCGCGGCGAAAATGGTGGTGGTTGACGTCGATCATCCCGATATCGGCGAGTTCATCAACTGGAAGGTTCACGAAGAGCAAAAAGTCGCAGCTTTAGTCACAGGATCGAAGCTGGCGAAAAAACACCTCAACGCCGTGATGGCGGCATGCCGGGCGCCGGGACTGGGTGACGACGAACGCTTCAATCCGAAAAGCAACCCCGAATTGAAGCGCACTATCAAGGACGCCCGCGCGGTCATGATCCCGGAAAACTACATCCAACGGATCATCCAATTCGCCGAACAAGGCTTCCTCGAAGTCGATTTTCCGACCTATGACACCGACTGGGATTCCGAAGCCTACCTGACGGTATCGGGGCAAAACTCCAACAACACCGTGCGTCTGACCAACGACTTCATTCAAACCGTGCTCGACGGCGGCGACTGGGACCTGATTCGGCGCACCGACGGGGTGGTCAGCAAGACCGTTAAAGCCCGCGACCTTTGGGACGATATCGGCCATGCCGCCTGGGCCTGCGCCGATCCCGGCCTACAGTTCGACACCACCATCAACGAATGGCACACCTGCCCGCAATCGGGGCGCATCAACGCCTCCAACCCGTGCTCGGAATACATGTTCCTGGACGATACCGCCTGCAATCTGGCGTCCTTGAACCTGATGAACTTCATCGAGGAGGATGCTTCCTTCGCCGCCGCCGCCTTCGCACACGCGGTACGCCTGTGGACCGTCACCCTGGAAATTTCGGTGATGATGGCGCAGTTTCCCTCGGCGGAAATTGCCCAGCGATCATACGATTTCCGAACCCTGGGCCTAGGCTTCGCCAATATCGGCGGCTATCTGATGGCCGCCGGATATTCCTATGACAGCCCCGAGGGACGCGCCATTTGCGGCGCCGTGTCGGCGCTGATGACCGGTGTTTCCTACGCCACCTCAGCGGAGATGGCCGAACAGTTGGGCACGTTCCCCCGCTACCGGGAAAACGCCCAGTCCATGCTCAACGTGATCCGCAACCACCGTCTCGCGGCCCACGGCAAGAACAAGGGATACGAGGGACTTTCCGTCCTCCCCGTGCCGCTGGACAGCGCCAATTGTCCCGACGAGCCCCTGATCGAAGCGGCCAAAAACGCCTGGGACGCCGCCCTTGAGTTGGGTGAGGCCCATGGTTACCGCAACGCCCAAACCACCGTTGTCGCCCCCACCGGCACGATCGGCCTGGTGATGGATTGCGACACAACCGGAATCGAGCCCGATTTCGCCCTGGTCAAGTTCAAGAAACTGGCCGGCGGCGGGTATTTCAAGATCATCAATCGCATGGTCCCGACCGCCCTGACCCGATTGGGCTATGGCGAGAACGAGATTTTCGATATCGAACGCTACGCCCTTGGCCACGGCACCTTGAAGGGGGCGCCCGCCATTAATCACGATAGCCTCAAGGAAAAGGGCTTCACGGCGGACATCCTGCAAGATCTGGAAACGTCCCTGACGGACACCTTCGACATTAAATTCGTTTTCAACAAGTGGACTCTGGGTGAGGCCTTTTGTATCCAAACCCTGAACATTCCCCTTGAGGCGTTGAACGACCTTTCTTTCGACATGCTGGCGTTCTTAGGGTTCTCCCGTCAACAAATCGAAGACGCCAACACCTACGTTTGTGGCGCGATGACACTGGAAGGCGCGCCGCACATCAAGGACGAGCATCTCGCGGTGTTCGACTGCGCCAATCCCTGTGGGCGGATCGGCAAGCGCTCACTCAGCGTCGAGAGCCATATCCGCATGATGGCGGCGGCGCAGCCTTTCATCTCGGGGGCCATCTCGAAAACCATCAACATGCCCAATTCGGCCACCGTGGACGAATGCAAGGACGCCTACATGCTGTCGTGGCGCCTGGGCGTCAAGGCCAACGCCCTATACCGCGATGGATCGAAATTGAGCCAACCCCTGCAAAGCGCCCTGCTGGATGACGACGACGATGAGGATACCCTGGGCGAACAACTGGCCGCGGCCAATTCGAACAGCGAAAGGGTCGAACGGGTCGCCGAACGCATCGTCGAGCGCATCGTCAACCGCGCCGAACGTGGTCGCCTGCCCCACCGCCGCAAGGGATATACGCAAAAGGCCGTCGTCGGCGGCCATAAGGTCTATCTGCGCACCGGGGAATACGAAGACGGTCGCCTGGGCGAAATCTTCATCGACATGCACAAGGAGGGCGCGGCCTTCCGCTCCTTGATGAACAACTTCGCAATCGCGATTTCGATCGCGCTTCAATACGGCGTCCCACTGGAGGAATTCGTCGAAGCCTTCACCTTTACCCGGTTCGAGCCTTCCGGCCTGGTCGAAGGCAACGACACCATCAAGATGGCGACGTCGATCCTCGATTACCTGTTCCGCGAATTGGCCGTATCCTACCTTGGGCGCAACGATCTCGCCCACGTTCAACCCGCCGACACCCTGCCCGACGCCTTAGGTTCGGGCAACGACGAGGGCGACTTGAAAAAAGCCGAGGAAGCGTTGGAAATGGTCGAGCGCATGGCCAGCCAAGGGTTCATGCGCGGAAAGCTGACGGTGATCAGCGGCGCCAAAGACCGCAAAAGCGTGGAAAAAAGCGCCGAATCCGCCTTGTTGGACACCCCCCTCGCCGCGCCGCAATCCTTATCGACAGGCACCGACCATACCTCAATCAGCGTCGAAAGCACCATGGTGGAAACCGTCGATATTCATATGGAACGTGTCCGCGAGGCGCGCATGAAGGGCTATGAGGGCGATTCGTGCGGTGAGTGCGGCAACTTCACCTTGGTGCGCAACGGTACCTGCATGAAATGTGACACATGTGGAGCGACCAGCGGCTGTTCGTAACGATACGACCGCACGACGCTCATCTCCTTGATCCGCGGCGTCGATTATTGACATCTGCGGGACGCTCCCATGGGGGCGTCTCGTTTTTTTTAACCTTGAACATTCCCCCTGGAACCAAGAAGGCTCTTCTCATTTGTAAAAACCGGCTTATCTTCAAGCGATCTTTCTTAAGCTAAGGAGTCCGTCATGCCCAAAACCGTCGAAGAACGCCTCAAGGAAAAAGGCGTCACCCTGCCCCAGGCCGCCGCCCCCGCCGCCAACTATGTACCGTTCGTCGTTTCCGGCAACTTGGTCGTCGTATCGGGGCAGATCACCGTGGAAAACGGCGCCTTGAAATACCTGGGTCGCCTAGGTGACACTATAGACGTCGACGAGGGGTACGCCGCGGCGCGATTGTGCGGGCTCAACCTGATCGCCCAACTTAAGGCGGCTTGCGGCGGCGATCTTGAGCGGGTCAAGCGCGTCGTCCGCCTGGGCGGCTTCGTCCACTGCACCGCCGACTTCACCGACCACCCCAAAGTCGTCAACGGGGCATCCGACCTCATGGTCGAGGTTTTCGGCGACATCGGCAAACATGCCCGCGCCGCCGTCGGCGCACCCTCCCTCCCCCTTGGCGTCGCGGTTGAAGTCGAGGGGTTGTTTGAAATTGAATAACATGCATGCCTGTTTTTATCCCTCCCCCACCCCTGCCTACACCCACATCGTTGGGCCGACGCGCGCCCATTTTTGAGCCATGGCGGATGGATCGAACGCTTTGGAAATCAGCCTCCTTGAGGCCATCGGCGACATTTCGGCGGACGCCTGGGATATTTGCGCCGGGGGCGTAAATCCATTCGTCAGCCACGCCTTTTTATCTGCCCTGGAAGATAGCGCCACCTTGGGGGCGCAGAACGGCTGGCTGGTGCGCCATGTCGTCGCGCACGCCCCCTCGGGCAGGCTCGTCGCCTGTGCCCCGATGTACGTCAAGTCCCATTCCTATGGGGAATACGTCTTCGACTGGGCATGGGCCGACGCTTACGAACGCGCCGGAGGGCGATATTACCCCAAGCTGCTGTGCGCGGCGCCGTTCACCCCTGTCGCCGGCCCCCGGCTCCTGGTCCACCCCGACGCCCCCGAGGGGACCAAGGCCCTGCTCATCGACGCCATGGTGGACATCGCCCGGCGCATGGCCGTGTCGTCGCTCCACGTCACCTTTCCCGATAAAAACGACTGGGCCGCCCTGGGAAGCAAAAACTTCATACCCCGGATCGGACGGCAATACCATTGGTCCAATCCGGGATACGCCGATTTCGACGCCTTTTTAGCCGCGCTGTCTTCGCGTAAGCGCAAACAGATTCGCAAGGAGCGGCGCACCGCTCTTGGCCCCGAGCGGGAAATCGAGGTCGTGCGCCTGAACGGGGCGGACATTCACGAGGAACACTGGGACGCCTTGTATCGTTTTTACATGGACACCGGGGCGCGCAAATGGGGGCGGCCCTATCTCAACCGTACTTTTTTTTCCCTACTTGGCGAACGCATGGCCGATCGCGTACTTCTCATCATGGCGCGGCGCGGCGGGCGCTGGATCGCCGGCGCGCTGAATTTGATTGGCTCCGACGGCCTGTACGGGCGCTATTGGGGGGCCGTGGAACACGTCCCCTGCCTGCATTTCGAGATCTGCTATTACCAAGCCATTGAATACGCCATAACCCATCGTTTAAAAACCGTCGAGGCGGGCGCCCAGGGTGAACACAAAATCGCCCGAGGTTATCTTCCGGTGGAAACCTACAGCGCCCATTGGGTGCGCGACGACGGCTTTCGCGACGCCCTGGAACGGGCGATCGAGGCCGAACGCGACGCCGTGGCCGAGGAAATTGATGAGTTGGCTGATTTTTCACCGTTCCGCGCGCCTTCCACCCCCAAGTGAAGGCTATGATTTCCTCGTTATGGCGCACGCCATTGACGCGGGATTAACACTTTTTCGCTATACGGGAAGGTGATGAAACACAAATTTCCCTTTCGCTTTTTGCTAACGGTCGTTATGGCGGCTTCGGTATTGTCGATCGTTATCGCCATCCGTTCCCAGAACGCCCACGCCGCCATGCGATGCGTGCAACTTTACCGCCAGCAAGGCGGCGAAGGGCTGGTTAATCGCTGCAGCGCCTGTGTCGTGGCCAAGGTGATGCGCATCCGCCCCGGCGCGGCGATGGGACAATTCCCCACCAACCGTGAATACACCCTGCCCGGCGGCGCACGCCAACCACTCTCCTTCCTGGGGCCGGGGGAGACCCGGATAACCGGAATTTCGCCATGTCCAACCGCCCCCTCCGCCGCGCCGATAACGCCCCGCACACCGACGCCACAAACGCTGGGAGGGAAAGCCGATGGACAGCGTTGCCTTATCCTCGGCCAACAAAAAGGCGTCGGCATGGTTATCGTCAACACGTGTGGGCAATGCCGCGTCGCCGCGATCGAGCGGAGCTACCCCGCGGGAAAAACGGCGCTCACCCAATATTCCGTAGAACCCCACAAGACCACGGCCCTCGCCGCCTTGGGGGCGATCCGCGCACGCATCGTCCAAGACGCGGCATGCCGTCAGTAACCCACAAAGATGCCCGACCTTGGTTTTTCCTAAGCAAAAAACGGGGCGCCTCGAACCACGAAGCGCCCCGTTTTATCTGAATTTATCGACCACCGACGAGCGGACTATTCCATCAAGGCCGGAAGTTTCGGCGGCGAACCTTTCGACGAACCGGGCTTTTTCGCCGCGTGTTTGCGCGCCGCCCCTTTAGGGGGCGCGGTTTCGGGATAAGCGAAAGTCAGTTTTTCATCTTCGAGGCCCAGGACAACCGTCCCGCCATGGGCGAGTCGCCCGAAGAGAAGTTCCTCGGCCAGTGGTTTCTTGATGTATTCCTGAATGACCCGGGCCAGCGGGCGCGCGCCATTGAGACGGTCATAGCCTTTCTTCGCCAACCAGAGGCGCGCTTTGTCGCTGAGTTCGATCGCGACCTGACGGTCGGACAACTGTTCCTCCAATTCAAGGATGAACTTATCAACGACGCGGCTCATGACATCGGTGCTGAGGCTATCGAAGGGAATCACGGCGTCCAGTCGATTGCGAAATTCGGGGCTGAACATCCGCTCGATGGCTTCGGTATCCTCCCCCTCACGCACGGTTCTCTCGAACCCGATCGCCGGTTTCGCCATATCGGCGGCTCCGGCGTTGGATGTCATGATCAACACGACGTTGCGGAAATCGACGCTCTTACCGTTGTTGTCGGTCAGCTTGCCGTGATCCATCACCTGCAACAAGATGTTGAACAGATCGGGATGCGCCTTTTCGATTTCGTCAAGCAACAGAACCGCGTGGGGTTGCTGGTCAATGGCGTCGGTCAATTGGCCGCCCTGATCGTAACCGACATAGCCCGGCGGCGCGCCGATCAGGCGCGAAACGGAGTGGCGTTCCATGTACTCGGACATATCGAAGCGGATCAGTTCAACCCCTAGGGTGTGAGCCAATTGACGCGCGACCTCGGTTTTTCCGACGCCGGTCGGGCCGGAAAACAGGTACGATCCGATTGGTTTTTCCGGCGCGCGCAGCCCCGCGCGCGCGAGCTTGATGGCGCCGGACAGGGCGTCGATCGCCGTATCTTGACCATAGACCATACGCTTGAGATCGCTCTCCAAGGTGCGTAGCGCCTTGCGGTCGTCGCGCGAGACGCTTTTGGGCGGAATTCGTGCGATCTTGGCGACCACCGCCTCGACGTCCTTGACCGAAACCACCTTGCGGCGCTTCGCCTTGGGCACCAGCATCCGTGACGCACCGACCTCGTCGATCACATCGATCGCCTTATCGGGCAGCTTGCGGTCGTTGATGTAACGGTCGGCCAATTCAACGGCGCTTCGAATGGCGTCGTGGGTATAACGTACCTGATGGTGTGTTTCGTAATAGGGTTTCAAACCACGTAGGATTTTCACCGTGTCCTCGACCGAAGGTTCGTAAACGTCGATCTTCTGGAAGCGGCGCACCAAAGCGCGGTCTTTTTCGAAGTGTTGGCGGTATTCCTTGTAGGTGGTCGATCCCATGCAGCGCAACGCGCCGTTGGCCAAAGAGGGCTTTAAAATGTTGGAAGCGTCCATCGAGCCGCCCGAAGTCGCCCCGGCTCCGATCACGGTGTGGATTTCGTCGATAAATAGGATGCTGTCGGGGGTCGCTTCAAGTTCCTTGATGACGGCTTTCAGGCGTTCCTCAAAGTCGCCACGGTAGCGCGTTCCGGCAAGCAACGTACCCATATCAAGCGCATAAATTGTTGCTTTTTCAAGAACTTCCGGGACGTTTTTCAAGTGAATGCGCCGCGCCAACCCTTCGGCGATAGCGGTTTTTCCGACACCGGGATCGCCGACATAAAGAGGGTTGTTCTTGGTGCGCCGGCAGAGCACTTGGATGGTGCGCTCAACCTCGCCTTCGCGGCCGATCAAGGGATCGATCCGCCCCTCCGCGGCGCGCTGATTGAGGTTGACGCAGTAGGCGGTCAACGCCTCCTTGCCCTGCTTGGCGACATCTTCCTCGCCACTTTCCGGATCCGCTCCACCGATGGGGCGAGGTTGAGATTGTCCGGGCACCTTGGCGATGCCATGGCTGATATAATTAACCGCATCCAGACGCGTCATTTCTTGCTCTTGCAAAAAGAAAACGGCATGAGATTCCCGCTCGGTGAACAAAGCGACCAGCACATTGGCGCCGGTAACCTCTTCTCTACCCGACGACTGAACGTGGATAATAGCGCGCTGAATGACACGCTGAAATCCCGCCGTGGGTTTGGGTTCCGCCGCTTGGCTCGAACTTAGAGGGACCAACTCCGTCTCGATGAATTCGAGAACTTCCTGACGAACGCGATCGACATCGACACCACAGGCGCGAAACACCGCCACGGCGTCCAAATCCTCGCTCAGGGCCAGAAGCAAGTGTTCCAAAGTCGCGAACTCGTGGCCATGCTCCCCGGCGTAGCCCAAGGCGCGATGCAGCGTTTGTTCTAAATTTTTCGAAAGCATCTGTCGGACCCTCGCTGGCTTGAGTTACATCAATCGTCTTTTTCGATCGTGCATTGCAACGGATGTTGGTTTTTCCGCGCTAAATCGACCACCTGCGTCGCCTTTGTCTCCGCGACTTCGAAAGTAAAAACGCCGCAAACACCGACTCCACGCTGGTGAACATGAAGCATGATCTTTGTGGCTTCTTCATGGCTTTTGCCGAAAAAGCGCTCCAAGGCATGAATGACAAATTCCATCGGCGTATAGTCGTCATTCAGCATCAGTACTTTATACATGGAGGGCTTTTTTGTCTTTGCACGTGATTTAACCACAATCGCCGTATCCAGACGGTCGCCATCATGGGGTTTATCTGAGCCGCTCACGTATATGCACTCCACTTAAACATTGGATTTTCGTCATTCAAACTTTGGTCCGTATAACGCAGTATACGAAAAATCACGCCCCGGGAAAACGCCCCTCCGCACAGGCCATGGAAAAGCCTCCGCCATCGGCGTCTTTCTGATGTATGGACATTTTATCCAAAAGATAGGGGGTGGTAAAAAAAATGCGTCCGAAGACCGAACATCCCCGGACGCAGCCCGGACGCAGCCGGGACGCTGATGGAACCTCCGGAAGTCGGGGTTCCGTATTGTGCGTACGCCCTTCAGGGGTGTCGAGGCGTTGTCGTGGGTTTGTGGCGTGCGCCCGCCATCTCCTCGCTATGAGGGTCCCGACTTAGGGGGCTTAGGGCGTCCAGGGCCGTCACGTTGGAAATTTTCGACAAATCCTGAGTGGTTTGAATCCAGCGTTCCACCCCATCTTGAATAAGCGATTTCTGCATCTCCATGGCGTCCTTTGGCGACGCGCATTTCAACAGGCGCGCACTCGCTTCGACGCCCTGGCCCAACGATTTATAGGCAAAATCCCAGCACTGAGCCTGAAAATCCTGGACCCCCATGAACACTGTCACGCCACTCTCCAAAACGGCGTCCACGTTGGCGCGCCCAAAGGCGAAAACATCTCCTACGGACATCGCCGCCTTCCCTGAATCCCCCTTGGCTGCCGTACGGGACGACGCCGCCTTGCGGGAAGTAACGGATGGCGCCGTCTTGTTCTTTTGGGGGTTCTTTTTCGGGGTTGCTTTCGCCGCGCCCTTTTTTGGGGCGGCCACGGCCTTGCCCGCCGCCTTTCCCGCGGCGGCCTTCGTACCGGTTGTTCTCTTCGCCGCCGAAGCCTTGTCCGTCGGCGAAGTGGCGCTCGCCATAGTCTGGACGGCCCGCGCCGCGGATGGGCCTTGAGCCGGGCGTGAAGCCTTTGAAATTGGTGCGGAGCGCGTTGTCTGCTTACGCCCCGCGGCGGCGGCGCGCTTTTTCGGCCGCGAGGCCGCGTCACCCCGTTGGGGCGTCGTGTTCGACACGGACTTCGGCGTTTCCTCTACGTTGCCCGTCCCCAGAGGACGCGCCCCGATGGGAGGGGCGGTACGATTTCCCTGTGGCGAGGCCGCCGCTGAGGACGAAGCGGGTTCGTCCGCCGAACGGCCTTGCCCACCCCCATTCGAGGGCGTCACCACGGTGGGAGGCGACGGCTCTTCCTTAGGCGCAGGGGCGCTCGCCGAGTGCGTATCGAGACGATTAACGGCGCTGTCGGCGTGCCCGGAGGGTTCATTTTTCGGGTACGACGTCGGCGTTTTAGGGGACGAAACCATAACGAAATCTCCTGAAAAATTGTGCGGTTAAAGGCGGTTGGTCAAAGCGATTGACGTTCTTTCAAGATGTCCACGTCCCCCCTTGGCGCGCCCCAAGACTTACGTCAAAGGGGTATCCTTCCATAAATACCCGAAACACGCCATGCTCAGCGGCAGCCGGCTAAACCTGGACCAACACCAAGACACGCCACCTGCAACTCAAGGTAATGATAAAACAAAGACACACACCAAGCAATAAATTTGTGCGACGCAGCATATTGATAAACTTACAATAAGGCATTGTTTTCAAATAATATAACATAAATATTCCCCTCGAACCCAACACCTGACGTTTGATCATCCAGGGATTTTATGCACAAAAATCGCTCTTCGGGAAAAACGTGTCGGGTCCATTTATCGAGTCACTTTGTCAAAGGTCATCCAATTTTTTTTGACCAAGGCATTAACGCTTTGTTGACGACGCCTTATGCATAATGACACCCTGATTAAGCGTCTTTGTCGTAGGGGTGTCTCATCTGCGCGGTGAGATCGCACAATAGGCGTCCGGAAAGAAACCATAGAAGGCGAGGTTCATGTCGGATCTTCGCCGTCGAGTCAGGGAAAAGGGGGTCGCCTTGAGGGTGATGGCCGACGTAGTGACGAAGCGATATGCGGCTCCCTCCTCTCAAGCGGGTCCGCTTCGCGGTGAAAACGCCGTCCCGCGCACCAATCTTGATGCGCGACCGCGCCGTCGCCATCGGCGAGGACTTTTGCGAGAACTTTTCTCGGCGACACATATTCAAACCGCCTTCTTTATCTGTCTTATCGCCGTTTACGCCTTAATTTCCGCCCCTCAACTCGCCGCCGCGCGTTACGCCTCGTTTATCATTGACGTCAATACAGGCAAGGTCCTCCACGCCGTTAACCCCGACACCCGCAATTACCCCGCGTCGCTGACCAAGATGATGACCTTGTATCTCGTCTTCCAGGCCTTGGATCAGGGGCGCTTACATCTTAACGAGAAGCTCACCGTATCGCGCCATGCCGCACGCCAACAACCTTCGAAGCTGGGCTTGAACGCCGGTGAAAAGATATCCGTGCGCGACGCCATTCGCGCCGTCGCCATCAAATCGGCCAACGATATCGCCGTTGTCTTGGGTGAACGTTTAGGGGGTAGTGAACGCAAGTTCGCCTTGATGATGACGGCCGAGGCCCGAAAATTGGGCATGAAACGCACAACTTTCAGGAACGCTTCGGGGCTACCCAACCGCGGACAAATGAGCACGGCGCGCGACATGGCGACATTGGCGCTGGCGATCATCCGCGACTATCCCAAGAAATATCATTATTTTTCCGAGGAAACCTTCAACTACGATGGTTCCACGTTCAGGAATCATAATAAGTTGTTAACCACTTACGATGGCATGGATGGCGTGAAAACGGGCTATATTCGGGCATCGGGGTTTAATTTGGTGGCCTCGGTGCGCCGCGGCGGCACCCGCCTCATCGGCGTTATTTTCGGCGGCAAGACCTCCCGCAAACGCAACGCCCAAATGACAGCGATATTGAACCGGGCGTTCGCCAAAATCGATCGAGGGCAAACACAAACCGCGTCACGGCGCCGCACCAGGGGTGCCGAGAAAAAAATGGCCCGCGTGAAAACGGCCGCGCCCGATGTTCGAACGTCCCCACGTTGGGGAGTCCAGGTTGGCGCCTATAAACGCTACGATCCGGCGTTCGCCATCGCCACGAAAGCCGTTGACAAGGCCCCCCGTTCGCTCACCGACGGTACGGTTAAGGTCGTCCCTCTACGCGCGCGTGGCGGACCCGTTTACCGGGCGCGTATCGTGGGATTAAGCAAACGACAGGCCTACCGGGCCTGCCGAACGTTAAAGAAAAAAGATGTGGATTGCATGACGTTGCGCCTTAAGAACTCCGTCGAGCTGGCCTCCAACTGATGGGTTTCTCCCACGTCCCGGCAACCTAAGAAATGAAACCATCGTCAGTCGAAGGTCGGTGGGCGTATTCCGCTTCGAACCAACTGATCGGTCAGGGCCTTTTTTAACCGGTCTAGGGCTGCATCGTCTTTCGCCTCGCAGCGCGCGACCAGCACCGGTTGGGTGTTCGACGCCCGAAGTAGCCACCAGCCATCGTCGTTGAGCACCCGTACCCCGTCGATATCGTTGACGCGAACGTCGGCGGCGGCGCGAAGACGTTCGCGGACTTCCTGAACGACCTGGAATTTACGTTTATCGTCGCATTCGAAGCGCAATTCCGGCGTGTTGACCATTTGCGGCAGGCGGTCGCGCAGTTCGGACAGGCTTTCGCCCCCCTTGGCGAGGACCGACAGCAGGCGCACCGCACCGTATAGGGCGTCGTCAAATCCGTAATAACGATGCTTGAAGAAAATATGCGCGCTCATTTCCCCGGCCAGCGGCGCGCCCGTTTCCTCCATTTTCGCCTTGATCAGCGAATGTCCGGTTTTCCACATCACGGGATGGCCGCCCAGCCTTTCGATTTCGTCGAAAAACACCTGGCTGGCCTTAACGTCGGCGATAATCACGGCGCCCGGCAGATCGGCGAGGACCTCGCGCGCCAGGATGCACATGATCTGATCGCCCCACAGTACGCGCCCCTGCCCATCGACCACCCCCAGACGATCGCCGTCGCCGTCGAAGGCGATACCGATATCGGCCCCATGGGCGGCGACGGCGGCCTTTAACTGCGCCAGATTCTTTTCCACGGTGGGATCGGGATGATGCGCCGGGAACAAGCCGTCGATGGTTTCGTTCAACAGGATATGGGCTCCCGGCAAACGCGACACCAAGCCCTGCAGGGCCTCGCCCGCCGCGCCGTTGGCGTTGTCCCAAACCACTTTAAGACCCTTGGTTGCGTCATAGTCGCCACTGACCCGCCGGATGTAATCATCCAACACGGTCTCGTCGCGCGCCTGCCCGATTCCCGCGGCGAAGGCCCCCGTCGTGGCGATATCCCCCAAGCGGGTGATATCCGCGCCGAAGAAGGAATGCCCTTTCATGACCATTTTCACGCCGTTGAATTCGGGCGGATTATGCGATCCGGTCACCATCAACCCGCCATCAAGACCGAGGTGGTGCACGGCGAAATAAAGCATCGGCGTCGGGCCCAGCCCGACGCGCACCACATCGACGCCGGCGGCGATCAGCCCGGCGCACAGGGCGACGGCCAGTTCGGGCGACGAAAGCCGCCCGTCATAGCCCACCGCCGCCGTGCGTCCGTTCTTTTCCCTCAACACCGTGCCATAGGCCCGACCGATCGCCGTCATGTCCGCCGGAGTGAGGGTTTCGCCGACGATCCCGCGCACATCGTATTCACGCAGGATGGTGGAATCGAAGGTGTGTTTTTGCGCCGCCTGAGATAGATCCATGACGGGGTTACTTCCCTTCGCCATGAAGGAGGGGAAGCGGCCTTCCGATGCAATGATAATCGAAGCCCGCTCGAACCATTTCGTCGGGATTGTAAATATTCCGCAAATCGACCAAAACAGGCGCGCGCAACAATGCCTTTACCCGTTCGAAATCAAGACCGCGAAACTGATTCCACTCGGTAATGATCACCAGGGCGTCGGCCCCCTCCATGGTTTCGTAAGTGCCGTCGCACCACACGACGTCGGGAAGGAGGGCTTTTGCCTCGCGCATCGCCTCGGGATCATAAGCGCGCACGGTAGCGCCGTTGGCCTGTAGTTGAGGTAGGATGTCCAGGCTCGGCGAATCGCGCATGTCGTCGGTGTTGGGCTTGAACGCCACGCCCAGGACGGCGATGGTCTTGCCCGCCACGGATCCGCCGCAGGCGGCGATTACCCGTTCGGCCATCGCCTTCTTACGCTTGGTGTTGATGTCGATTACGGTTTCGACAATGCGCAAGGGAACACCGATGTCACGGGCGGTGTGGGCCAAGGCCAAGGTGTCCTTGGGGAAACATGATCCGCCGTACCCCGGACCGGCGTGCAGGAACTTTTTACCGATCCGGCCGTCCAAGCCTATACCCTTGGCGACGTCCTGGACATCCGCGCCGACTTTCTCGCACAAATCGGCGACTTCGTTGATGAACGAAATCTTGGTCGCCAGGAAAGTGTTGGCGGCGTACTTGATCAGTTCCGACGTCGTACGCGAGGTAAATAGAATCGGCGTTTCGATCAGGTGCAGGGGCCGATACAGAGCGCGCATGACCTCCTGGGCGCGCGGGCTGTGGGTGCCGATAACGACCCGGTCGGGATGGGTGAAATCGCTGATGGCGGAGCCTTCGCGCAAGAACTCGGGGTTGGACACCACGTCGAATTGGGCGTCGGGGCGGGCCTCGCGGATAATCCGTTCAACCTCGTCGCCGGTACCGACCGGAACCGTCGATTTGGTCACCACGACGGTATAACCGTCCATCGCCGCGGCAATTTCCTTGGCCGCCGTGTAAACGTAGGAAAGGTCGGCATGGCCGTCACCGCGGCGGGTCGGCGTTCCCACGGCGATGAAGACGGCGTCGGCCTTTTTCACCGCCCGGGAGAGGTCGGCGGTGAACGACAAGCGCCCCTCGCGGACGTTCTTGGCGACGAGATCGTCCAAACCCGGCTCGTAAATCGGCATGACGCCCTGTTCGAGTTTCTCGATCTTAGCGCGGTCCTTATCGACGCAAACCACATCGACACCAAATTCTGAAAAACACGTCCCCGAAACAAGCCCGACGTATCCGGTGCCGATCATTGCCACGTGCATGCGCCGTACCCTCCTCTAATTGATCGTTAAAATTCATCCCCCCGCGAGGGGACGGCCAGTGTCCGCCTCACGCGCGTCGGCACGGAGGGACGCCACACGAAAAGACGGGGTATTTGTAGGCGAAGGCCGGGACACTTTCAAGCGCCGCGCATGCCCTTTGGGTTTCAGAGTCAAACGTATTTTTTCAACATGTTGCGTACGTCGGCACGGATGTCTTCATGCTCCAGGGCGAAAGCGATGTTCGCCTCGACGAACCCTCGTTTATTGCCGCAGTCAAAGCGGGTGCCCGTAAAGCGCACGCCATGGAAGGGAACGCCGTCTATCGTCCGCGCGATCGCATCGGTTAACTGAATTTCTCCGCCCGCCCCCTTTTCGTGGCGGTCCAATTGGGCGAAGACCTCGGGCTGAAGGATGTAGCGACCGATAATCGACAGGGTCGAGGGCGCGACATCGGGGGCGGGCTTTTCCACCAGTCCCTTCGCCTTGACCAATTCGCCGTCGTCGTCGCTGACGTCCAAAATACCGTAACGATGGGTCTGCTCGGGGGCGACGTCCTCGACCGCGACCACGTTGCCGCCGACACGCTGATAAACCTCGACCATCTGGCGAAGGCACCCCTTTTCGGCCAAGATCAGGTCGTCGGCCAAAAGAACCGCGAACGGTTCGTCGTTGATAAAGTTACGTGCGCACCACACGGCATGGCCCAACCCCAAGGGGGTTTGCTGACGGGTATAGCTGATTTGACCGGGTTTCGGCAAAAAAGCCCGCACGGAGCGCAGTTCAGCCTCCTTGCCGCGCTCTTCCAGGGTTTTTTCCAGCTCGAAGCTGCGGTCGAAATGATCCTCAAGGACGGATTTACCCCGCCCGGTGACGAAGATCACCTCTTCGATTCCCGCGTCCAGCGCCTCCTCGACGGCGTGCTGAATCAAAGGCTTATCAACGATGGGCAGCATCTCTTTGGCCATCGCTTTGGTGGCGGGTAAAAAACGCGTCCCCAATCCGGCCACGGGAAAAATCGCTTTGCGTACAGGCTTAATCATGATCTTCCCTTCATCGACGCCGAAGGCCTCAAACCATCCCCGGCGATGGGCTTGTCGTTTGGGTGGTCTTTGTGCCACAGCCGCCTCACTGTCCGCAAGTCGCCGGTGCGAGGCGGGCGATCAAATCAATCCCGCCCGGCGGGCGCGGGAAATCACGACCAGCGTATAAATCGTCTGAAACGCCACGAAAGGCGCGAAAACCCAAAGCCGCGCCGCGCCGTGAACGTGCACGAAAACAAGCGCCCCAATTCCCTGCGCCACGAAAATACCGTAGTGCGTCAGGGTGACCCGAGCATGAGACGCTCCCATGCGATTGGTAAGCTGATACAGATGCCCACGATGCGCCTGGGCGACGGGCTCACCCGCTTTCCATCTACGCGCGAGGGTAAACGCGGTATCCCAGATGAAATTAAAGAACAAAAGGGGCATTACCAGATAGGGTACGTGCGCGCCGTCGTAGCGCCCCGCAATAAGCGCCATCGCGGCGAACAAGAAGCCGAGGAATTGGCTCCCCGAATCGCCCATGAAAATTTTCGCCGGGGGGAAATTCCACACTAAAAATCCCAAACTGGCGGCGGCGACGATCCAACTGAGCATGTAGATGAAGTTGCTGCCCTCAAGAAAGGCGACAAGCCCGAACGCCGCGGCGCTGATCACCGCGGCTCCGCCCGCCAGACCATCCAGACCGTCCATGAAATTGAACGCATTGGTTAGCCCGACAACCCAAACCAGCGACACCGCTCCACCCCACCCGCCAAGGTTCACATGGCCGATCCCGGGCAGGGAAACCGTGCTAAGCCCCGCCCCGCTTAACACCAACGCCACCGCGGCGCCGGTTTGCACGAAAAGCTTGGCCGCAAACCCCAAACCGTGCAAATCGTCATAGATCGAAACCGCGGCGACCGCCAGCGCGGAGGCCAGAAACCCGATATAATAACCTTGGCTCAAGCGCGCTTCGCCGCCGACGAAAAACACCGTCAACAGGCCGATAAATACCGTGGCGACGATGGCGAGCCCCCCGGAACGAGGCGTCGGCGTGCGATGCGACGAGCGATGGTTGGGATGATCGATAATGCGCACTTTGCGCATCAGCACCCAGGTCAACAGCGCCGACAGCGCGAACAACGCGACGCCAAACGCCATATGCGACATCAAGGCCGAAATCGTCATTGTTCAGCCCACCGCACCGCCCACCGCTCCATTTGTTTTTGTTCGTTCTCCATCGTCGTCATCGCCCACAAGGCGCCCATCCTTTGCCACACCTCTACGCCTTCGCGCAACCTCATCAGTCTTGATCGCCCAGCAAAACATCCTTGGCGCGGTTGATTTGGGCCGCAAGATACGACGATCCCCCGTGATCGGGATGGAGGTTCGCCATCAAGCGGCGATACGCGGCCTTGATCTCCTCGGCGGACGCCGTTTCTTCCAGACCCAGAACCTTCAACGCTTCGCCACGCGCCATCTCGCCCGTCCGCGCGGCCCCGTCATTGCCGTATCCATCTTCGTTGTGATCCCGCCAATCCGGGTGCGCACGTTCGAGATAACTTTCCAAAAGCCGGGCGGAATCAAGATCGTCCACGCGCAAGGTCCCCAACAGTTTCAGAAGCGCCTCCAAGGGGAGCGTATCGAGGGCGCGGCCCCGGTACGCACCGGCAAGAACGACCCCATGCATCCGCCCCGTAAGATGGTCCAACTGCATACGAAGATAACTTGTTTCGATTTCGGAATTTTTTTCTTCACTCTTTTTTTCCCGCCCCCCGGCAAACGATTTCACCGCCCGGAAGGCCCCGAACAGGCGCATCAACCAGATCAATACGGCGGGCAGCGCGGCCAACGCCCACAGCAACCTCCCCGAAACCGCCAACACGATAATTATGGTGAGGCCAACCAACGCCACGGCAATCTTAAGGACCTTAAAAAGGTCCTTTGGGTCGGCACTGATGAACCAACGCCCCAAAAGAAACAACCCCAACGCAAGGGTAAGACCTAGAATGAGATAAGGCATGAGATCAGAGTCACTCCGATAAACGCATTGTGGGATAAGCGCGTTATGATCATTGTTTGGGCAATAAACGCACGAGGCGCAAGGCCTCTTCCCCGCCTTTTTTTCGCGCCGCGCGTTCCAATGCGGGCCTTCCTCCGGCGGCATATACGGCGACGGCTTTCAGCAACTCACGAAGCATGTTTGGGCTTTTCGCGTCGAAACGAGCGTAGACCCCGCCGGACAACCGAGCAACTTGCATGAAGGCCGACCTCGCCTGACCGTTTTCCCCCTCTTGAAAAATAAAAACCGGCACCCCCAGCAATCCCAGTTCGCCGGCCGTCGCGGCGACTCGATCAATATCTTCTTCAAAGCAATCTCCAACGAAAACTAAAGCATTTACAATTGACTGCTTAGTTTCATTTATGCAATGCTTTAATATCTTGGAAAGCTGCGTAGGGCCCGCCTGGCATGAAACCGACGCCATCAGGCGCACCAATTGATCACTGTCGTCGATCCAAGGGCTAACCTTGAATGTTCCATAGCCGCGATAAAACGCCAATTGAACGCGAAGCCCGCCGAGGTCCTTAGCCGCCAGGAACATATCACTTTGAATCCGAAGCGCCTGACGCCACGCTCCCTCCCGGCTGGCGGTGGCGTCCATGGCGAAAAGCATCCGCCCCTGGACGCCCGGTTCCGGGGCGCGTACGGGGACCCGCGCGACCTGTTCTAAGAATGCCTCGACGTCCGAAGACGACGATTTGGCCGAAGGCGTTTTATCTGAAGTATCGGACATCGCTCTCCCTGAGGGTATGGGGCGCGGGGCAAAAATCGACCTCGAACATTGAGGGGGGGCGCCGGGGCTAGGTCCTGACTCTAGGAAGAAATCACAAAACCACCGACCCCAATCATTACGGACCCCGCCCCACGCTTAAGCCGGAGCATGGCGCGTGGGCTTTTGAATACCGGACGAAGCCGGGCGGCCAACAAAGCGTAGCCGCTAAGCGTGGTGAAGATAACCCCCGAGATAACACCTGCCGCAATGGCGAACTGGGACAACGACACCGCGTGAAGGTCCATGAAGCTCGGCAAAAAAGCGATGTAGAAAATAGCCGCCTTGGGGTTGCCCAGCGTCAGCATCAAGCCGGACAAAAATCCACGCACCCTCCCCCGTTCCACGCCGACGCCGAGATCGGCCGCCTCTGCCTTGGTGCGCCATAAGGTGATTCCAAGGTACACCAAATACACCCCTCCGGCGATCTTGATACCCAGGAAAATCCCGGAAAATTCAGCGGCGATGTACGACAGACCAAGGACGGCGAAGGCTAAATAAACAAGATCACCCAGGGTCAATCCGGCGACGAAAATCAACGCGGGCCCAACCCCCTGAGTCAAGGCGCGGGCAAGGGTGGCGAAAACACCGGGCCCCGGTGTCAGCCCCAAAATAAAAACGGCCAAGGCCAAGGCCAAAATCGAATGTAGCGTCATGACGCCCTCCAGGAGAAAAATGCCACACCCCACAATGAGACTAGCGAAGCCTGCATAAAGGGGCCACCCCTAAACACAAAAACAAGAACGGTATCCGTTCGATCATTAGCCGATCTTCAACGCCTCGACCAAGGCGCGCACTTCTTGTCTGGCTTTGACGTGCGACATCGTGAAATCGAACTCGGGATCGGCGGCGGGCAGATCCATCAAGGTCAAGCCCTTGAGATACAATTCCCGGAAAATGACACGTTCACTGAAACCGTCGATCAGACGAAAACCTATTCTTTGGGACAAATCATGCAGCAACCGCGCCATATCGCGTTTGTTACGCGCATCCAGGGATGTCAAACGATTACGCATCACGATCCAATCCATGGACCCGCCGTCGCGCCGCGCGCGAATCATTTTTTGCCCCCACACCATTTCGGCATAATGGCTCGGCCCCTTAATCGTCATTTTTTCCGAATCGACGTGAGCCAGCACGTCCAGATCGACAAAACTGTCGTTCAAAGGCGTGATCAACGTATCGGCGTAGGAATGCCCGCATCGCCCCAAGACGCTATCGCTTCCGGGGGTGTCGATGACGATGATGTCGTGCGCACCGGCATATTTATCGATGATTTCCTGGGCGCGCTCTTCTTCCTCGCGTTTCGCCACCTCCCGGTCGGCGGCGGGACTGGGCTGTAAAACGCGAAATGTCGGTTGCGGCAACACGACGGCGTGACGTTCGGCGTAATTGTGGCGGTTGAGGAAATAACGCGAAAAGCTCGCCTGACGGACGTCCAGGTCGAGGGCGGCGACGCTGTAACCCAATTGCAGCAAATACACGGATACATGCATGGCGGTAGTGGATTTTCCGCTGCCGCCTTTTTCATTGCCGACCACAATAATATGCGCGTGTCTGCCCACCGGACCCTCATCTGAACGCATTGAGAAAAACTAGCGGCAATGTAATGATCTTCTTTAAATGGAGCAACACAAGCCTATCGTATAACACTCTTTTTATTTGGAACGACGGCACGGAGAACCCTTGGTCTCGGCGGCGCCCTTGACTTCGCCTGGGAAAGACGATCACACTCCGACGTCCTGTTTTTAGCCTAAAGTCATCACAATGATCGAGACGTTGGAATGCGCCGTTGTCGGCGCCGGAGTGGTCGGGCTTGCCGTTGGGCGCGCCTTGGCGCGCGACGGTCGCGAGGTCGTGGTGCTCGAAAAGGAAGACGCCGTCGGCACGGGAATCAGCGCCCGCAACAGCGAGGTCATCCATGCCGGAATTTACTATCCCCACGGCTCCTTGAAAGCGCGCTTGTGCGTCGATGGGCGAATGATGCTTTACGACTACCTGCACACTCGCCATATCAACCATGAGAAATGCGGAAAGTTGATCGTGGCGTGCCGGGAAACCGAAGACGTCCGATTGAACGAGATTGCCGCATGCGCGCGGTCGAACGGCGTCGGCGATTTGCAAAAGCTGGCGCAAAATCAGGTCCGCGCGCTGGAACCTCAATTGAACGCCCGCGCGGCCCTGTTTTCTCCTTCGACGGGAATCCTCGATGCGCACGCCTACATGCTCAGCCTCCAGGGCGAGTTGGAGAACGCCGGGGGCATGGTGGCGCTGAACAGCCCCCTCCAACGGATATTGCCGACCCCCGACGGACGCCACCTTCGGATGGACACCGGTGGCCCCACCCCGATGACGATCGACTGCCGTTGGATCGTTAACTGCGCCGGGCTTGACGCCCAGCATGTCGCCGCGTCGTGCGCCACGCTAGCGGGCGAAAAAATTCCGCCGCGATACCTCGCCAAGGGCAGTTATTTCACCTTGAGCGGTCGGGCGCCGTTTCGCCACCTGATTTATCCCGTCCCGCAACCGGCCGGGCTAGGCGTGCACCTGACGCTCGACCTCGGCGGACAGGCTAAGTTCGGACCCGACGTCGAATGGATCGACACCATCGATTATGCGGTCGATAGCGCGCGGGCCGAACGTTTCTACGCCGCCATCAGAAGCTATTGGCCGGACCTGAAGGACGGCGCGCTGCACCCGGGGTACGCGGGTATTCGCCCAAAGCTTCAAGCCCCCGGCACGGCGCAGCGCGATTTCATGATCCAGGGACCGGAAGATCATGGCGTCGGCGGCCTTATCAATCTTTACGGAATTGAATCGCCGGGGCTGACCGCCGCACTGGCGATTGCCAAAATGATCCGTGCGCGCATACGTTAGGGTTAGGACGATGACGGGATGGTGATAAGGACAAGAATGTCTCCTGCAGGGCTTCGTTAACAAAATTCGATTACGGTGAACGATCATGAAACGGAAAGAGGCGCGTGTCCCCTTGCAAGAAACGTCCTTCCTCACAAACGCACGACAAATCCATTCCCTGTGGCGGGGTCTGGGGATGGCGTGCGTCCTCGTTCTATCGTTTCTCGGGCTTGTCGCGGGAATGGCGTCCGGTGTTCGGGCGCAAACTCCTCCAGGAGGAACGCAGGCTCCGGCCCCGCAAAGCCAATCTCTCCAAAACCAAACCCCGTTCGACGCTTTGTTGGCGACACCTCCCGCGTTGCGCGACTACCGCCAAGAATTGAGGGACTTTGTCCAGTCCGTCAGCGTTTACGCACGGGCGCTGAAACCGGGCTTTACCGTCATCGCGCAAAATGGCGTGGACCTTTTAGGCAAAGCCGACCCCGAAAATGACGCCAATTTTTTCCCCGCCCGCACCTACATGCACAGCCTCGATGGGGTCATCGCCGAACAGTTGTTCACGACGTACAAGGGCGACCCGCCATCTCCGGAGACGACCAAAAGCGCGGTGGAGCATTTGTCGATGGCCCGAAAATACGGCCTTAAAGTGCTTTCGCTGGAATACGCCGACACGTGGTCAAAAGCGCGCGGCGCCATCCGCAAAAACGTGAAAAATGGCTTCCTTCCCTATATTGGATCCAGCCCGGTCCTCTCGAAGTTGTCGCCCTGGAAACCCGACGCCAACCCAAGAAGCATTCTGAGCATGCGCGATGTTAAAAATTTCGCCTACCTGCGCGACAGCCAGGGCTTCGGCACTGCCGACGAGTATGCAAACGCCTTACACAACACAAATTACGATCTTGTTGTCGTTGACGTATTTCACGGGCGCACCGCGCTTACCCCGCAACAAATAGCGTTGATGAAATACAAAAAACTGGGGTCGCGACGGCTGGTTTTCGCACATCTCGACATCACGGCGGCGGAAAGTTATCGATATTACTGGAAACCGCAATGGAAAGAAGGCGCGCCGAAATTCATCAAGGCCCCCTACACCACCAATCCCGATAAATACCACGTCGATTATGCCGATCCGGCATGGCAGGCGATTATTTCGGGAAACGCCAAATCCTATATTTACGGTATTATCACCCAAGGGTTCGACGGCGTCGTCCTTGACGGTCTAGATGCCTATCAATACTTCGAAGGCGGTCTCTAAGCACCTGCCAACGCGGCTTCAAGGATAAGCACACCCCGCACGAGGACCTCGCACGACGGAGCGAAACCGGGCAAGGCGCCTTCTCGCAAGGACGAGACGCTTCATCGCCTCTCGGAGATGGCCGCGATGATAAATCCATCCTCGGGGGGAAAACGACCTTGAATAACAGCGATAGCCTCGGCCTCATCCCTGGCCTCGACATCCTGCACATGGTCATCGGCCCAGTGGTCCTCGAAAAAGAAATGGCTTTTATTTTCCTTCACCAAGGCGCGGACAGTTTTGTTATAAATTGTAAAGACAAACACCGTGTTTCTAGGGCGAATCTGTAACATATCGATAGGACCTCAACCTGAATTAGGTCGCGCAAATCGAAGACGACCTTGAAACCACTTAACCTCGAAAACAGGCCAAAATCCAATTGGAACCGACCCATAAGCGAACGAATGGCGTCATAAAAAAGAAAAAAATATTCTCGAAATGCGCCAATAACATCTTAATGACACAATTGTTAACAAACGATTTCATCATGTCAATGACAGTATTGACCACTCCTGATATTTCTATTTTTTGATTTATATTTTATATTCGATATAGCCTCAAATCGACTGCCGCTTCCGATGGTTGCGCGAAACGCCCCTCCC
This sequence comes from Varunaivibrio sulfuroxidans, assembly GCF_029318635.1. Taxonomy (NCBI): domain Bacteria; kingdom Pseudomonadati; phylum Pseudomonadota; class Alphaproteobacteria; order Rhodospirillales; family Magnetovibrionaceae; genus Varunaivibrio; species Varunaivibrio sulfuroxidans. Next base: position 379,195 of record NZ_CP119676.1, on the reverse strand, counting down.
CCACGAATGTACGGAGGATGTGCGGTAACGGATGCACGGCGCTTTGCGTGGTGACGCCCCAAGAAGGAATTCGGAAATTTCACCAAATAGAACCGCAGGTGGCTAGAGTCAGGGCCTAAAGCCCGTACTGCTCGCGGGCGAATTTTGCGAGGCCCGCTTGCTCAAGCTTACACATCGGCGCAAGGAAAGTGACCTGAACCACGCCGGGACTACGGCCGATCTCGATCGCCCCGGTGACGGTGGCGCGGTTACGCACTTCGGCGACGCTCATATCCAACAAATCCGCCGCCCGCCGCAGTCCATTCTCGGTCGCGTCATTGAGGTTCGGTCCCGAACCGACGATCGAAATCGGTGCGGATTCTTCGAGCGCATCCAGGCCCCATTGCTGCGCCAACTGCTGCGCCTTGGCCCTTTCACGATCGTTAAACGGTCGGGCCAGGGGCGGTAAATCCTCGACAAGAGGGAAAAGAACGGGGCCGTCAAGGGCTCGCCCTTTCACGACTTCGACCTGCAACGTGACGCTGCCGGCGACATCCATCGTGTGTCCGGCAATTTCGCCGTCCCCCTGCAGGGCGTGCATATCCCCCATGTAAATACCCGCGCCCTCGACCTTGACCGGGACGACGAGAATGGCCCCCGCCCTGACGGCGTCAATATCCAGGTGCCCGTCCGTGCGATGTTTGGCAAGATCCTCTTTCGTGATCGCGTATGGATGCGGCGCGCCGACGAGGAAGGGGCCAAAATCTCCCGCGTTGTGCGAATCCGGCATCGGCATGGATGGCGTCGATCCGAGCTGTCCCATGAAAGGACGCATCCGCACCATGACGCCCGCCATGTCCGAAGCGGCGAACGTAAGAATGGGGTGTTGCACGGAACCATCCGGAAGGACCGCGTAATGCGCGGCGTTAGCGGCGATTTTCTCCGCCGCAGCCTTGGGCATCGTTACACCCACGCGACGCGTGTCATCGAAAACAACTGTATAGCCATGCACGAACTGGAATGGCGTTACCGGATTGCCGCAGTCGTCGCAAATGACGGCCTTCGGACCGATCCCCTCCACATGGGTTTCGGGCCACAGCTTGTCGCAGGTCGGGCAGCGCGCCGCCACGTAGGGGTCGCCAAGAAAATAGCCTTCCGGCGAGGTGTCGTGACCGGAAGACGTCGCAATCGACGTCACCGTGACTTGACGGATTCGCAAGGCCACCGCGTCACCCGGCGTGGCGCCCTCGACATAGACCGGTTGAGTGACTTCATGGCCACCGCGTAGCCTTGGCGTGATCATTGGTCCCCAACAGCCCGGGGCGGTGTTGGCGATGATCGTACCGCCATCCTCGACCGGTCCCAGCATGGGTTGATTGGGGTCGAGAATACCGTTGGTGTATGTCTGCACGACCACGTTGCGCTGGGCTTTGACTTGCTCCGGAGAAATGCGTTTTTTAGCTAATGCCATTGTGAGACTCCTTTCAAAACCTAAAAATCGAGACGAACAGGCGTCGCCACGCTTCGAATTTTTTTGCAGCCCTTCGACACGACGGTAAGCGGGGCAGACGCCTTGGCGGATGAGGGAAATTCCTCCCTCCAATGGCGTTTTTTCGTCACGGACGCATGCCCGATAAGCTTTTCCGCACCGATGGGAAGGTTCGCATATGGTTCGCCGAACCGGCGTTTCAGATAAAGCTCGCGGGCTTATCGCCGCAAAGCCCGTCACGAGGCGCAATGGGTGTATTTCCAGAAAATTGGACGCACCCCGCAAACACCATTTCAAAACACCCTTAAGTGTAGCCGAGAACGGTGCATTGGGGAACGATAAAGCAGGCAAAACGGCCTCTGGAATAGCCGTGCACAAGGAACGTGCGCCCCTTCCACAGGGAGGCGCATATTGTCGCTCAGGGTGTCGTTTTCCCGCGCAATCCTAAACCTCTGGATCGAAATGGCGCGGAGCGGGCGACGCGGCGATGGGAACCTGAAAAACAAATCGCGCACCTCCATCCTTGGCCGGTTCCACCCATATTCTCCCTCCAAAAAATGTAATGATCTGCCGGCAGATGGCCAATCCCAGTCCCGTTCCCCGCGGCATTTGGTTCGTCGCCTGATTGGTTTGATGGAATTTTTCGAAGATATACTCTCTGTTTTCCGGCAGGATACCGTCGCCGTTATCACGCACGCTGACCACGATCACGTCCCCCGCCTTGCGCGCGACAACCTCGACCTCGCCTCCCGGATGACGGCAAAATTTGGCCGCATTGGACAACAAATTAGTCGCAACCTGAATGAATTGGTCCCGGTCCGCGCGCACCGGAGGAAGGTTTTCCTCAATGACGCTGTGCAGCGTTACCCCATGCTCGTGCATTAAACCGCTCATCGCCGTCAGGGCTTGATTTAACGCTTCGCTCAAATCGACATCGCGTATCCGCCAATCCATGCGCCCCGCCTCCATTTTGGCGAGATCCAGAATTTGATCGATCAGACGCGTCAGTCGTTCGCTTTCCTGGGTGATCACCATCAGAAACTTTTGGCGCTGCCATGGGGCGATATCCTCTCCGCCGGAGAGAATTTCACCAAACGCGCGAATGGATGTCAGCGGAGTGCGCAACTCGTGACTGACGGTGGAAAGAAAATCGTCCTTTAGGGAATCGAATTCCTTTAGGCGGTTGTTCGCCGCTTGTAATTTGACCGCCATTTCTTCGAGCTGGGCCGACTTGATTTCCAACATCCGTGAATATTCGATCACCTGGGTCGTTTCGTCCAAAATCGAATAAACGGCGTCCAGACCCACGACTTCGCCCTTGACCACGGTCGCGATCATGACCCGCGCGGCGGCTGAACCGATCGCTCCGGCCAGGACCTTTTCGGCATGATGGATCAGGGCCGTGTCGGCATCCTTAGTGGGGTCCAACGCACCGCCACGCGCCGCGGCGAACGCCTCCAAATCGCGCCTGGCGGCGTCATCTCCCAGAAACCGCGCCAACAATGCACGCAGCTCGCCGATACTCGCCGAACCCCGCCAGTAACGGGAATTATCGCCGCCTTCGGTGCGCGCGAAGACATCGACAAAGGACGTCGCCTGAATGCGTTCTATGGCGCTTTGCCACCCCGTAACGGAGACCCCGACAAACCCGCCGATATTGAACACCATGCTCCAAAACAGGGAATGGGACAGGTGGTCAAAACCGGTGAGACCGAACAAGGCATAGGGTTTAAGAAACCCTATAGCGAAAGGTCCATGCTGGACAAAACCGATATCGAGCCATCCCGATTGCGAAAATGACGGCAGTAAAAGAGTATATATCCAGACTCCAAACCCCAACAAAAGGCCCGTCTGCGCCCCCCTTCGGGTCGCCCCCTTCCAAAACATCCCCCCCAGCATCGCCGGGGCGAATTGGGCGATGGCGGAAAATGAAACCAATCCGATCGTCACCAAGGAGTACGATTCGCTGGCGATGCGGAAATAGCCGTACCCCAGCAACAAAATCGCGACGATACTGGTGCGTCTTATCGTCAGCAGCAACATCGAGACGTCGCCGCGCATGTCGATATGCGCGCGCCGCCAGCGCAACAGGAAGGGCATGGCAAGATTGTTGCAAACCATCGTCGATAGCGCGATCGAGGCGACGATCACCATCGACGTCGCCGCCGACAGACCGCCGACGAAGGCGAACAGAGCCAAGGCGCCTTGCCCGAAATGAATGGGTACCGTCAACACGAACATATCGGCGTCGGCGCCGTTGCCGGCAAAAATCATTTTGCCGCCAAGCGCGATCGGCAGCACGAAAATATTGCTCGCCAGTAAATAAAGCGGAAACAGCCAGACCGCCGTGCGTAACTGTCGCTCGCCCGAGTTTTCCACGGCGGTGATATAAAATTGGCGCGGCAGGAACAAAATCGCCGCCATACTAAGCAGCGTCATGGTGACCCACTGGCTGTACCCCGGATCGTTACTGACCGTAAGAAGCTTTCTTAGATCCGCCCGCGCCATGGCCTTGGCGAACAGATCGCCGAACCCGCCATGGACGCTAAAAGTGACGAAAACGCCAACCGCGACAAAAGCGAAAAGCTTAATCAGGGATTCGAAGGCGATCGCCGTCACTAGGCCTTCGTGGTGTTCGTTCGAAGTGATGTGGCGGGTGCCGAACAAAATCGCGAACATTGCCAAGATTAACGCCACGATCAAGGTCGTATCCATGGCGAACAAATGCCCCCCCGAGGTGGCCGGAGTCCCCCGAAAATCCACCAGGATGTTATAACTGGTGGCGATCGATTTCAGTTGAAGGGCGATGTAGGGGGTAATGCCGATAACGGCGATCACCGTCACCATGGCGCCTAATGTGACATTTTTGCCGTAACGCGAGGAAATGAAATCGGCGATGGAGGTGATGCGGTTAACCTTGCAAATGCGCACGATCTTGACCCAGACCAGCGGCCACACCGCGAACATCAAGGTCGGACCGATATAGATGGGCAGAAAATCCAACCCCGTGTGGGCCGCCCGCCCGACGCTGCCGTAGAAGGTCCACGACGTGCAATAAACCGCCAGCGATAGGGTGTAAACGTAAGGGTTTTTGGTCAGGCTGCGCCCTTGGGCGGCACGCCGCTCGCCGTACGAAGCAATGGCGAACAGCCCTCCCAAATAGGCAAAAGACACGCCAACGACCAAACCGCCGAGCATCACGAATCCACCGAGGGCGGAGGGGGCGAAGACGTATCGCGGTTCGAGACGGGCGCGGTGGGGTCGATTTGTCGTCGCGCGCCGATGGCAATCAAAACGATGAGGGCCAACCACGCCCCGTACAGGGTCAGATAGGCCACGGGCATTCCCCCGATCAGGAACTCCCGGTTATAAATTCCCAAAATAGGCGGAAAAAAAATAAGCAGAAAAAAACACAGCAGGACGATCGAAGATTCTTTCTTACGGTGCGTTCGGATCATGGTTCCCTACCATCACTCTTGGCGTCAGCCTTGGCGTCGATCCCGGCGTCAACCCTGGCGTCCGGCGCGGTATCGCCCGGGGTTCGAACGTCCGTCAATTCCGTGTTTTACCGTGCGCGGCAAGCCGATCGCCCTGGTTTTCGACGATTCGAACCAGCCGTTCGCTTAATTCCCGGGTCGAAAAAGGTTTGGTGATAAAATCGTCGGCCCCAACGGCCTTCGCCCGTTCCTTATCGGCGTCACGGCTTTTCGCCGACAGCATGACAACCTTGACGTCCGCCCACCGGGGCGTCCCCTTGATCATTTCGCACACCGCGAAACCATCGCGCTTGGGCAACATGATATCCAACAGGACAACGTCGGCGCGCGCCTGCTCCAGCGCATCGATCGCAAGCACGCCGTCCGTCGCCACACGGACGTCAAATCCCGCCTGTTTCATGATAAACTGCAACGACAGCACAATATTTGGCTCGTCTTCGACGAGCAAAACCGAATACGCCATACTCCCAAGCCATCCCTAGACCGCGACGCGCCCATTTCTTTTTTTTAACATTAGCGCATCGTAACGCCTCTTGTCATGGCTTCCCTTGGAAAGAGAACCGCGCACCACGGGGATACCGTCGGCGGCACGAGTCTTCGGGTCGGCGCGGTCCTAGGGTCAGGACCTCTTCATCTGGTGCGTCTGGTTTGTGAAAAATGTCACAAGCCTGGGAGAAGACTTGCCGGAAGTGCCGTTCACTTTCAAAAGTCTTCGACGACGCTCTTGGGGCATTTTTCACAAATTCCTGCGGGACGGGATGAATTTAAGCGCGGATGTCGTTGGAAAAACCTTGCAATGAGCGCCATTGCGGTGGGTTTTCCGCCTAACCCATACTTAAATTCATCTCCGCCAGACGTATCAGATGAAGAGGTCCTGACCCTAGTGGATCGACTCCGACGTTTCGCTCCCGCGAACCATCGGGCCGACCACTATCTATCTTTTTGTTGCAGTTTGATTTCTTCACACATTTGTGTCCAATTGCATCGGACTCAAATGTTAAACTCAAACCACTAGATCGCCAAATATTCTTCGCGTAGTTCTTTATTGTCCAAGACCTCTTTGGCGGTTCCCGTGAAGACGACCTCGCCGACATCGAGGATGATCGCCCTGTCGGCGAGTTTCAACGCCGCGACGGCATTTTGCTCGACGATCACCGTGGTGATCCCCAGGGCCTTGACTTCATGCAGGATGGCCTCGATTTCATGGACGATCACCGGGGCCAGCCCCTCGTAGGGTTCGTCCAGAAGCAACAGTTTCAAATCCCGAGCCAGCGCCCGCGCCACCGCGAGCATCTGCTGCTCGCCGCCGGACATGGTGGTGGCCTGTTGCGTGCGCCGTTCGGCGAGGCGCGGGAAATGCTCGTAAATGCGCGCCAACGGCCAGCCCGGAGCGCCTTCGATTTGCGCCAAAATAAGGTTTTCCTCGACCGTGATCCCGGGGATGATCCGGCGGTCTTCGGGAACCAGTTGGACCCCCGCCTGGGCGGCTTCGAAGGCCTGCAGGGAATGCAGCGCGGTGCCGTTCAGGTGGATTTCCCCCGACGTCAGCGCCGGGTTGTGCGCCCGGGCGATAGTCCGCAAGGTCGATGTCTTGCCCGCCCCGTTGCGCCCCAGGAGCGCCACGATCTCACCTTCGTGAATATCGAAACTGACATCCTGAACGACGTAGCTTTCCCCGTAATAGGCGTTGATGTTCCGGCAGGAGAAAAAAGCATCGGCGCGCAATTCCTGCTGGGTGTTTTGTGCAAGGGCGGTCATTCCTGCTCCTCCCCGAGGTAGGCTTCGATCACTTTTGGATTGCCGCGCACCGCATCGGGACCGCCCTCGGCGATGACTTGCCCCTGGGCGAGAACGGTAATGGTGTCCGACAGGGCGAAGACGACGCTCATGTCGTGCTCGACGATCACCTTGGTCACGCCGCGAGACGATATTTTCTTTAAAAGGTCGATGGTGCGTTCCGTTTCATGGCGCGACATTCCCGCGGTCGGCTCGTCCAACAACATCAGCCGGGGACGGTGCGCCAGACACAACGCCAGTTCCAGGCGCCGTTTATCCCCACGGGAAAGATAGCGAGCCTGCTCGTGCATCTGATCTTGAAGTCCGACGTCGCACAGAACCTCCTCGCCCACCGCATGAACATCCTTCAGGCTGCGGTCGGTTTTAAACAGGTTTGCCTTAAACGCCCCGTCGCGGGCCGCCAAAGCCGGGATGGTGACGTTTTCGAGCAACGTCAATTCGCCGAAAACCGCCGGTGTTTGAAAAACCTTGGCGATGCCGCGCTGATTGATCTCGTGCGGCGAGACATTGCGCAATGCCCGCCCGTCGAAAATCACCTCGCCCTTATCGGGTCTCAAAAGGCCGGTCAGCACATTCAGCAACGTCGATTTACCCGCCCCGTTGGGGCCGATCAAGGCGTGAACGGTCCCCTCCTCGACGTTCAGGTTAACGTCGCTCAAGGCGTTCAATCCGCCGAAACTCTTCGATACGCAGGAGACTTCCAAAATCGTCATCGCTTAGGCCTCCCCTTTTTCGGCGGGTGGGCCGCTTGGCGCGCTTCGACCCATGATTTTACGATGCACCCTGCGCGCGCCATCGACGAACCCACCGGGCAGGAAGATGACGATCGCCATGAAAATAAGCCCCAGCACCAACAACCACTGTTCGTGCAGGGCGACCGAAATCACATTTTCGAAATAGAGCATGAAGGCCGCCCCGATCATTGGTCCGAACAACGTTCCGACACCACCGATCACCGACATGATGACGATTTTCCCCGAGGTTGACCAATGCAGAAACTCGGTCGCCACGTAAGGTTCGTAAATCACCATCAGCGAGCCTGCGAACGCGGCGAAGATCGCACTAACGACAAACCCTGAAATTTTATAGCGTTGAACATTGATTCCCGTGAACTCCAGGCGGTCCTGGTTCGATTTGATCGCCCTGAGCATTAGCCCGAAAGGCGAGGATGCTATTCTACGTGCGGTAAAATACGCCACGATGGCGAAAAAGGCCGTCAAATAAAAAACATCGGTATCCTTGATCACCGACCCGAACAGGGTCGGCGTCGGCAGCCCCGTCAGGCCGTTATCGCCCCCGGTCCAAGATTGCAACGTGGAGACCGCGGAACTGTAAAACATCTCACCGAACGCCAGGGTTAGAATCGAAAAATAAATGCCCGAACGGCGCAAGGTCAGCATCCCGATAATCAGGGCCGCCACGGTCGTCACAACCACGCTCATCAACATCGCAGGGACGATTTCCGACGAGTAGTGCAACAACATCAAGCCCGTCGTATAGGCGGAAATACCGAAAAACGCGGCATGCCCGAACGATAGGTACCCCATATAGCCCAGCAAAATATCGAACCCGATGGCGAAAATCGCCCAAATCAGAATTTTTGTGTCCAGGCCGGGATACCCCCCGATCAGAGGAAACCAGAACGGCATCGTCAACACGATCACCGCGAAATACGCCACCGGCGCATTGGCGCGCCAAAAGGAGGGATATGTCTTGTTCATCATTCTTCCATCAGTCCCTTTTGTCCCATCAGACCGCGCGGGCGCACCAACAGAACGACGACGGCGATCACGTAGACGATAATCTGCTGGATCGCCGAATATTCAGCCGTGAAACTAAGCGCGAGGCCGAGCAGGAAACTGGCGAGCACCGCGCCCGGCAGCGAGCCCATGCCGCCAATGACGACAACCAGAAACGACGGCACCAGCATGTTCATTCCGATTTCGGGATCGACCTGGGTCACCGGGCCGCCAAAAACCCCGGCGATGCCGGCGATCATCGCCCCCAATCCAAAGACGATGGCGAAGCGCTTGTTGATGTCGATGCCGAGAAACCGCAGCATTTCGGCGTCGCGCATTCCGGCGCGAACGATCAGGCCGAAGCGGGTGAACTGTAACAATACGAACAGGGCGGCGACCGTCGTCATTGAGACGCCGATCAAGATGATGCGCCACTTAGGATACACCACGAAACCTTCCAAGAAGGGAACCCATTCGTGCATCTTGATAATCCCGACCCCCCAACTGGGCAGGGAAAACGGCAGATTGTTGGCCCCGAAGATCCACTTCAGGGTTTCCTGAACCACGATCGCCAGGCCGAACGTCACCAGAATTTGATCCGTGTGCGGGCGTTGATAGAAAAAACGGATCAACCCCTTTTCCAGGATAAGCCCGACGATGAAAAGGATGATCGGCACGCCGACGATGGCGGCGATGAAACCGAACTTGGCGGCGATGACGACCGCCAGGTAGGCGCCCAACATGAACAACGCCCCATGGGCGAAATTGACCAACCCCAGAGTGCCGAACACCAAGGTCAGGCCCAAAGCGATCAGGGCGTATATCGCGCCTAATTGCAACCCGGTCACAAATTGCAGAAAAATATGGTTCGTCAGCGTCCCTGACATTGATGCGCTCCACCCAATATAACCATCACCCGACCGCGGCACGAGGCCGAGGCGGCCCCGCCGCCTTGACCCATTCCACGCGGCGACGGCCGCGCCCGAGGTCTCTCACTCGAAACAGAAAGGTCAAGAGGCCGACGACGGACGTTCGAAAAAGAAATACGGACGCGTCCGTTTCCGGCGGGCGCGTCCGTATCGAAAGAGGACTTAGGCCGGCTTGTAAGGGCCGAGCTCGCCGCCGAAAATTTTCGGATCGTAGGTGACGACGTCGCGAGGCACTTCCTCGACCACTTCGAGAAGGTCGTATTCGCCCTTCTTCTTATCCGGGCCTTTACCGCGCACCACCAAGATGTCCTTGAAGCACTGGTGATCGGCCGCCCGATACAGGGTTTTCCCCGATAGCCCCATTCCCTCGAACTCGAACCCTTCCAGGGCCTTGATAACCTCCGGCGGATAGAACGTTCCCGCCACTTCGCACGCATTGGCGTAAAGCAACGTCTGGCAGTAACACGTCTGCGCCGCCTGGGATGGCGGGAAGCCGTACTCGGCCTCGAACGCCTTGGTGAACACTTTGGAGCCGGCGTCCTGAAGGGTCCAGTTCCAGCCGCTAGTGCCCAGAACGCCGTCAATTTTCGACGCCCCCG